>DAORJC010000128.1:2080-8754 GCA_035438885.1 Aquabacterium sp. | reverse complement strand
AGATCATCGGCCACGGCATCGGCAAGAACGAGCAGAAGGGCTGGAAGATCGACGGTCGCATCATCGACATCGGTGGATGCCAGCTCGAGAAGGACAAGCAAAAGCGCAAGGGTATCCCGCATGACCTGAAGGCCTTCGATGAGCTGGTCGACTTCACCGAAAGCCAGTACCTGTTCATCACCACCTGGACCCGCACCACCAAGCCAGGGCAGCGCTGCCGGATCGTGGCCACAACCAACCCGCCGACCAGCCCCGAGGGCATGTGGGTGGTGCGCCGGTGGGCAGCATGGCTGGACCCCACCCACCCCAACCCGGCCAAGAGTGGCGAGCTCAGGTGGTACGTGCGCGGCCCCAGGGACGAGGACATCGAGGTGGACGGACCGGGCGAGCACATCGTGGACGGCAAGCCCCTGCTGGCCAAGAGCCGCACCTTCATCCGCTCCACTCTGGCCGACAACCCGGACCTGACCCGAACCGACGACTACAAGCGCCAACTGGACAGCCTGCCGATCGAGCTGCGCCAGGCCTACCGCGAGGGCCGGTTCGACGTGGGCCTGAAAGACCAGGCATTCCAACTCATTCCAACCGACTGGATCCGCGCCGCCCAGGACCGGTGGACCGAACGGCCGCCGGCCGGCGTGCCGATGTGCGCCATGGGCGTGGACTGCTCAGGCGGTGGCAACGACCCCATGGTCCTGGCACCGCGGTACGACGGCTGGTTCGACCGGCTGATCACCATTCCAGGCTCAGACATACCCAAGACAAGCCCCGGCCGGTACGGCGCCGGCATGATCGTGATGCACCGCCGCGGCCAGAGCTGCATCATCATCGTGGACATGGGCGGTGGATACGGTGGGCCGATCTACGAGGCCTGCCACGACCAGCAACTGCCGGTGGTGGCCTACAAGGGTGCCGCGGCCAGCGTGCAGCGCACCAAGGACGGCCAGTGCGCCTTTTACAACCTGCGCACCCAGGCCCTGTGGCGGTTCCGGGAGGCACTGGATCCGGAACAGCCCGGTGGCTCGCCGATCATGCTGCCACCCAGCCCCATCCTGATCGGCGACCTGGCCGCCCCCACCTTCGAGCCGGTACGAGGACAGCACGGCATCGCCATCAAGGCCGAGTCGAAAGAGGACGTTTGCAAGCGACTGGGGAGATCCACAAACGAGGGCGATGCTGTCATCATGGCCTGGACGGCAGGCGCCACCTACCTGACCGACGGCAAGCAGTGGCAGGCAGATCAGCAGTTCCAGCGCGGCCTGGGCAGACGCCCGGCCGTGGTCATGGGCAGATCAAACCGCAGAAGATAGGAGAAAAGCCATGTCGTTTATCAGTGATATGTTCGGAGGCGGCAACACCGGAGTGACCGCCGCAGTGCCCACCGTGACACCGCCCACACCGATGCCAGACCCCAAGGCCCAGAAGGACGCCAAGAAGCGCTCCCTAGCCGAAATGATGCGCCGTCAGGGCAGGGCCAGCACCATCCTGACCGACACCTCAACCGACGCCCTAGGGGGCTGACATGAAAATGGCATCCATGAAGCGAACGGCCGAGGACAAGCGCAAGGATATGGGCGCGCCGGCCACAGTCGACAGCATTGCACCGGACTACCCCTGGGGCCTGTGCATACACCTGGGTGCCGATGAGCTGAACAAGCTGGGGATCAAGGAAATGCCGGAGGCCGGCTGCTGCATGATGCTGATGGCCACCGTGCACGTTACCCGGGTCCAGGTCACCGCTGCAGCTGGCGTAAAGCCCGGCGACGACCCCGAGCGCAGCGTGGACCTGCAGATCACCGACATGATGCTGGGCGAAGCGCCAGAGGGCGAGGAGGACGACTAGATGAACTCCAAAGAGCTGAACGAAACGGCAGGCCTGCTGTTCGGGAAGCGATCGACCCTCCTGTCGCTGTGGCAGGAGCAGGCCGACAACTTCTACCCAGAGCGCGCCGACTTCACGTACCAGCGCACCCTCGGCACCGACTTTGCGGCCAACCTGATGAGCAGCTATCCGGTTGTTGTGCGCCGCAAGCTGGCCGATCAGCTCACCACCATGCTGCGCCCCAGCGCCAAAGCCTGGTTTCATCCGGCCCCGGTGGACACCACGCGCGAGGACAACGAGGCCAAGCGCTGGCTGCAGTGGGCCGAGGTGACCCAGCGCCGAGCTATGTACGACCGCAAAACCCAGTTCGCCAGGGCCACGAAAGAGGGCGATAACGACTTCGCCTGCTTCGGACAGCTGGTGATGAGCATCCGGCTGAACAAGCTGGCCAACGGCCTGCTGTACCGTACCCACCACCTGCGGGACTGCGTGTGGACCGAAAACGAGGAAGGCGCCATCACCATGGTGGCCCGGAAGTGGAAACCCTACGCGCGCGACCTGCAGCAGATGTTCGGCGACAAGGTGCACAGCAAGGTGAGACAGCTGATCACCTCCAACAAGCCGTTTGAGGAAGTCGAGTGCATGCACATGGTGGTGGCCAGCGATATGTACACAGGAGACATCGACACCTACGAGCGGGACGCCGTCACCGGCAACGCCATGCCCAGCCGACGCCAGATCGCCCAGGGTGAGCGCGAGCGCTATCCCTACGTGCACATCGTCTATGACTGCGCCAACATGCACCAGATCGAGGCCAAGTGCAGTTTCAACAAGGAGTACATCGTGCCCCGCTGGCAGACCGTCAGCGGCAGCCAGTACGCCTTCAGCCCGGCCACCGTCGCCGGCCTGCCCGAGGCCCGGCTGATCCAGGCCATGGCCTATACCCTGCTGGAAGCTGGCGAGAAGGTCACCAACCCACCGATGATCGCCACCATCGATGCGGTGCGCTCGGACATGGCCATCTATGCCGGCGGCACCACATGGGTGGACCGAGACTACGACGAGCGCCTGGGCGAGGCCCTGCGGCCCATGAACATCGATGCGAAGGGTATGCCGCTCGGCCTGGAAATGATGCAGGACAGCCGGCAGATGCTGGCCGAGTGCTTCTACCTGCCCCAGCTCACCCTCCCCGTGCGCCGGCCGGAAATGACCGCCTACGAGGTGGGCCAATACGTCGCCCAGTACATCCGGGACGCAATGCCCATTTTTGAACCGATGGAGCAGACGTACAACGGGGATATGTGCGAGCTGACCTTCGACCTGATGCGCCGCGCCGGCGGATTCGGCAACCCCAAGGACATGCCCCCATCCCTGCAGGGCGCCGAGCTGCAGTTCCGGTTCGAAAGCCCCCTGCACGATGCGATCGAAGCCCAGAAGGGCCAGAAGTTCCTCGAGGGCGCGCAGCTCATCGCCACCGCGGTGCAGATGGACCAGAGCGCCGCAGCCCTGCCCGACGTGGTGGTGTCCCTGCGGGACGCCCTGATGGGCATCGGCTACGAGGCCAAGTGGGTGCGCAGCGAGGTGACGGTGGAGCAGATCAAGAAGCAGCAGGAGGCCGCTGCCGCCGCCCAGACCACCCTGGCAGCCATGGAGCAGGGATCGAACGTGGTCAAGAACCTGACCCCGGCCATTCAGGCCCAGGCGGAAGGGGTGCCGGCGTAAATGACCACAGACCGAAACCCACGACACCCAGCCCTGCCACCGCCCACCGAGCAGCCCAGAGGCCGCAAAGCACCACCACAGCAGACCCTGCTGCAGCGCGCAGCCAACAACTGGGAAAAGGCAGACGCCAGCGCCATCAAGGCCCTGATGGCTGGCACCGCCGACCCGATCCAGCAAAAGCGCGCCATCGACTGGATCCTGAAAAGCGCATGCGGCATCCCGGAATGGCCCTACGTGCCCGGCGACGTCGAGGCCACCCATGTGCACCTGGGCCGGCATTTCGTCGGCCACCAGATCATGAAACTGTCCCAGATGAACCTGAGCGCGGTAAAGGACCGCGAGCCCAACGCAGACCCGCACGAACCGCAGTAATCGACCAACCAGAGGGGAGGAACCATGAAGCTAAGTTTTATCGCAGCACTGATTCGCAGCCTATTCATGCCGATGTACATCGATGAACCAGGCCCCGGCCCAGCCCAGGACGAATTCAAACCGGACGAGGCGCGCACCTGGCTGGAAACAGTTATCCCGGATCCAGACTACGTGAAGGCCCTCCCAGAGGACAAGCTGAAAACGGTCTACACCGGCGCCCAGGAGGCCTGGAAGAAGGCCAACCCCTACGGTGACGACCCGTGGCGCGGCATCGCTACCGAATTTGCCACCAAGGATGGCAAGGTGGACGAAAAGCTGCTCACCCGGGTGAAGCGCTACGCTACCCCGGCCGACGCCCTGAACGCCCACATTGCGCTGCAGAACAAGATTGCAGCCGGCGAAATGCGCAGCACCCTCCCGCCCAATGCTACCGAGGAACAGGTCAAGGCCTGGCGCACCGAGAACGGCATCCCGGAATCCCCGGACAAGTACGAACTCAAGCTGAAGGACGGCCTGGTGATCGGCGAGGAGGACAGACCCATCATCGACGCATTCCTTAAAAGCGCCCATGGGGCCAACATGACCGCCCAGCAGGCCAGCCAGGCGGTCGACTGGTACTACGAGGAGGTAGAGCGCCAGACTGCCCAGCGCGCCGAGCTGGACAAGCAGTTGGCAGCCAAGGCCCAGGACGCCCTGCGCGCCGCCTGGGGCAACGAGTACCGGACCAACGAGAACATGGTCCTGGGCCTGCTGGACGGCGCGCCGGCTGGGGTCAAGGACCAGATCATGCACGGCCGCCTGGCCGACGGCACCCCGATCATGAGCCACCCCGAGACCATGATGTGGCTGCGCCAGCTGGCCGGCGAGATCAACCCGGTGACGGCCATCATTCCCAACTCCGGCGGCAACATCGCCGGGGCAATCGATGACGAGATCAAGCAGATTGAAACCTGGATGAAGGCTCCCAGGACCAGCCCCGATGGCAAGAAATACTGGGACGACGTCAAGACCCAGGAGCGCTACCGCGCCCTGCTGGACGCGAAGGAGCGGTCCTCCAAGAAATAGGAGGGGCTTGTAAATCCTCCCGGGGCGGTGTAAAACTCGCACCACTGATGGTCACCTCCAGCAATGGACCCCATCGGGAGCACCTAAACCACCAGGTAGCTCGGCCCCGGAGGCCTGAGAAACAGCAGCCCCACGCGACGTGGACACCCTGCTGGCGATCGGCACAGACGGTCACCCCGTGCGACGGTAATTGAAAAAACCCGTTTCACTGGAGACCTACCGTGAAGAAACTCACCGCCCTAATCTCCCTGGTTGTGGCCATGGCCGCGACAGTCGGGAGCGCAATCGCCAGTCCCACCGAAAAGATCGTCGCCCCCACCATTGCCTGGGTAAAGGATGCAGCACTCCTGAGCCTGTGGAATGCCATCGACTGGCTGGAAAGCACCGGCCTGATGAAACTGCGGTACCACGCCGACACCGCATTCCAGACCCAGTACCGACAGGAATTCATCGCCGGTTTTGAACAGCATGTGTCCCTGCTCCGAGATACCGTCACCACCGAGGCGGAAATCAAGGGCAACACCTGCGTGTTCCTGGTGGCCGACTCCGGCAACGCCGAGGCAACCACCCGCGGCGTGAACGGCCTGATCCCGGCGCGTGCTGACAACCTGACCCAGAACAGCTGCGTGCTGTCTGAGTGGCACGACCTGGTGCGCAAGACCGGTTTCAACGTGTTCGCCAGCCAGGGCAACCAGCGCGCCATCATGCAGATGACCAGCATGGGCGTGATCAACCGCAAGATCGACAGCCAGATCATCACCGAGCTCAACACCGGCACGGTCACGATCGGCAGCACCAGCACGATCATGACGGTCAGCGTGTTCCAGAACGCCACGGTCAAGCTGCAAAACGCATCCGTGCCCTGGGACAGCCGGATCACCTTCCTGTGCTGCCCGGCAACCCTGGCCTACCTCGAGCAGGCCCCGGAGTTCACGAACGCGCAGTACGTGGACATGCGGCCCTACGCGGGGCAGGAGGCCAACTGGCGCGACAAGCCCATGGCCTACCGCTGGAAGAACGCCCTCATCGTTTCCCACCCCAATCTACCGGGCAAGGGAACGACCAGCGAGAAGAACTTCATGTACCACCAGTCCGCGATCGGCCACGCAGCCGATGTGGCTGGGCTGCAAACACCGGTGGGCTACAACGAGGAGCAGGACTACTCGTGGGCGCGCGCCACGATGTACATGGGTGCCAAGCTGCTGCAAAACAGCGGCGTGGTGGTGATCACAACCGACGGCAGCGCTTACGCGTAAAGCCTGAACTGCTCGGATGAGGGCGGCCAGCCTGGCGCCCTCGACCCTCCGGTTCATTTGAAAAGGAAATAGCCATGTCGTACAGCGGAAGCACTGCAGGCAGCACCCTCGCCAACCCCCCGATGCTGATCTCCAGCGGGATGAGCAAAGTCGCTCTGAACAACGGAAGCACCATCAACGGTACCGGCAAGGGCTCCGGCGCCCAGTTGTGGATCTACACCTCCACCAACAGCGCCACCGAGGCATCCAGCGGCACCAACAGCGGCCAGTTCTTCACCGATGCCTACTACCTGGGCATGAAGAACGGGGACGTGATCATCATGGTCGGCGCCACCGCAGCCACCACCGTGGGCATCGCCATCGGCGTGGTGCAGGGCATCACCAGCACCGGCGCAGGCGGGTACGTGTCCACCGGCAGCCAGATCAGCAGCACGTTC
>DAORJC010000128.1:0-1980 GCA_035438885.1 Aquabacterium sp. | reverse complement strand
GCCCAGAAGCTGCGCCTGCGTGACCGCATCGAGGTGTGGGCCAACGATGCCAGCTGGATAGCCGACGTGGTGGTCCTGGGCGCCACCAAGAACGCCGCCGACGTGCGCGTGCTGCGCGTGGACTACCTGGACAACGTGCCCCAGACCGGCGACCAGCCAGACGGCCTCAAGAGCTACGAGGTGCGCTACCGCGGTATCCACAGCCAGTGGAGCGTGATCCGCGTGGCCGACAATGCTGTGGTGCACGAGGGCGAGGGCAGCCGGGCCGGCGCCGACACCTGGCTGATCAATCACCTCAAAGCCTTCAAGTAAGGCCACCCCGCCGTGGCCACGGACCGACTCAAGATCTACAACGGCGCCCTCCAGATCATCGGAGACCGGCGCCTGGCCAGCCTTTCGGAGAACGTGAAGGCGCGCCATGAGCTTGATGCTGTGTGGCAGGACGGCGGGGTGCAGTTTTGCCTGGAGCAGGCGCAGTGGAACTTTGCAATGCGCACCGCCATGATCACCCACGACCCGGACGTCGAGCCCGCCTTCGGGTACCAGAACGCATTCGAAAAGCCCACCGACTGGGTGAACACCAGCGCGGTCTGCCAGGACGAGTATTACAACACCCCCCTGCTCCAGTACGCCGACGAGGTGGGCTGGTGGTTTGCAGACATTACGCCGATCTACGTGAAATTTGTCAGCAACAGCACCGACTATGGGATGAACCTGGACAAGTGGCCGTACAGCTTCACCGAGTACGTGAAGCATTATTTCGCCAGCAAGGTGGTCATGGCCCTGACCAGCGACAAACAACGCCAGCAGACCCTGCTCGGACCGCCTGGACGCCCAGACGCCGGCATGCTGGGCAACTCGCTCCTGACCGCCAAGAACCGGGACGCAATGGCCAAGCCGTCGCAGAAACCGGCCCAGGGAGCCTGGAGCAAGTCACGACAAGGCGGGTGGGGAACAGGCAGGGACGGTGGCCCCGGCGGCAGTTTGATCGGGTAAGCCATGGGGCGACAGCACATCGCGCTCGTGGCCTTCAATCGGGGGCTTATCTCCCGCCTGGCGCTGGCGCGCGCCGACATCAAGCGCGTGGCCATGTCGGCCCAGACCATGTACAACCTGATCCCCAGGGTCATGGGCAGCATGATGCTGCGACCGGGCACGCAATACCTGCAGGAAACCCGAGACAACCTGGCCAGCCGGGATATCCCGTTCGTGTTCAGCATATCGGACAAAGCCGGCATCGAGCTGACCGACCAGGTCATGCGCGTGATGGTAGACGACGAGATCATCACCCGGCCCTCGGTCACCACCTCCGTAACCAATGGCAACTTTGACGCCAACCTTGGCAGTTGGACCGATGCCGACGAGGCCGGCGCCACCAGCGCCTGGGTGACCGGCGGATATATGGGACTGACCGGCAACGGCAGCGCCAACGCCATCCGGCGCCAGCAGGTGACCGTCGCAGGGGCCAACATCGGCGTGGAGCACGCCCTGCGCATCGTGATCGAGCGCGGCCCCGTGGTGCTGCTGGTAGGCTCCACCAGCGGGGGCGACGAATACGTGAGCCAGACCGAGCTGGCCACCGGCACCCACAGCCTGGCATTTACCCCCGCCGGAGATTTTTACATCCAGTTCCAAAGCACCTTGGAACGGCAGACCCTGGTGGACAGCTGCAACGTCGAGGCGGCCGGAGACATGGAAATCCCCACCCCATGGGTGGCGGCCGACTTGGGCCTGGTGCGCTACGACCAATCCGGCGACATCGTGTATGTGGCCTGCGACGGCTACCAGCAGTACCAGATCGAGCGCCGCGGGACCAATAGCTGGTCCGTGGTGCTGTACCTGGCCAACGATGGCCCATTCCGCACCGAGAACACCGGGCCCATCACCCTGACCGCCAGCTCCATATCCGGCAACATCACCCTGACCGCCAGCAGCCGGCTGTTTGTCTCCACCCACGTGGGCGCCATTTTCAGCATCACC
>DAORJC010000127.1:0-8824 GCA_035438885.1 Aquabacterium sp. | reverse complement strand
GACGGCCGCGACGTGGTCATGATCATTGGCGGTGCCGATGGCATCGACCCCCAGCTCAAGCAAACAGCCGACGAGGCCATCCGCCTGTCGGACATGACCTTGCCGCATGCCCTGGCCCGCGTGTTGCTGCTGGAGCAGCTCTATCGCGCCTGGTCTCTGCGTAACAACCACCCCTACCACCGAGCCTGAGGGCTGGTCTCTGCTAGATTCGCTCTGGTGTCTGACCCTTTGGTGGTGTGATCCGTGCGTTTCCTTTACCTGGCCTCTCAAAGTCCCCGTCGGCGTCAGTTGCTCGACCAGATTGGTGTGCAGCACCAGTTGCTCCTGCCTGATGCCCATGAAGACGCCGAGGCCCTGGAGGCCGAGCGTCCCGGCGAATCCCCCCACCACTACGTGCGCCGCGTGACCCTGGCCAAGTGGGAGGCCGCCCGCGACCGCCTGCAGCGCCGTCAGGCCCAGGGCGATCTGCTCGATGCGCCCATCCTGTGTGCCGACACCACCGTGGCCTTGGGCTCCCAGATCCTGGGCAAGCCGACCGATGCGGCCGATGCCGCCCGCATCCTGCGCCTGCTGTCGGGCCAGACCCACCGGGTGCTGACCGCCGTGGTGGTCGATGGGCAGATGCTGGTGTCGGACTCGGCCGTGACCTGGCGCGAGCTGACCGACGATGAAATCCTGCGCTACGTGGCCAGCGGCGAGCCCATGGGCAAGGCCGGTGCCTACGCGATCCAGAGCCAGGCCGCGGCCTGGATGTCGCGCATGGAAGGCAGCTACAGCGCCGTCATGGGCCTGCCTCTGTTTGAAACCGCCGAACTGCTGCGCCCCCTGGGCTGGAGCTTCGGATGAGCGGGCCCACCGCTTTGGGTCGCGTCCTGCTGGCCGGTGGCTCCGGCCTGGTCGGCCAGGCCTTGCTGCAGCAACTGTCCACCGACCCCGACGTGACCGAGCTCAGTGCCTTGCTGCGCCGCCCCGTGCCCCTGCCCGCTGGCGTGGTCCCCTTGATCAGTGACTTTGAACAACTGGCCGACCACCCCGAGTGGTTCCAGGTCGACACCGTGTTTTGCGCCCTGGGCACCACCATTGCCAAAGCGGGCTCGCAAGCGGCTTTTCAGCGGGTTGACCTGGACTACCCCTTGGCGCTGGCCCGCCTGGCCAAGGCCGGTGGTGCGCGTCATTTCCTGGTGGTCAGTGCGCTGGGGGCCAATGCGCGCTCTCGCGTGTTCTACAACCGCGTCAAGGGCCAGATGGAACAAGGCCTGCGCGACCTAGGCTTTGACGCCTTGACCATTGCCCAGCCCTCCGTGCTGCTGGGCGATCGCGCTGAGTTCCGCCTGGGCGAGGTCCTGGCCCAGCACCTGAGCTGGATCACCCCCGCTGCCTACAAACCCGTGCATGCCCGCCAAGTGGCCGCCGGCCTGATCGCCTCGGCGCATCAGGCGCCCGCTGGCGTGCGCGTGCTCTCCAACACCCAACTCCGGAACACCCCCACGCCATGAGCATTTCTCAAGACATCCTCATCAACTGGTCGCCCCAGGAAACCCGCGTGGGCATCATCGAAGGCGGTGCCGTTCAGGAGATGCATGTCGAGCGCACCCTCGAGCGTGGGCTGGTGGGCAACATCTACTGCGGCAAGGTGGCCCGCGTGTTGCCTGGCATGCAGTCGGCCTTCATTGACATTGGCCTGGAGCGCGCGGCCTTTCTGCACGTGGCCGACCTGCACTCGGACGACCCCAACCACAAGGGCGGCCGTGGCAACGAGCAACCCGTGCCCATCGAGCGCCGTCTGCACGAGGGCCAGCCACTCATGGTGCAGGTCATCAAGGACCCCATTGGCACCAAGGGCGCACGCCTGTCCTCGCAGATCAGTGTGGCCGGTCGCATGCTGGTCTTTTTGCCGCAAGACGAGCACATCGGCATCTCGCAAAAGATTGGCTCGGCCGAGCAGCGCGACGCCTTGCGCGAGCGCATGGTCACCCTGACCAAAGAGGCTTCTGCTGCCGATGGCCGCCCCCCCGGTGGCTACATCCTGCGCACCAACGCCGAAGAAGCCACCGACGACGAACTCAAGGCCGACATTGCCTACCTGCGCAAGACCTGGTCCATCGTGCGAGACAAGGGCCTCAAATCGCCCCCCGGCACGCTGCTGTACCAGGAACTGAGCCTGGTGCAACGCGTGCTGCGTGACCTGGTGGGCGAGCAGACCCAGACCATCCGCATCGACTCGCAAGAGCAATTTGCCCTGCTGCAGGCCTTTGGACAGGAGTTCAGCCCCTCCACCGTCAGCCGCCTGGCCCTGTACCGGGGCGAGCGGCCCATCTTTGACCTGTACAACATCGACACCGAGATCCAGCGCGCCATGGCCCGCCGGGTGGACCTCAAGTCCGGTGGTTACCTGATCATCGACCAGACCGAAGCGCTGACCACCATCGACGTCAACACCGGCGGCTACGTGGGCGCACGCAACTTTGACGAGACCATCTTCAAGACCAACCTGGAGGCCTCGCAGGCCATTGCGCGCCAACTGCGCCTGCGCAACCTGGGCGGCATCATCATTGTCGACTTCATCGACATGGGCCGCGAAGAACACCGCGAGAGCGTGCTGGCCGAGCTGCGCAAGCAAATGGGCAAGGACCGCACCAAGTCCACCGTGAGCGGGTTCTCGGCCCTGGGCCTGGTGGAGATGACGCGAAAGCGCACCCGCGAATCCCTGGCCCACATGCTGTGCCAGCCATGCCCCACCTGCGAGGGCCGGGGGCAGGTCAAGACCGCGCGCACCGTTTGCTATGACATCCTGCGCGAGATCCTGCGCGAGGCGCGGCAGTTCAACCCCCGCGAGTTCCGCGTGGTGGCCCACGCCACTGTGGTCGAGATGCTGCTGGACGAAGAAAGCCAGCACCTGGCCGGCCTGAGCGATTTCATTGGCAAGCCCGTGTCCCTGCAGTCCGAGCCCTCTTTGTCCCCCGAGCAATACGACATCGTCTTGCTTTGAGGTTTCTGGGCTTTATGCCTTGGGTTGCTTGGCCGCGCCATTGGCTTGCTGCGCAACCTCTGCACAGGCCTTCATGAGTTGGTCGAAGGGCAGGGCGTTGCCGACCATGACTTGATCCTCGAGCATCTTGGCGTAGTCGGTTTCAAGCGCCTCTCGTGCAGATCCGTCGGGCACGATCTGCAGCCCACCTTCCACCGCGGCGAAGTAGTCGATGACCTTGCCTTCGGCATCTTTTTCGCTGAAGAAGTGGGATTTGTGATCGGCAACAGCACGGGCAACGACGCGGTCCTCGACCGCAGCCTGAAAGTGCGCGCTGCGCATGATCGCCGCCAGGTCATGCCAGTGTCGCGCATAGCGTTCGCCACGAATCCGTCCTTGCGCACAGTAGACGTGAGTGGCCGTGGCTTTCTCCCAGAAGGTCCGCGCAACGCTCATCACCAAAGGGGCGGCAGTCGGAAACGTCACACCGTCGACCCATCCGTCCATGTCGCATGCCACCGGTACGATCGCATGTGGCTCCCCGGTCGCCCGGCCACCGAACTCCAGCGTAACGACGGGCGCCACATAGCCAGTCCCCTGCTTGACGGCTGGGTAGTGGAGCAAGAGCTTGTCGCGCTCGGTGCCAGCAATTTCCAGTTTGGCATCCACTTTTGCAAGCGCCAAGGCCTTCTGCAAAATGGGTTGTACCTCGCCGGTGATCCAATCGGGTAACCGGTCGCGGACAGCCTTGGTCCATTTGCCAGCTTGGCTGCGGTTTGCTGGCAGGAACTCCTCGCCGCCCGTGAGGTCCGCGATCAGCTTGCGGATGTCGTAAGTGAGGTCGAGGTCTTCGGAGAATCGATCGATGACCTTGTAGGCCTTTGACAGCGAGGTTCCGCCCTTGAAGGTGAGGTCAGCCGCCAGCGCTGAGTCGAACAGGGCGCCCAGCGTCCAGACGACCCACACGTCCTTCTCAAGCAGATGCGTGGGCCTGCCGGTTTTCTCGCGGGCCTGTTCCAGGACTTCGCCTTGGTCTTGCTTGCTGAGGGAGAAGTAGCCCTCAGCCACGCAGTGCTTCCTCGCCGATGGCCCTTGCCATCCAGGATGGCAGGGCCGCGCGCGCAGACGTCAGCGTCAGCCACTCAGAGGGAGGCAGCGTGCGCCGCAGCGCAGCCAGGGACTCGCGCACGTGACTGGGCCCCATCCATGCCAACGCCCGCACCGCCGCTCCGGCTTGGCTGGAGCCCAGAGCGAGCATCCAGCGTGGCGCATGTTTGACCATGACCTCGGCGCGTCCCAGCTTGAGCTGTCGCGTGCGACCCGAGGTCAGGTAGACCTCGCGGATCGGTACTTGCTGAGTCAGGCCAAGCGCATTGGCAGCGTTGGCGCCGTGCAGTGTCACCACTTCACCATTTTGCGCAGCCAGGGCGTGAACCACCTTTTCGGGGGCTGGGGCCCGGGTCCCGAAGCGGCTTGATACTGGGGTGACGTAAGTGCCACGTGCCACGCGCAGCAGCTTGCCTTCTTTGGTGAGGCGGGAAAGTGCTTGATCGATGGCTGCGCGGCTTCCCAGGTGCAAGAACTCCTTGGGCGAGAGCACGCCGCCCTCGGGGAGGGCGCGGGCATGCGACAGGATGGAGGTGGGAAGCTTGCTCATGTGGGTCTCTTGTCAGAATCTTATCAAGGTTTCTGACATTTTGCTAGAATCAACGGGGTGTACCCGTATTCCTCCGTTAGCATTCGACCTACTTATGACACCGATCACCGACTTGGCACCCACCTCTTTGGCACGCCGTCAGACCACCCTGGGTTTGATGGGCCTGGGCCTGGCCCTGGCCGCCGCCTGCGTCGGGCTGCCCGGCCCCGCCCAGGCGCAGTTCCGGGTCGAGATCAGCGGCGTCGGCGCCACCCAGATCCCCCTGGCGCTGGGCAAGTTCAAGGATGAGAACCGATCGCCCCAACCCCTGGCCGCCATCGTCAAGGCCGACCTGGAGCGCAGCGGCCTGTTCAAAACGCTGGACGCCACGGCCGACCGCCTGGACGAGACCTCTGCCCCCAACCTGGGCGACTGGCGCACCAAGGGCGCCGACGCCCTGGCCGCCGGCTCCGTGACCCCGCTGGCCGATGGCCGCTTTGACGTGCGCTACCGCCTGTGGGACGTGCTCAAGGCCAAGAACCAGGGCGGCCACAGCCTGGTCGTGCCCCCGGCCGATCTGCGCCTGGCCGCGCACCGCATTGCCGACGACATCTACGAGCAGCTCACGGGCGAGAAGGGCGTCTTTGCCACCCGCATTGCCTACGTCAGCAAGGTGGGCCGCCGCTACACCCTGCTGGTGGCCGACGCCGATGGCGAGAACGCCCAGGCCGCGCTGACCAGTCAGCAGCCCATCATCTCGCCCGCGTGGTCGCCCGATGGCCGCCAACTGGCCTACGTGTCCTTTGAAGGCGGCAAGGCCGTCGTCGTGGGGCAAGACATTGCCACCGGGCAGCGCCGCGTGCTGGCCAGCTTCAAGGGCACCAACAGCGCACCCGCCTGGTCACCCGATGGGCGCCAGCTCATCGTCACGCTCAGCCGTGAGGGCGGCTCGCAGCTCTACGTGATCGGCACCAACGGGGAGGGCGTGCGGCGCCTGACCAGCAGCGCCTCCATCGACACCGAAGCCACGTTTTCGCCCGACGGCAGCCTGGTCTACTTTGTCAGCGACCGTGGCGGCAGCCCCCAGATCTACAAGGTGCCCGCCGCCGGCGGCAACGCCCAGCGCGTGACCTTCTCAGGCCCCTACAACATCAGCCCCAACCTGAGCCCCGATGGCAAATGGCTGGCCTACATCGGCCAGGTCTCAGGCGCGTTCCGGGTGCACCTGATGGAACTGTCGACCGGCAACGTGCGCGTGCTGACCGAAACCCGCGATGATGAGAGCCCCAGCTTTGCCCCCAACAGCCGCCTGCTGATCTACGCCACCCGATCGCAAGGGCGCGACGTGCTGATGACCACCTCACTCGATGGCCGCATCAAGGCCACGCTGGCCACCTCAAAGGCCGATGTGCGCGAGCCCGTCTGGGGCCCCGGCGTTGCGGCCCGTCCCTGATCACCCGACTTTTTTACCCAGGAGCACCCCATGACTCACCGTTTCACCCACCTGATGACCCTGGCCACTGCGGCCGCCGTGCTGACCCTGGCTGGCTGCGCCTCCAGCGTCAAGCTGGATGAGCCCACCAAGGCCCCCATCAGCTCCGTCCCTGTGGATGGATCGGCCAACGGCGCCAATGCAGGCGCCAGCTCTGCCGTGGCCCCTGTGGTGACCACGACGTCCGAGTCTGCCGACCCCGTGGCCAACCTGGCCAAGGTCATCTACTTTGATTACGACAGCTTTGTCGTCAAGCCCGAGTTCACGCCCACCATCGAAGGCTACGCCAAGGCCCTGAGCACCGCCAAGACCAAGCGCATGCTGATCGAAGGCCACACCGACAACCGCGGTGGCCGCGAGTACAACCTGGCCCTGGGCCAAAAGCGCGCCGAAGCCACCGTCAAGGCCCTGACCCTGCTGGGCGTGTCGGCCGAGCAGTTGGAGGCCGTGAGCTTTGGCAAGGAGCGCCCCGCCGCCGAGGGCGACTCTGAAGACGCCCACGCCCAGAACCGTCGCGCTGAATTCAAGAGCCGTTGATCATCATGAGCTTGTTGATGCCCAAGACCCCGTGGCAGCGGGCCCTGCGCCCGCTGGTGCTGGCGGTTGCCACCCTGTGTACCGTGCCGGCCCACGCCGCCCTGTTTGGTGACGACGAAGCCCGCCGCGCCATCCTGGATCTGCGCACCCAGCGCACGCAAGACCAGGAGGCACAAAAGGCCCAGATGGGCGCCCTGACCACCCAGGTCGACACCCTGCGCCGCAGCCTGCTGGAGATGAACGCTCAGATGGAGCAACTGCGCGCCGAAGTGGCCCGCCTGCGTGGCCAGGACGAGGTGCTGGCCCGCGATGTCTCCGACATCCAGCGCCACCAGAAGGACCTGCAGCAGGGCATTGACGAGCGCGTGCGCAAGCTCGAACCCCAAAGCGTGACGCTGGACGGCAAGGCCTTCACGGCCGATGTCGACGAAAAGCGCGAGTTTGACGAGGCCCTGGCCCGCATGCGCCGCGCCGACTTTGCCGGTGGCGCTGCCGACCTGAACGCTTTCCTGAAAAAATCCCCCGCCACGGGCTACAAGGAATCGGCCCTGTACTGGCTGGGCAACGCCCACTACGGCCTGCGCGACTACAAGGAATCGATCAGCCGCTTCCGTGCGCTGCTGGCCATGGCGCCACAGCACATGCGCGCGCCCGAGGCCCTGCTGTCCATTGCCAACTGCCACAGCGAGCTCAAAGAAACCAAGGCCGCCCGCAAGACCCTGGAAGACCTGGTCAAGGCCTATCCGGACGCTGAAGCCGCCCAGGTGGCCCGCGAGCGCCTGGCCGCGGCCGCCCCGCGCTGATGTTGTTGGCAGCGTCGTTGACCGAGGCCGACCTGGAGCGCCGCTTTGGCGGCCTGCGGCGCCTGTACGGCGTGTCCGCTTACGAGCGGGTGCGCCAGCTGCGCATTGCCGTGGTGGGCGTGGGCGGGGTTGGATCCTGGACGGCCGAGGCCCTGGCCCGCAGCGGCGTGGCCAGCTTGACCCTGATCGACATGGACCACGTGGCCGAGTCCAACATCAACCGCCAGGTGCACGCCATTGAGCCCAGCATTGGCCAGGCCAAGGTGCAGGCGCTCAAAGAGCGCATTGCCCTGATCCACCCCGGCTGCCAGGTCCACACCATTGAAGAATTTGTGGACGAGGACAACGCCCAAGCCCTGCTGGGCGCCCAACCCCTGGACGGCCTGATCGATTGCTGCGACCAGGTGCGCGCCAAGGCCGTCATGGCCGCCTGGGGCCAGACCCACGGCGTACCCGTGGTGGCCGTGGGCGCCGCAGGGGGCAAGGTCTCGCCCCACCTGCTGGAAGTGGCCGACCTGGCTGACGTGACGCACGACCCCCTGCTGGCCAGCCTGCGCCAACGCTGGCGCCAGCGGCAGGGCGGGGCGCGCAAAGGCCCCATGGGGCTGACGTGCGTGTTCTCGCGCGAGGCCGTCAGGCCCCCGCAAGACGGCGTGTGCGACACCGACGGCAGCCTGAACTGCCACGGCTACGGATCCAGCGTGACCGTGACAGCCACCTTCGGGATGGTGGCCGCCGCAGAGATGATCAACAAGATCGTTGCCCAACGGGCCAAAAGTAGCATATAATCTTGGGCTTGCCGGGTCGATAGCTCAGTCGGTAGAGCAGCGGACTTTTAATCCGTTGGTCGCGAGTTCGAGTCTCGCTCGACCCACCAAAAATTCTTGGATGAGCCGCAGAAATGCGGTATAGTCGAAGTCTTCGCTGATTAACCAAATTCAGCGTGCGTTTGAAGCCTGAGGCGCAAGCCAACAGGCCAGGACGGGCTCCTAGCTCAGTTGGTAGAGCAGCGGACTCTTAATCCGTTGGTCGACAGTTCGAATCTGTCGGGGCCCACCAAAATTCTCTTCAGTCGCGTCAGCGGCTTGAAGATCAAAGCCACCCTTGAGGTGGCTTTTTTACATGGTCGATTCGGTGGTGGTGGGTGTGCCCTGCCAGCCTTGGCCTGCGCCCCTGCACACTTGACGCATAATGTTTGTCACATAAAGATGCAAGCAGGAGGGCGATGACGTGGAGCAGTCAATTTTTGGGCGAAGCCGCGACATGGGTTCCGTGGATATCCGTCATTTAAGACGCGTAACGCAGTGGGAAATGACTCGATATTGAGGCCTACCGAACAGCGTTTATCTGACGCTGCGGCAGCGTTGGACAAGGGGCGCGGTGGTGCA
>DAORJC010000126.1:0-8859 GCA_035438885.1 Aquabacterium sp. | reverse complement strand
GTAGATCTCAGCATTCCAAATCTCACCGAGTCAGCCATCCATGAGCACCGACAATCCCAACGCTTCCGTTTTTGTCTCCCATGACCGGGGTGCTCCTGGCCGGGTTGTCTCTGCTCTTTGTGGGCGCGCTGGCCTACACCTTCCAGTACGGAGGACTGGGCCTGACGTTTTCAGTGGGTCTGGTCCTGATGCTGGCCAGCCTGGGTGTGGCGGCCACCTCGCAAGGCCGCACCCTCAGCCAGGTCATGCTGCCCATCCTGGGCATGGCCATGGTCGGCCTGTTGATCCACACGGCGCGTGGCCACAACGAGGCGCACTTTGCCGTCTTCGCGTTCATGGCCGTGCTGGTGTCCTACCGTCGGGCGCTGCCCATCATTGTGGGCACCGTGGCCATTGCCGTGCACCACCTGAGCTTCAACTACATGCAGGCCTGGGGCTGGGGCCCCATCTGTTTCACCGAGCCCAGCTTCCTCAAGGTGGTCGAACACGCGCTCTACGTGGTCGCCGAGGCCGGCGTGCTGCTGTTTCTGGCCCATCGCGCCCGGCAGGACTTCAGAACCGCCGAACAACTCACCCGCCTGGCTGAAAACATCCTGGGCGATGACGGCTCGGTCAATCTGGACACCTCCTGGCTCAAGACCTCCGACCATGCCACCCAGACCTTGTGCCGTGCCATGGCGCACATCTCATCGGCCATTGAGCAGGTTCAGGCCTCATCGGCCGCCATTCGTACAGCATCCACCGACATCGCACAGGGCAACCAGCACCTGAGCGCCCGCACCGAACAGGCTGCCGCCAGCATTGAAGAGACCGCAGCGGCCATCGAGCAGATTGCCGGCAACCTGCGCTCCAGCAGCGAGAGCGCCCGCCAGGCCAATGTGCTGGCCGTCAAGGCCTCTGATGTGGCGGCTGAAGGGGGGACGGCCGTCGGCCGGGTGGTGCAGACCATGAACGGCATCCAGCATTCCAGCCGCAAGATCACCGACATCATTGGCGTGATCGATGGCATCGCTTTCCAGACCAACATCCTGGCGCTCAATGCCGCCGTGGAAGCGGCCCGCGCGGGCGAGCAAGGCCGCGGCTTTGCCGTGGTGGCCGGTGAGGTGCGCACCCTGGCTCGGCGCAGTGCCGAGGCCGCCAAGGAAATCAAGCAACTGATCACGACCAGCGTCGAGCAGGTCGACAGCGGCAGCTCGCTGGTGGGGGCCACGGGCCTGACCATTGGCGATGTGGTGGCCCAGGTCAAGCAGGTGACCGAACTGGTCTCGATGATCTCGAACGCCAGCACCGAGCAGAACCAGGGCATCGACCAGATCAACCAGGCCATCAGCCGGCTGGATCAGGCCACGCAGCAGAACTCGGCGCTGGTGCAGTCCACGGCGTCATCGGCCACCAGTTTGCAGGACATGGCCGATGGTCTGGCCCAGACGGTCTCGGTCTTCAGGACGGGCAGGGCGCCGCAGGCCACCCATTGAGCCCCCTGGCTCCCCGCTGACCCGACGCCTGGCGCCTCACCTCAGCCAATGCGGCCCAGCAGCAGGTACTCCATGAGCACCTTCTGCACGTGCAGGCGGTTCTCGGCCTCATCCCACACCACCGACTGCGGGCCGTCGATCACGTCAGCCTCGACCTCCTCACCGCGGTGGGCGGGCAGGCAATGCATGAACAGGGCATCGGGGCTGGCCACACCCATCATCTCGGTGTCCACGCACCAGTCGGCAAAGGCCTGCTTGCGCGCTTCGTTCTCGGCCTCGTAGCCCATGGACGTCCACACATCGGTGGTGACCAGGTCGGCACCACGGCAGGCGTCCATCGGGTCCTTGAAGACCTTGTAGCAGCTCGTGTCGGAGATGCCGGCCACCTCCGGGTCAATTTCGTAGCCACTGGGCGTGCTCACGTGCACCGTGAAGCCCAGGATCTCGGCCGCCTGCAGCCAGGTGTTGGCCATGTTGTTGCCGTCGCCCACCCAGGCCACCACCTTGCCCTTGATTGAGCCGCGATGCTCGATGAAGGTGAAGATGTCGGCCAGGATCTGGCAGGGGTGGTACTCGTTGGTCAGGCCATTGATGACCGGCACGCGCGAGTTGGCCGCAAACTTGGTCAGCTTGGACTGCTCGTAGGTGCGGATCATCACGATGTCGACCATGCGCGAGATCACCTTGGCGCTGTCCTCGATCGGCTCGCTGCGGCCCAACTGGCTGTCGCCCGTGGTCAGGTGCACCACCGAGCCGCCCATCTGGTACATGCCCGCCTCGAAGCTCACGCGGGTGCGCGTGGAGGCTTTCTCGAAGATCATGGCCAGCGTGCGGTCGGCCAGGGGCTGGTACTTCTCGTAGTTCTTGAAGCGGCGCTTGATGATGGCCGCTCGCTCGAACAGGTAGGCGTACTCTTGCTCGCGCAGGTCTTTGAACTGCAGGTAATGCTTGATCAGGCTGTGGCCGGGTTTCATGACTTCACGCAGCAGCGGGTTCGCTGAGGAACTGACGCACGATGGGCGCCAGGATGTTGACGATCTGATCGGCCTCGGCCTCGGTCAGGATCAGGGGGGGGACCAGGCGGATCACCTTGTCGGCCGTGACGCTCAGCAGCAGGCCGGCCTCCATGGCGCGGTTCAGGATCACGCCGCAAGGGCGGTCCAGCTCGATGCCCAGCATCAGGCCATTGCCGCGGATGTCGCTCACACCGGGCAGGCTGCCCAGCTCGCGCACCAGCGCCGCCTTGAGGTGGGCGCCCACGGTCGCCGCATTGGCCATCACGCCATCGGCCTCCATGATGCGGATGGTCTCGATGCCCGCGCGCATGGCCAGCGGGTTGCCGCCAAACGTGGTGCCATGGTTGCCCGGCTTGAGCACAAAGGCCGCCTTGGGGCCGCACACCACGGCACCCACGGGCACGCCCGAGCCCAGGCCCTTGGCCAGGGGCATCACATCGGGCTGAATGCCGGCCCACTGGTGGGCAAACCACTTGCCGGTGCGACCCATGCCGCACTGCACCTCGTCCAGCATCAGCAGCCAGCCTTGCTCGTCGCACAGCTGGCGCACGGCCTGCAGGTACTCGTTCTGGGCGGTGTTGATGCCGCCTTCACCCTGGATCACTTCCAGGAACACGGCCGACACCTTGGGGTGTGTGGCCGCGACCTCTTTCAGGGCGGCGATGTCATTGAGCGGCACGCGCACAAAGCCGGGCACCAGGGGGGCAAAGCCCTCCTGCACCTTGGGGTTGCCGGTGGCCGACAGCGTGGCAATGGAGCGGCCATGAAAGGCCTTTTCATAGACCACCACCTCGGGCAGGTCGATGCCCTTGTCGTGGCCGTACTTGCGCGCGATCTTCAGGGCGGCCTCGTTGGCCTCCAGGCCCGAGTTGCAGAAGAACACATTGGTCAGGCCCGAGCGCTCGACCAGCAACTTCGCCAGCTCTTCCTGCAGGGGGCTCTGGTAATAGTTGCAGGCGTGGATGATCTGCGTCAGCTGATGCTGCAGGGCAGGCACCAGCTTGGGGTGGTTGTGCCCCAGGGTGTTCACGGCAATGCCGCCCAGACCGTCCAGGTACTCACGCCCATCGGTGTCCCAGACTCGGCAGCCCTGACCGTGCGACAAGGCAATCGGCAGGCGACCGTAGGTGGGCATCACGTGGGGCATGGACACGGGGGCAGTCATGGAGCTCTTTCCGGATGAAAAAAGCGCAGTGCCAAATGACCGCGCTGGAGGCCATTGTAAGGAATGCGCGCCTGAGCTGTCACCCCGTTCGTGGGGCTGGGCGCCTGGCATGTTCATTGCGTCCCTGCCCAGGTCGTCGGACAATGGAGCGCTTTCTGATGGAAACAGTCCCCAATCCTGTATCCTCGGAGCCGGCTCATGCGCGGGGACATCCTCCTGAACCTGGGCCACGCCACCGCAGCATGCCGACACAATCGGCCGCTGTGTCTGTTCACTCTGTCAATTCATCGATTGCACAGCCTGTGGGAACGAGCAACTTGTCCACCACCGCACCGGCAGGATCTGCCGCAGCCATGGCCATGGCCAAACCCCGTGAAGTCTTCATTCAGGGGATCACGTCCGACGGACGCACCTTTCGCCCCAGCGACTGGGCCGAGCGACTGGCCGGCGCCATGTCCTCCTTCAGGCCCGGCGGAGGGCGAGGTGGCATCGGCGACCACATCGGCTACTCCCCCTACTGCGTGCCCACCACCCTGGGGGAGGTCAAATGCGTGGTGGTCAACGAGGCGCTGCGCAAGCTCGAGCCCATGGCCTGGGACTTTGTGATGAGCTTTGCCAAGGACAACGACCTGCAGGTGTTCGAGGCCTGTTTGCTGCCCGATCCACCCAGGCGCCCATGATTGGTGCGCCCACAAAAAAGCCCGCTCGAAGCGGGCTTTTGTCTGAGTGCTGACACGGCATGAAGCCGGGCAGACACATCAAGCGGCCAGGGACAGGGCCTTGACCTTGGCGGCCAGGCGGCTCTTGTGGCGAGCGGCCTTGTTCTTGTGGAAGATGCCCTTGTCGGCGATCGAGTCGATCACGCGCTGAGCAGCCTTGAAGGCGTCAGAGGCTTGAGCCTTGTCGCCGGCCTTGACAGCCTTGAGCACGCCCTTGATGGCGGTGCGGAACTTGGAACGCAGGGCCGAGTTGGCGGCGTTGATCTTGACGTCTTGACGAACGCGCTTGCGACCCGAGGCAATGCGGACGGTCTTTTTGACTTTGGATGCTGATGGCATGTTTTTTGGGGCTCTGGAGATGCCTGCGAAGCAATTCGCACCCGACAGAGCCAAGTTGGTTGGAAAGCCGGCGAGCATAACATGAGGCGATGCATTCGTCCAGATGGGGCGGGGCGCCGGCCAGGGGGCTTCCTATAATGCGCCCCATGAGTTTGCTGAAATCTGCGTCCATCGTGTCCCTCCTGACCCTGGCCTCGCGCATCACGGGGCTGGTGAGGGAGCAATTGATGGCCTCGGCCTTTGGCGCCAGCGCCACGACCGACGCCTTCCAGGTCGCCTTTCGCATCCCCAACCTGCTGCGCCGCCTGTTTGCCGAAGGGGCCTTTTCTCAAGCCTTTGTGCCCATCCTGGGCGAGACCCGGGCCAAACACGGCGACGAAGCCACCCACCGCCTGGTCGACGCCGTGGGCACGGTGCTGTTCTGGGCGCTGCTGGTGGTCTCCATCCTGGGCGTGATCGGCGCCCCCGTTCTGGTCTGGTTGATGGCCTCGGGGCTCCAGGAAAGCGGCGGTTACGACGCGGCCGTGCTCATGACCCGCTGGATGTTCCCCTACATCGGTTGCATGTCGATGGTGGCGCTCAGTGCCGGCATCCTCAACACCTGGGGGCATTTTGCGGTGCCGGCGGCCACGCCGGTGCTGCTCAATGTGGCCGTGATCGGTGCCACCTTGTTCCTGGCGCCCGTCTTCAAGAGCCAGGGTTATGACCCGGTGGTGGCGGTGGCCGTGGGCGTCATGCTGGGCGGGGTGTTGCAGTTGGCCATCCAGATCCCGGCCTTGCGCCGCCGGGGCATGCTGCCCAACATCGGTCTGAGCTGGGCGCGCCTCAAGGCGGCCTGGGCCCACGACGGGGTGCACCGCATCCTGCGCCAGATGGCGCCCGCGCTGCTGGGGGTGTCGGTGGCGCAGATCTCCTTGCTGGTCAACACCCAGATCGCCTCGCACCTGGGGGCAGGGGCCGTGTCCTGGCTGACCTTTGCCGACCGGCTGATGGAGTTCCCCACCGCCTTGCTGGGCGTGGCGCTTGGCGTGGTGCTGCTGCCGCAGTTGTCGCGCGCGCAAGCCCTGGGCGACATGAAGCAGTTCTCCAGCCTGCTGGACTGGGGCTTGCGGTTGGTGGTGTTGCTGGCTTTGCCCAGCGCGGTGGCGCTCTTGCTGTTTGCCGAGCCCCTGGTGGCCGTGCTGTACCACTACGGTGCGTTTCGGGATGCGGACGTGGCCCAGACCGTGCGGGCCCTGATGGGCTACGGGGTGGGCCTGATGGGCCTGGTGTCCATCAAGATCCTGGCGCCGGGCTTTTATGCCGCGCAGGACATCCGCACGCCGGTGCGCATCGGCATTGCCGTGCTGGTGCTGACCCAGATCTTCAATGCCGTGCTGGTGCCTTACTTTCAGCAGGCGGGGCTGGCCCTGTCGATCGGCCTGGCCTCTCTGGTCAACGCGGCCTGGTTGCTGCGCGGTTTGAAGCAATCGGGCCGCTACCAGCCCGAGCCCGGCTGGTGGGCCTTTGCAGCCCGGGTGGCGCTGGCCACGGTGGTGCTGGGAGCGGGCATGTGGTGGGCCAACCAGCACTTTGACTGGCTGGGCCTGCGCGCGCAGCCCTGGTTGCGTGTCGGCCTGCTCGCGGGTTGCCTGGGCGCAGCCGGGCTGATCTATTTTGGTGTGCTGATGGGCACGGGCCTGAAACTGCGGCAGATGCTGCGCCGGTGACCCGGCTTTGTGATATTGTTATTCTGAATTTCCCAAAATCCAGATGATCATGTTCAAGCGTCACCTGCTCCTGTCCGTTGTGTCACTGGGCCTGCTGGGGGTGGGCAGCCAGGCCTTGGCCGCCACCCAAGCTGATCCGTACCGCGCTCCGCCGCTGGTGGCTCGCCACTGGGCGTCCCTGACCGGCGTGGTCAGCGTGGGCCGCATCCACAAGATCGAGCCCTACGAGAAGTACGAAAGCATGGCGCCCTGCACCATCTCCGAGGAGATCTGCAAGGCTCTGGAGGGCAAGCTGGAGATGGCCCTGGTGGACGTGGCCCGCTCTCCAGGCGGCCGCCTGTCCTGGCTGGTGATCGTGCCGACCGCGCAAAAGCTCAAGGCGGGGGATTTCATCGAGTTCACCTTCCCGGAGACCACCAAGGAAGTGGGGCAGGCCGTGTACAAAGACGACGGCCGTGCCGCCACACCACCGTGCCGCTGGGAAGCGGGCGCGGCCAAGTCCGAAGGGGTGGTCTGTGAGGTCTGGTCTTACCGCGACCTCAAGGTCAAGTGGTGACCGCTCACAGCCCGCGCACCAGGTTGACGGCCTCTTCGATGCGCTCGACCGCGTGGATGGTGATGCCCTCGATGGGCTTTTTGGGCGCATTGGCCTTGGGCACCACCGCCACCGTGAAGCCCAGCTTGGCCGCTTCCTTGAGCCGGTCCTGACCCCGTGGGGCCGGGCGCACCTCGCCAGCCAGGCCCACCTCGCCAAAGGCAATGAAGCCCTTGGGCAAAGGCCTGCCGCGCAGGCTGCTCTGAATGGCCAGCATCACGGCCAGGTCAGCGGCGGGCTCGCTGATGCGAACCCCACCCACCGCGTTCACAAACACGTCCTGATCGGCGCAGCCAATGCCCGCATGGCGGTTCAGCACGGCCAGCAGCATGGCCAGGCGGTCACGCTCCAGGCCCACGCTCAGGCGTCGCGGGCTGGGGCCGCCGGCATCGACCAGGGCCTGGATCTCGACCAGCAGGGGGCGGGTGCCCTCCAGCGTGACCATCACGCAGGACCCCGGCACCGGGTCACCATGGGTGGACAGGAAGATGGCGCTGGGGTTGGTGACCCCCTTGAGGCCCTTGTCCGTCATGGCAAACACGCCGATTTCATTGACCGCACCAAAGCGGTTCTTGATGGCGCGGATCAGGCGGAAGTTGCTGTGGGTGTCGCCCTCAAAGTACAGCACCGTGTCGACGATGTGCTCCAGCACCCGGGGCCCCGCCAGCGCCCCTTCCTTGGTCACGTGGCCCACCAGCACCATGGTGCAACCGGTGGATTTGGCCACCCGCGTGAGGTGGGCGGCGCACTCGCGCACCTGCGCCACCGAACCCGGGGCTGATGTCAGCTGATCGCTGTAGATGGTCTGGATGGAGTCGATCACGCAGAACGAGGGCTTTTCAGCCTCCAGCGTGGCCACGATGTTCTCCAGCTGAATCTCGGCCTGCACGCGCACCTGCTTGCCATCGAGCCCCATGCGGTGCGCACGCATGGCCACCTGGGCGCCGCTTTCCTCACCCGTCACGTACAGCACGGGCATCTGGCGCGACAGCGAGTCCAGCGCTTGAAGCAGCAGGGTCGACTTGCCGATGCCGGGATCGCCCCCGATCAGCACCACGCCGCCGGCCACGATGCCGCCGCCCAGCACCCGGTCCAGCTCTTCCAGACCGGTGGGGGTGCGGGCAATGTCGGCCGCTTCAATGTCGGACAGGGTGGTGACGGGCTGCGGCGCCGCCAGGCCCCGGGCCAGTGCCTGCATGCGGTTCCTGGGCGCTGCGGTGCTCTCCGCCCGGCCTTCTTCCAGGGTGTTCCAGGCGTTGCAGCTGGGGCACTTGCCCAGCCACTTGGGGCTGGTGCCGCCACACTCGGTGCACGTGAAAACAGTCTTGTCCTTGGCCATGCTGCTCAGGCCCCGGTGCTGGGGTCAGGCTGGCCGGCTTGAATGGCCTTGAAGCGGCGCTCCAGTTCCTGGCGCAATTGCCGGCGCAGGCGGGCCGCCTCGAAGCGGCGCTTTTCTTCCTCGTTGGCGGGCACTCGCGGCGTCACGGGCGTGGGCTTGCCGTCGTCATCGACCGCCACCATCGTGAAAAAACAGCTGTTGGCATGTCGAACCACCTGAGTGCGGATGTTCTCGGCGATCACTTTCACGCCGATCTCCATGGAGGAGCTACCTGTGAAGTTGACCGAGGCCAGAAACGTCACCAGCTCGCCCACGTGGATGGGCTGGCGAAACGTGACCTGGTCCACCGACAGGGTGACCACGTAGCAGCCGGCGTAGCGACTGGCGCAGGCGTAGGCCACCTGGTCCAGCAGCTTGAGGATGGTGCCGCCGTGCACGTTGCCGGAAAAGTTGGCCATGTCGGGCGTCATGAGCACGGTCATGCGCAGTTGGTGGCGTTGGG
>DAORJC010000125.1:0-8956 GCA_035438885.1 Aquabacterium sp. | reverse complement strand
ACGCCGAGGGCGAGAACGAAGGCGTGCTGCGCGCCGCCCAGATCGTCATCGACGAAGGTGTGGCCCGCCCCACCCTGATCGGTCGCCCGGAGATCATCGCCGAGCGAATCGAAAAATTCGGCCTGCGCATGAAAGCCGGGGTGGATTACGACCCCGTCAGCGTCGAGAACGACCCCCGCTACCGCGAGTACTGGCAGACCTACCACCGCCTGACCGAGCGCAAGGGCGTGACCGAGCAGATGGCCAAGATCGAGATGCGCCGCCGCCTGACCCTGATCGGCTCGATGCTGCTGCACAAGAACGAGGTCGATGGGCTGATCTGCGGCACCTGGGGCAACACCAGCCTGCACCTGCACTACATCGACCAGGTGATCGGCAAGCGCGCCGGCGTCAAGACCTACGCGGCCATGACCGGCCTGATCCTGCCGGGCCGCACGGTCAACCTGCTGGACACGCACATCAACTACGACCCCACGGCCGAGCAGTTGGCCGAGATCACCATCATGGCGGCCGAGGAAATGATGCGCTTTGGCCAGCGGCCCAAGGCGGCACTGCTGTCGCACTCGAACTTCGGGTCCAGCAACCAGCCCTCGGCGGTCAAGATGCGCGATGCCCTGGCCCTGATCCAGGCGCAGGCACCCTGGCTGGAAATCGACGGCGAGATGCACGGCGACACGGCCCTGGACGAGCCTTATCGACAAAAACTGATGCCGCGCGGCACCCTGAGCGGCGAGGCCAACCTGCTGGTGTGCCCCAACATCGATGCGGCCAACATTGCCTACAACCTGCTCAAAGTTGCAGCTGGTAACAACATTGCCCTGGGGCCGGTGTTGCTGGGCGCGGCCAAGCCCGTGTGCATCCTGACCCCCTCGGCGACGGTGCGCCGCATCGTCAACATGACGGCCATGACCGTGGCCGATGCAAATGCCACCCGCTGAAATACAGCGAATGTGAGTTAGCGCAAACTGTCAAGCCCCGAGACAAAGGCCCCGCATCGCTGTCTTTTCAGCGGCCGGGGCCTTGAGCTTTTCGCGCTCTTTCTATAGCATTTACGCTTTCGGAATTCGCACAAAGTTGAGAGCCAGGCTGGGCACACAACTGACCCATCGGACAGGACGCAGCACGTGACACCAAGGGATTCCCGTCAAATGCTGTGGCCCCTGTCCAGGATGATGTCAGGCGTGTTGCTGGCAGCCACTGTGGCAGTGAGCACCGGTGCGCAAGCCTTCGTCAGGCCCGCACCAGCGCCCGCCGCCACAGATCAGACCGACGTGGGTCTGAGTCAGTTGCCTCGCCAGGCTCAAGAAGTTCACCGGCTCATCCTGGTGGGCGGCCCCTTCCGCTACGACAAGGATGGCACCGTGTTCGGCAACCGTGAGCGCAAGCTCCCGCGCCAGACCCGAGGCCATTACCGTGAATACACCGTGCCCACGCCCGGTGTTCGCCATCGTGGGGCTCGTCGCATCGTTTGCGGCGGCAAAGTTGTGCAAAGGCCGGAAACTTGCTTCTACACCCAGGATCATTACCAAAGCTTCCAGAAGATCGATCCCCAGCGGTGATCTTCATTTTCTGTGGCCCCTGACTCCGGTAAATCCATGCACCAGTCTCAAGCGATCATGTTGCTGCAATCCATCCGCCCGAACATCGTTCAGGCCATCCGGGCTTACCGTCCGGACGACCTTCAAGCAGCCGCCCAAGAGGTGGGACACCACTTCCTGTACACCAACCTGAGCGAAGCGAAGGACAAACAGGACGTGCTGGACATCATTGCCCGCGATTTCCTGTTCCCTGACCACTTCGGCAAGAACCTGGACGCCCTTTACGACTGCATCACCGACACGGTGCACAAATCTGGCCCTCAGCCCGGCTTCATCGTCGTGCTGGAGTTGCTGCCCGATGCCATGCGCATGGACCGCGAGGCCCGCGAGCAGTTGCTGGACGCCTTCCGCGATGCCGCCGATTTCTGGAGCGAGCGCAAGATTCCCTTCCGCGTGTTCTATTCCCTGGCCGTCTCGGGCAAGGAATCGGCTGGCAACTGGGACAAGGCCGAGGTCGCCCAGAACGACACCCCGGTCAAGCCCGTGAAGGTCTCCAAGAACGCGCCGCCGCCCATGATCATGAACCTGCCCCCCATGAGCAGCGTGTTCGACACGGCACAGTTGTTGACGGCAGCGTGACCGGCCACGCCACCTGAGCACTGTGTGAAAAGCCACCTTCGGGTGGCTTTTGCTTTTGGGGCGGCGAAGGGCGGCAGAACGCTGCGGGGTTCAGCGCCCGGCCAGGCTGCGGAAAAAATCCAGCCGCCGCGCCCAACTGCCGCGGTGAGACAGGTAGGTGGGCGCGATCACCCGAACCGATGCGGCCGTGATGCCCAGCTCGGCCAGCCCCGGCAGCGAGCCGGTGGCCACATTGGGCACGCTCATGGAGTCCAGGTTGTCGCCCGACATCAGCGGCTCACCGGGCAGGCAGGCCATCACGGCCGCCTGCAGCCGGCCCAGGGCCATCGGCAAGGGCAAGACCGGGCGGCGGTGGTCGCTCGATTGCCCGGCCAGCCGGACCAGGTCGGCCAGGGTCAGCACGTCGGGGCCGGCGCACTCATAGGTCTGGCCGATGGTGCGGGGTTCCAGCAGGCAGCGCACGACCGCCTGGGCCACATCTTCCACCCACACCGGCTGAAAACGCGCCTCAGCCCCGGCCAGCGGCATGACCGGGGCCACCGCCTGCAGCTGGGCAAAAAGGTTCAGGAACCGGTCATGGGCACCAAAGATCACGCTGGGGCGCAACAGGGTCAGTTGCAGGCCTGACGGCACCGCCGCCAGAAGTGTGCGCTCACCTTCTGACTTGCTCTGCAGGTAGTGCGAGGGGGCCTGGGCTGGATCCTCGGGCACGCCCAGGGCACTGATGTGGATCAGGCGATGGACCCCGGCCTTGGCACAGGCCTGCACCAGGCGTTGGGGCAGACCCACATGCACCTGATGAAAGTCCTGCTCTTTGCCATGCAGGATGGCAATGAGGTTGACCACCGCGTCCACCCCGGGCAACAGGCGGGCGAGGGCCCGGTCATCGTGCACATCGGCCTGGATCACCTCGACCGACGGCAGGGTGAACAGGTGCTTGGCGCGCTCACGCCGACGGCTGGGCACCATCACGCGCGCACCGCTGAGCAAGGGGTGGGCCGCCAGTTGTTCGCAGATGGCGCGGCCCACAAAGCCGGTTCCGCCAAGAATGAGCACGCGTGTCATGGGTCAGCCCTTACGGCAAGTCAGTGTTGTCGGGTGCAGCGGCGCCCGAGCGGGGACCAATGCTGCCACCCAGACGGGCTTTGAGGGACAAGGGTTTGCCATGCAGCACATGGCCGTACATCACACCGTTGTACAGCACCTTCTTGACGTAGTCGCGGGTTTCCGTGAACGGCACGTTTTCTGCCCAGGCGGCCGCCTCCAACCGGGCGCCTTCGCGCCACCTGCGGGGCCGCCCAGGGCCGGCGTTGTAGGCCGCCGCCGCCATGGCTTGCGAGCCACCAAAGTCATCGAGCACCAGCTTGAGGTAGCCCGCACCGATCTTGAGGTTGACGTCGCGGTCGTTGATCCGGTCCCCGGTGTAGTCGGTCATGCCCAGTTTGCGGGCGGTCCATTGCGCGGTGGCTGGCATGACCTGCATCAGGCCGGAGGCGCCCACCACGGATCTGGCGGTGATCAGGAAGCGCGATTCCTGGCGGATCAGGCCGAACATGTAGGCCGGGTCCAGGTCGACGTCGCTGGCCGCAGCCAGGATGTCGCGTCGGAACGGCAGCGGAAAGCGCGTGACCACGTCAAACTCCTGGCGGGTGCGCTCGCTGGTGTTGATGCAGCGGTCCCAGAACTCGCGCTCGCAGGCCACCTCGGCAGCGGCGATCAGCTCGCGCTCGCTCAGACCACCGGGACGAGCAAAGCTCAGGGTGAAGTTCCACTCTCGAGCGCCCTCGTTGCGCCAACCGAGGTCATACAGGCGCAAGGCTCGGTCCAGGCCCGGGATCTGGCGAGCCTGCTCCATCTCGTCGGGGCCCGGCCGGGCCACGCGAGCGGGCACCCGCAAGGGCTGGTTGTTCAGGTCTTCGGCGGCCAGCAGGCCATAAAAATGCAGCGGCGAGACGATGCGGCTCAACATCTCGCGCCCGGCCAGGCGGCGTGGGTCGGCCACAGCGCCTGCGGGTGCCTGGGCCAGGCTGGCACGCGCGCGCCAGTACTGCCAGGTGGGGTCGACCTTGAGGTCAGGGGGCATGGCGTCGTAGGCGAACTCCACCATGGGCCATTGCATGCTCTGGCCCGAGGTCGAGGCGCGAATGGCCGCGCGAACCATCCAGGCCAGGGTGTCGGGCGCCCAGCTGCGGGCCCAGGGCACGGGGCTGTCGTTGAGCTCGACCAGCACCATGGCCTTGTCAAAATAGCCCACGGCCTCGGGCATCAGTCGCCCGGCGGCCACTCGGCCCAGCGAGGCCCAGGCCCAGGCCTGCTCTTCGCGGCTCAGGCGCCAGCGCCGGGACCCGGCCTCCTGGCTCAGGGCCGCAGCGGCGGCCAGAGGGTCCTGCGTGGCCCAGCGCTGCAAGGCCAGCAGGTTCAGAGGGGCCACATGGTCTGCCGACACCGCAGGCGGTGGTGGCACCAGGGCACGCCCCGCCTGGGCTTTCTGGAGCTTGTTCTTGCGAGCCTTGCCAACCCGGGGCTTGCCTTTGGTGGGCGGGCGCTCAATGGTCGCACCGGGCGTGCGGGTGGCCGCAGGCGTGATGGCCGAGTCCGCCATCAGAAAGCCTTGCGGCTGGCCCATGAGACGGGCCACGGCCTGGCTGGACGGCCCGTCCAGCAACTGCGTGGTCTGGTTCACGGCCCGCGGAACGCCGTTGTCCAGCGACCACCGCAACTTGCGAAAGACGTCGGCAGAGGTCAGCACACCGGCCTGCAGCAGGGTCTGGGCCATGGCGTGGCAGCCGTTGTCGGCGTCTTTTTGCGCCAACCAGGCCTGGCGGGCCTGCTCGCGCAGGTCGTTGGGTGCCTCCATGGGCGTGCGGGTCTGATGGCGGGCCAGGATGCCGTAGCAGGTCACGTCCCGGTCGTCGTTCATGCGGAACGTGGGCTGGATGCGCAGGAAGGTGTTCCAGTCGCGCCGACGGGCCAGCTCCAGCAGCCAGTCGTTGCGCAGGCGGTCGGCCACATAGGTGTCGCCCCAGCGGGCCAGGAAATCGTCGACCTCGGCAGGCGAGACCTCGGCCAGGCGCAACTGCATCAGCCAGAAATCGGCCCAGGGAGCCAGGGGGTGGCGCTCGGCGATCAGGGCATCACGCTGGGCGACCAGGCGTGCCCGGTCTCTCAGGCGCCAGGCTTCACGAGCATCGCCAATGCTGGCCTGTGCGGCCACCACGGGCTGTGGGGTCCAGCTCAGCCCACCGGCAGCCACCGCCAGGTACATGGCCAGCACGCGAGGGGCCCACGCCACCGCACGGCGCCCCCGTCCAAAGGTCCACAATCTCATCTCTAGATTCTTTCCACGCGGCCCCTGGGCCCTTGTCCACATGTCAGACACCCGATCCAAACTGCGCCAGCAGCTGCTGCAAGCGCGCCAGGCCTGGTCCACCAGCAACGCTGCCCCGGCGGCGCAAGACCAGCTCACGCAACACCTGACCGACCTGTTGGAACAACTGGAGCCGACATGCCTGGGCCTGTATTGGCCCATTCGGGGTGAATTTAACCCAAGGCCTCTGGCCTTGATGCTCAAGGGGGAGATGAATTTGTCGCTGGCCCTGCCCTGGGCCTACAAAGCCACGACGGCGCGAGATGCGCGCATGGACTACCGGCGCTGGGACGGCCAGACGCCTCAGACGCACGACGAGTGCGGGATTGCCTGCCCGGACAGCGCACCGGCAGACCCCGATGTGGTGCTGGTGCCCTGCGTGGGCTACACCGCCTCAGGCCATCGCCTGGGCTACGGGGGCGGTTACTTTGACCGCTACATGGCTGCCCACCCGCACATCACGGCGGTGGGCGTGGCCTGGGACGACGCCCAGGTGGACGCCGCCGATTTTCAGGCCCAGCAACATGACCAGCCCTTGATGCTGATCGTCACGCCCTCGGGCCTGGCCTCCGGAGACTGACCAGGGAAATCCCGCAATCCTGCGCCTGGCCCATGCGGCCATGCCACATCAATGGGCCGCTATAGTCAGTCGCCCAACCCGCCCCTGCCCGTTCAACCTGCCACCGCTCATGTCGAAAAAGCCCGCCCTCTCTCCCAAGCTCGCCGCCCTGCAGGCGCAACTGCAACAGGGCATGCAATGGCACCAGGGCGGTTTCCTGGCCGAGGCCGAGGCCATCTACCGTCAGGTTCTGGCCAGCCATGCCAAACATGTCGATGCCTTGCATTTGCTGGGCGTGCTGTGCGCGCAGACCGGGCGTGCCGCCGAGGGGGTCGGACTGATCCAGCAGGCGGTCAAGCTCAATGGCCTGGCACCGGCCCTGCACTCCAACCTGGCCAATGCGCTGCTGGCCTGCGGACGCGCCCAGGAGGCGGTGGCATCGGCCAGCAAGGCACTGGCGCTGCAACCGACCTTTGTCGATGCCCTTTGCAGCAAAGGCAATGCCCTGCGCGAATTGCGCCGCCTGGTGGAGGCCGTGGCCAGTTACGACCAGGCCATTGCCCTGAACCCCCAGATCCCCGAAGTCTGGAGCAACCGCGGCAACGCCCTGAGCGACCTGCACCGACACGCCGAAGCGGTGGCCAGCTTTGACCGGGCCCTGGCCTTGCGCCCGCAGTTTCCCGATGCCTGGTGCAACCGGGGTGCCGCCCTGAGCGAGCAGGGCCTGCTGGACGAAGCCCTGCAAAGTTATGGCCAGGCCCTGGCGCTGAAACCCGCTTACCCCGAGGCGCTGAACAACCGCGCCAACACCCTGCGCGAGATGGGCCGCCTGCAGGACGCGGTGGAGGCCTTTGAACAGGCCCTGAGTGCCCGGCCTGACTACCCCGATGCGTTGAGCAACCTGGGCGTGACGCTGCAGGAGATCGGCCGCCAGGACGAGGCCATTGCGCGCTACCGCCAGGCCCTGAGCCTGCAAGGCGACCACCTCAAGGCGCGCAGCAACTTGCTGTTCTCGCTGAGCTTTGACCCGAACTGCACGCCCCAGGCCTACCTGGCCGAGGCCCGCGTGTATGGCGAGCAGGCCCTGGCCCGCGCCCAGCCCTTCACCACCTGGCGCTGCACGCCAGGCGCCGGCAAGAGCCGCCCGCTGCGGGTGGGCCTGGTCTCGGGTGACCTGCGCCACCACCCGGTGGGCTTCTTTCTGGAAGGGCTGCTCAACCACCTGGATGCGAACCGCACCGAGGTGGTGGCCTTTTCCACCCGCGCCCAGGAAGACGACCTGACGCAGCGCCTGCGGGCCCGCTGTGTGGGCTGGCACGCCATTGGCGGGCTGGACGAGGCACGCGCTGCCCAACTGATCCACGACCAGGCCATCGACGTGCTGGTGGACCTGGCCGGCCACACGTCGGGCAACATGCTGGGCGCCTTTGCCTTCAAGCCCGCGCCGGTGCAGGTCAGCTGGCTGGGCTTTCTGGCCAGCACGGGCGTGCCCGGCATGGACCATGTGCTGGCCGACCCGATCACGGTGCCACCGGGCAGCGAGGATCAGTTCACCGAACACGTCTGGCGCCTGCCCACCACGGTCAACTGCTTCACGCCGCTGCCCGATGACCCCGCCCTGGCCGTCAGCGCCCTGCCCGCCTTGCGCCGTGGCCATGTGACGCTGGGCTGTGTGCAGAACCTGGCCAAGGTGGGCGATGGCGTGTTGCGCACCTGGGCGCGCGTGTTGCAGGCCTTGCCCACGGCCCGCCTGCGCCTGCAGAACAAACAACTGGACCATGCCCGAGGCCGCGAGGCCTTGCAGGCCCGGCTGCAAGCGGCCGGGGTGGACCTGGCGCGCGTGGACCTGATCGGCAGCATTGCCGGGCGGGTGGCCCACCTGGCCTCACACGACCAGGTCGACCTGATGCTGGACCCGTTTCCCTACCCGGGCATCACCACCACGTGTGAAGCGCTGTGGATGGGCGTGCCCACCGTCACGCTGGCGGGGCAGACCATGCTGTCGCGCCAGGGCGCCAGCCTGATGAGCGCCGCCGGGCTGCCCGACTGGGTGGCACACGATGTGGACGACTACGTGGCGCTGGTGGCGCGCCAATGCGCCGACCTGACGGCGCTGAGCCAGTTGCGTCAGCGCCTGCGGGCGCAGGTGCAGGCCTCAGTGCTGTTTGACCCGGCGACGTTTGCGGGGCAGTGGCAAGAGGCGCTGTGCACCATGACTAGGTAGGCACCGTGGCCAGGGGCAAAAACAGCGTCAAGGGTGTCTCTGGCAGCGCGATGAATCCGTGGTGGCGATAGAACGAGACGGCGACCTCGTCTTTGGCATCCACCACCAAGGCATAGGCCGCAATCTCCGAGCGTGCGACCCGTGCGAGTGCATCGCCCAGCAATGCACCACCCAGGCCCTGCCCTTTGAATGCCCGATCAACGGCCAGGCGCCCCATGCGCACGGTGGGCACAGCTCGATAACGGGGCAGCTTGCGGGTGGTCTCGGGTGGCAACTCGGTCAAGGGCACACTGGCTGAAGCCAGCGTGTAATAGCCTGCAATGCGCTGATCGTCGGCCAAGGCCACAAAGCAACTGGCCACCCTGCGGCGCATGTCCTGCGTGGCTTGTTCCCGAACATAGCGGTCCAGCGCAGGCGTGCCGCTGTCGAAGGTCAATCGATCGTGCGAGGCATCCAGCAACGCCAAGCGAAACGGGGCGCGGCTCACTGCTCGTCAGAGCGCAGGAGCTTGCTGCGGCGGGTCATGGCCCGCTTCAAGGCCGGTTGTGGCTTGGGGGGTGAGAGCATCGCATCAGCAAAACACTGTTGATCGGCCATCGACAGACGGATGACCTCGGCTTGTTCAACCG
>DAORJC010000124.1:0-9030 GCA_035438885.1 Aquabacterium sp. | reverse complement strand
GCAACCTGTCCAGCAAGGCCTGCTCGGTCGAGGTTCGAGCCGATGGCACCGTGGCGCTGACCGTCGATGGCAAGTCCCCCACCCGCCCCCTGACCCTTGTCGGCCGCACCCTGGATGCGGACATCGCCATCGCCCTGACCTCTCCCGGCGATGCCACCACCCAGGAGTTCGTCAAAGGCTACAAGCTGAACCTGCCCACGGGCGGCCTCAGCGGCTCGGACGGCTACATCCGCTGGGTGGATGCCAGCTTCTATGAGGGCCCCTACGAGGTGACGTTCAGCGAAGTGGGCCCCGCCGGCAACGGCGATCGGGTGGAGTACGCCTGCTTCTTCAAGCCCTGATCACCACTGCCCGGTCTCCATGCGGATCGCCACTTCGCAATCGTCAAAGATTTCGAGCTTGGCGATCTGCACGCGCACACCCAGCACGCCGGGCAGCTCCATCAGGCGCTTGCACAGCTTGCCGATCAGCGTCTCCAGCAGGTTGACGTGGGTGGCGGTGCAGTCCTCGATGATGATGGTGCGCACGCGGCGGTAGTCCAGCACATTGAGGATCTCGTCGTCATGCGGCAGCAGGGGTTGGCTGCCCATGTTCAGTTCGGCATCGACACGGATGGGCTGAGGCGTGGTCAGCTCATTGGCCAGGATGCCCAGGTTGGCGTTGAAACGCAGGCCCGTCAGGGTCAGGATCTGGTTGCCTTTGGTCAGTGACATCACAGCACCTCACATCATTGAAAAATCGCGCGCCTGGCGCTGCAGGTGCTGGCCGCCATCGACCAGCAGCGTGGTGCCGGTGATCGATGCATTGGTCAGCGCAAAGGCCACGGTGGCGGCCACATCTTGCGGGGTGGACGAGCGCCCCAGGGGAGAGAGCTGGTGCGCCTGCTCAAAGGCCTCGCCCGTCAGCCACTCGCTGGTCAAGGTCAGGCCGGGTGCCACGCCCACCACGCGCACGGCCGGGGCCAGCCCCAGCGCCAGCAAGGTGGTGGCCGACTCCAGCGCGGCCTTGGACAAGGTGTAGCTCAGAAAATCGGGGTTGGGGTTCCACAGCTTCTGGTCCAGCAGGTTGACCACGGCGCCCTGCACCCCGCGGGCCTTCACATGCTCGGCCAGGGCCTGGGACAGCACGATGGCCGGGGCCGTGTTGGCGCGCAGGTGCTTTTCCAGCAAAGCGTAGGTGAAGGACGCGGCGGTGTCGTACTCAAAGGTGGACGCGCTGTTGACCACGGCATCGAGCTGACCCAGGGCCTGGACCACACCGGGCACCAGGGTGCGGCACGCGGTCTCTTCCCCCAGATCGGCCACCAGCACCACGGCCCGGCGGCCCAGGGCACGGATGTCCTGCGCCGTGGCCTCGGCTTCGTCGCGCGAGGCACGGCAATGCACGGCCACATCCCAGGCCTGGCGGGCCAGGGTCAAGGCGATTTCGCGCCCCAGACGGCGGGCGGCACCGGTGACCAGCACCACGCGGGTCGAATCGTTCGCTGACATGGTTGACACCTTTTCTACAATGGCGCATGAGCCGCATTGACACGAACCCCTCCAACGCCTCAGGCCACAGTGTAGTGGCCGCCCCCCTGCCGCCCTGCCCTCTGGCCCGCCTGATCGCCCACGAGATCCGCGAACGCGGGGGCTGGATGAGCTTTGAGCGCTACATGGAGCTGGCCCTGTACACCCCCGGCCTGGGCTATTACAGCGGTGGCAAGCGGGTGCTGGGACAGGGCCCGCAGGATGGCAGCGACTTTGTCACCGCCCCGGAAATGAGCCCGCTGTTTGGCCGCACCGTGGCACGCCAGATCGAGCAGGCGCTGGAACACACCGACACCGATCAGGTCTGGGAGTTCGGGGCCGGCACGGGCGCCCTGGCCGAGCAGATCCTGGGGGAAATTGGTGATCGCATCCAGCGCTATACCATCGTCGACTTGTCAGGCACGCTGCGTGAGCGCCAGCACGCCCGCATTGCCCAGGCCCACCCGGCACTGGCCCACAAGGTGATCTGGGCCGACGAGTTGCCCGAGGAGATCAACGGTGTGATCGTGGGCAACGAGGTGCTCGACGCCATTCCCGTGCACCTGCTGGCCTGGAACGGCGAGGTCTGGCTGGAGCGGGGCGTGACCCTGACCTCGGCCGACGAGGAGCGGCCCACCTTTGCCTGGGCCGAACGCCCCCTACCCGAGGGCGTGCGCCCCCCCACCGATCGCCCCGACAGCGACTTTGTGCCTGGCACCGTGGTGGAAACGCATGGCCCGGCCGAAGCCTTTGTGGCCACGCTGGCCACGCGCATGGCCCGGGGCGCCGCCTTCTTTCTGGACTATGGTTTCCCGGCCGAAGAGTTCTACCTGCCCCAGCGCCTGGGCGGCACCCTGATGTGCCACCAGGCCCACCGCAGTGACCCGGATCCGCTGGACCAGGTGGGACAGAAGGACATCACCACCCACGTGAACTTCACGGGCGTGGCGCTGGCGGGCCAGGAAGGCGGCTGGGAGGTGCTGGGCTACACCACGCAGGCCCACTTCCTGATGAACTGTGGCCTGCTGGGTTTGCTGCCCGCCCAGGGCGAGGTGCCCACGGCCGACGACGTGCGGGCCACCGCAGCCGTTCAGAAGCTGCTGGGCGAGCACGAGATGGGTGAGTTGTTCAAGGTGATTGGCTTCACCAAAGGCGCCTGGTTTGACGCCCTGGGCTTTCGCCAGGGCGACCGCACCCACACGCTCTGACCCCTCGGCAGGATCAGGGGGCGCAGGTCAGCTCACCCGGCTTGGGCGTGCAGGCCTGCTGGCGCTGCGCACCGCCCGCACCTTCGGTGATGGCCTGCCCGGTACCCACCTCGCCGATCACGCTGTTGCGCACCCGGCCCGACACGTTCGCGCCCTGCCCCGACTGGCTGGAGTCCTGAACACAGTCCAGGCTGTTGGTCTTGGGCGTGCACGCGCCCGGTGCCTTGAGCACCCGCACCCCGGCAGACACGGCCGCACCCGTGCCCGCCTGGACCACGACCGGTGGCCGGGGCGCCACGCTGAGGTTGGGCGTGGCCGCGGCACGGCTGACGGCCGTGGCCAGGGGCTGCTGGGCCAGGCCCGTGGCGGCGTTGACCGCTGCCGCACCCGGAGCACTCAAGGTCGGGGTCGGGGTCGTCACAACCGGCTCCCCGTTGGGGTTGTTGGGATTGTTGGGGTTGGTGGTCTGGGCCTGAACACAAGGGGCCATGACCAGGCCCGACAAGCCCAGGAGCAAAGAGGTGATGAACAGCTTCATGGTGACACTCCGGTATCAGAAACGCTTGGTCAGGACCAGGTTGGCGCGGGGTGAATGGTCCTTGGGATCGGCCAGGGCATCGCCCGCACCGCGCCAGGCCAGGTCCATCCGAAAGGCCATGTCACCGGGGCGGTCCCAGATCAGGCCCAGGCCCGTGGCGCTGAGCGTGCCGGTGTTGGACACCCCGGCAGGCTGCAACGCCGCATCTTTCGAGAACTTCACGTGTGCCCAGTCGTGGAACAGGCTGAAGGCCAGCTCACGGGCCACCGGCCCCAACCACGACTCGGGCGGCAACCAGCGCAGCTCGGCGTTCAGCACCTGAGCGTCGTCGGCTGCGGCCTCACCCGGCGCAAAGGCACGAACCCCCAGCGGGCCGCCAGCGGCATAACGCTCGGACGCATCCAGCGTGGTCGATGCCCACTGAACCTTGAGGCGGCCATACAGCTGCCAACGCCCGGCTTGCAGGTTCTGCAGGCGCGAATACCCCAGGGTGACCTTGCTGAAGTCCTTGCGCAGCCCCAGCGGGTTGGCACCCTCGCCAAAGCTCATGCGCCCCTGCAGCGCCTGCAGCTCATAGGTGTTGATGCCGCCGGTGAAGACGCTGTCGCGCGAATCGCCGATCAGGCCCAGTTGCCAGTCATGGCTGCGCTTGCCCAGACGGGTGCCGGCCTGGTGGTCTTCAAAACGTTTGTACTCGTGGCTGAGCACGCCAAACAGGTTGAGGTTGCGCGAACGCACCATGGGGTACAGCGCATAGGCGCCCAGGGCCGTGACCGACCCCTGGTACACCGCCGGAAAATCATCCTTGTCCAGCCCGTACAGCACGCGAGAAGCCGTGGCGCCCATCTTGAGCCCTTGCGCGCCCAGCGGCGTCACATAGCCGGCCGTGGCCTGCTTGAGCCCCCCGGTGTGCGAGCTCAGCAACTGGGCCGACAGGGCATCGCCCCGCTGCAGGGGATTGGCCAGCGTGACCGAGCCTGACAGGCGAGCCAGGCCGGTGTAGCGGTTGCCCAGGTTGTCCAGCTCGGCCTTGCCGGCCAGGGTGGGTTCTGCCGTGGGGATCACACGCAGGGATGCCGTGCCCGGTTGGCGGCCCTCGGCAATCTCCACCCTCACACTGACGCCGCGGAGGTCATTGAGCAGCAGCACCGCCCGCTCGACATCCTCGGTGCGCAGGATCTGACCGGGTTTCAAGTCGCCCAGCTGGGATTCGATCAAGGCCCGTTGCTCGGGCGTGGCACCAGCACCCACCTCGATCTGGTCCAGGCGGCCTTCCAGGGCCTGCAGGCGGATCACGCCATCTTGGGGCGACTGCTCGGGCACATAGGCAAAGCCCACGTAATAGCCCAGGTCGCGCTGCATGTGCAGGGTGACGGCCGCAGCGGCATTGATCAGCTCTTCATAGCCCTTGCCAGTGCCGGTGTAAGGCGCCGTGGCGGCAGCCAGGGCCTGGGCCGAAGCCTCCGGCAGGCCATCGACCTGAAAGGCGCGGATGTTCAGCTTGAGGTCGTCCTCGGGCTTGCCCAGCTCGCGCGGCAAGGCTGCTGCGGGGGTGGACGCCTCTGCGGCCAGTGCGACGGGCGCGCAGACCAGCCAGACGCTCAGCGCCAGCAGGCTCAAGGCCTGGCGACAGACCGGATGATCGGATCGAGACACAGACACCTCCTGAACACCAATTGAGTCATGTTGCGCGCATTGTGATCCTGTTCAGGGCTCACGTCCCTCCCCTAGAACGAGGAAATGCCCCCGTTGCTGCACCGCCGCAAACACAGCGCGATAATGCGTCTCATGTTGCAACAACGCACCCTCCAATCGCTGACACGGGCCGTGGGCGTGGGCCTGCACAGCGGCCAGCGCGTGGAGCTGACGCTGCGCCCGGCGCCCCCCGACACCGGCATCGTGTTCCGCCGGGTGGACCTGGCCGATCCGGTCAACATCCCCATCAACACCCAGGCGGTGTGCGACACGCGCATGGCCTCGACCGTCTCGCCCGGGGGCGACCCCGGCGGCCCCAAGGTGCACACCATCGAACACCTGATGTCGGCTTGCGCCGGCCTGGGCCTGGACAACCTGTACGTGGACATCACGGCCGAAGAAGTCCCGATTCTGGATGGCTCGTCGGCCGCCTTCGTCTATCTGCTGCAAAGCGCAGGCATTGCCCTGCAGAACGCGCCCAAACGCTTCCTGCGCGTCATCAAGCCGGTGGAAGTGCGCGAAGGCTCGGGCCCCACGCTCAAGTGGGCGCGCCTGGAGCCCTACCAGGGCTACAAACTGGCCTTCGAGATCGATTTTGACCACCCCGCCGTGGACCAGACCGGTCAGCGCGTGGAGTTCGACTTTGGCAGCGGTCAGTACAAGCGCGACATCTCGCGGGCCCGCACCTTCGGGTTCACCAAGGATGTGGAAATGATGCGCTCACGCGGCCTGGGCCTGGGCGCCAGCATGGACAACGCCATTGTGGTGGATGACCGCCGCGTGCTCAATGGCGACGGGCTGCGTTACGACGACGAGTTCGTCAAGCACAAGATCCTGGACGCCATTGGCGACCTGTACGTGGTAGGCCACCCCTTGCTGGCGGCCTACAGCGCCTACAAATCGGGCCACGCCCTCAACAACCTGCTGCTGCGGGAATTGCTGGCGCACCCGGACGCCTACGAATACGTCACCTTTGACGACAAGGCCCAGGCCCCCAAGGGCATGGCCGACCTGGCCCCGGCCTGGTGATCCCCATTTTTTGAGACGCACCGAGACCCACGCACCATGATGGCCTTGATTCGATTCGTGTTCCTGGCCCTGGTGGTGGCCTTCGTGGCCTGCGTCGTGATGAGCCGCCTCACGGGCAACCCGGTCTGGCGTCAGCGCGGCATGAACCTGCTCAAGTGGGGCGTGGTGCTCGGCCTGATCGGCTTTGGGGCCTTCATCCTGCGCCGAGCGGCCGTGTTCGTCTGACCCCGATCCATCAGGGCAGCAGATGCGAGAGGGACGAGCGCCCCTCTCGATTCACCGATCTCAGCCCAGCAGTTGCGGCTGGAAGCAAGTGCGGTCGTCCAGCGTCTGAGTTTGCTCATCATCGAAGAAGAAGTCGGTGATGGGTGTTGTTGGCTGGATGTCGTTGTTGCTGCAGTTGTAGTTCGTCGTCGAGGCCCCACCCGTGGGCGTCTTGGGACGGTTCAGCGAATTCAGACCCACATAAGGCAGCGCGGTGCCACGGAACAGGTAGTCCAGGCCAAAGTTGGCGTAAGGCACCTGCACACCCAGGCCCACCAGCGGGGTCTGCTGCGAGAACGAATAGCCAAAGCCCAGCTGGCCCAGCACCGAACGCTGGCCGCCCACGTAAGACAAGCGGATGCGGTCAAAACTGATGCCGCCCAGGAAGGGCAGGAACACGTCCAGTTGCGCACCGGAGGACTTCTTGTCCACCCCCGTGCGAAGGCTGCGCAGACCCAGCACCAGCTCAGGCGCCTTGGTGCCGAAGTTCCAGTTGATGCCCATGAAGAAGCTCTCCGAGCGACGCTTGCCGCCGGGCGCATTGATCACCGTGGCGTGGGAGCGGTGCACAAACCGCTTGGGCCGTCGGTGATGCCGCAATTGGGCTGGTTACCGGCTTGCACAGGCAACACGGCAAGAAGGGCAACCGCCGCGGCCAGGGGGCTCAAAAAGGGAACGAATTTCATGATGCGCAATCGATGGGAAGGTGAAAAAACCGCGATGGACTGCCCCACGTCACCGAGCACCGTCCACCCAGCGGTCCACCGCACGCAGCGACAAGGCCTGAATGGTCAGTGAGGGTGACTCCCCCCCGCCACTGCTGGGGAAAGCACTCGCATCACACACCAGCAGATTCAGCCAACCGTGGACACGTCCGTCCCCCCCTAGAACCGATGTCTCCGGATTGCCACCCATGCGGCAGGTGCCGAACACGTGGGACGAGCCAAAGGCGTCATAACTGCCCCCCTCGCTGATCAGCTCATTCACCCCGGCCGCCTTGAGCAGGTCGCGGCTCTTGCCCGCCATGAAGCGCAGGCGCCGGCAAGCCATGTCGTCCAGGTGCGAATGCATGCGGGCCAACGGCATGCCGTGGGCGTCCTTGGCTTTGGGGTCCAGGTCCACAAAGGACTGGGGGTGTGGCAGGCTCTCGCCAATGGCAGCCACGGCCAGCCCCTTGCCCACCACCTGGCGCATCGCGCGTTTGTGCGAGGCGCCCCAACCCTTGAGCACCCGCGTCGCATAGGCCATCGGGCCGGTCAGGTCCGCATCCAGCGTGGCGGCATAGAACCGGGCACCGCCCACCACGCCGGGGATGCCATCGGGGCGGTTGTGATCCCAGCAGATCGAATCGGCCGGCAAGCCGGCAAAGCTGTCCAGCCGGTCCGGGTGCAGCCCCACCGACATCCAGTAGATCGTCTCCAGAAAATGCCGCCCGACCTGACCATGGTCGTTGCCGATGCCCTTGGGCGCCCAGCGTGAGCGGTTGGCCAGCAAGAGGCGGGGCGTCTCGATGGCCCCCGCGGCCAGCACCACACCGCGGGCCTGGGCGCGTTGCACCCGGCCCTTGGCGTCCACATATTCCACCCCGGTGATCTCGCGCAGCCGGTTGTGCAGCAGGCGGGTGACCTGGGCGTTGGCCAGGATCTCGCAGCGGCCGGTGGCCAGGGCCTTGGGGATGAAGGTCTGGTCCACCGATCCCTTGTCCCGCCGGGGACAGCCCTTGCCGCACCCACCGCAGTAGTTGCAAGGCGGGCGTCCGTCGTAAGCCTCGGACAAGGCCGCGCGAGGGTTGGGGGCCCAGCTCATGCCCAGGGCCTGTGCGCCCTTGGCCAGTTGCTGGCTGGCCGGACACAGGCGGTGAGCCGGCAGGGGGTAGGCGGTGCTGCGCCAGCGTCCGCTGGGGTCCTGGGTCTGTGGGCCCAGCGGCCCTTGATGCGCACCCGCCACACCGATCAGCTTTTCAACGCGGGCGTAATAGGGTTCCAGCTCGTCGTACGTGAAGGGCCAGTCGGCCCCCACGCCAAACTGCGTGGCCAGGCGCATGGACTGGGGGTGCATGCGATGCGCCTCGCCCACGTAATGCAGGGTCGAGCCGCCCACGCCGCGCACATGCGAGTAGCCCATGGTGACCACACGGCGCTCGGGCAGGTCCGAGTTCATCTCGTCTCGGTGCCAGCCGCGCAAGTCTTTCCACTGGGGGTCGAGCTTTTGCATGACCCCGTAGGTGTAGCGCCCCTGACTGCCTGGCTTACTGGGAAAGGCGTGTTGTTCCCAGTCGTTCTTGTCCAGGGGGTAGTCCTTGTCCGGGTCGAACCAGGGGCCTGCTTCCAGCACCAGCACCTTCAGGCCCCGCATGGCCAGCGCCCAGGCAGCCGACCCACCACCGGCCCCGGAGCCAATCACGATCATGTCAAACATGCGACACGACCTTGGGCAGATCAATGGAGCGCCCCATGGGTTGCGGGGGGTGTTCCAGCAGGGTACCGCGCCGTGCGGCGGGCTGGAGGTAGTACAGCTTCATGGCGTGGTCGCGCACCAGCTCGAAGAACCGGCGCTGGGGCGACTCCCACGGCGCTTGTGACATCCAGACCGCCAGTTGCTCACGCTCCTCCTCGGTCAGGCCGGCCAGCCCCTGGGGGTGGTAGCGGTCCAGCCACTGGCAGCCAAACTGCACCAGTTGCGCGTAGGCATCGTCCTGGAGAGATTCGGCCCACAACTGGCGATCCCCCCCCAGGCCCGAGGCCGAGGGCGTCCACGCAGCCGCCGGCATCAGGTGGTCCAGCCAGAG
>DAORJC010000123.1:0-9105 GCA_035438885.1 Aquabacterium sp. | reverse complement strand
CGCTGCTGCTGGGCGAGGTCGACACGCCGCATGGCCCCCTGGAGGTCCAGCTCAGGGGGGCAGGGCCAACCCCCTATTCCCGCCGTGGTGACGGCCGCGCGGTGCTGCGCTCGTCCATCCGCGAGTTTCTGTGCAGTGAGGCCATGCACGGGCTGGGCATTCCCACCAGCCGGGCGTTGTGCCTGAGCGCCTCGCCCCAGACGGTCATGCGCGAGACGGCCGAGACCGCGGCCGTGGTCACCCGCCTGGCCCCGAGCTTCATCCGCTTTGGCCACTTCGAGCACCTGGCCCACCACGAACACCCCGGCTTTGTGCCCGCTCTGGCGTCCCTGGTGGATTTTGTGGTGGACCACCACCTGCCGGATCTGCGCCAGCATCCCTCAGCCGCCACCAGCCCCGAGCGCGTCGTGGGCCTGCTGCGTCACGCGGCTTTGACCACGGCCGACCTGATGGCGCAGTGGCAAGCGGTGGGCTTTTGCCACGGGGTGATGAACACGGACAACATGTCCATCCTGGGGCTGACCATCGACTATGGTCCCTTTGGATTCCTGGACGGGTTTGACCCCAACCACATCTGCAACCATTCCGACCATGCCGGGCGCTATCGCTGGCGTTACCAGCCCGACATCGGGTTCTGGAACGTGGGCGCGCTGGCGCAGGCCCTGGCGGTGCTGGTGCCCGATGCGGCCCAGGATGGCAGTGAGGGGCAGCAGCAGATCCTGGCCGCACTCAAGGCGTATGAGGGCCGCTACGAGCAGCAGATGTTGCGCCGCTGGCGTGACAAGTTGGGCCTGCAGAGCGAACAAGCCTCTGACCAGGCGCTGGTGCAGGACTGGCTCCAACTGATGGCGGCCCAACGGGCCGACTTCACGATCACCTTCCGGCGCCTGAGCCGCTTCCGCGAAGACCTGGCGCCCGATGCCCCTCAGAATGCCTTGCTGCGCGACCTGTTCCTGGACCGCGCCGCCTTTGATGCGTGGGCCCGGCGTTATGTCGCGCGCCTGCAGTCGGAACACAGTGTCCAGGCCGAGCGCCAGGTGCGCATGGACGCGGTCAACCCCTGGGTGGTGCTGCGCAACCACCTGGCGCAGGCCGCCATCGCACGTGCCCAGCAGGGCGATTTTTCAGAAGTGCAGCGCCTGCATCAGGTGCTGCAAAATCCCTTCACCGAGCAAGCGGCCCACGCGGCCGATGCCGACTTCCCGCCCGACTGGGCCGCAGCCATCGAGGTGTCCTGTTCATCATGAGCGACTACAAAGTCAAAAAGACCGAGGCCCAATGGCGCGAGCAGCTCGACGACGAGCAGTTCGCCGTGACCCGCCAGGCGGCCACCGAGCGCCCCTTCACTGGGGTTTACTGGGACCACTTTCAGGATGGCACCTACCGCTGTGTGTGTTGCCACGCCCCCTTGTTTGACGCCAGCACCAAGTTCGATGCCGGTTGTGGGTGGCCGAGCTACTTCCAGCCCTTGCAGGAGGGCATCATCGAGCGTGTGGTGGACCACAGCCACGGCATGACCCGGGTCGAGGTGCGTTGCCAGGATTGCGGCGCCCACCTGGGTCATGTGTTTGACGATGGCCCCGCGCCCACGGGTGAGCGGTTCTGCATCAATTCGGCCGCGATAGACTTCAGCCCTCGTTGATCCTGACGCCAGAACCTTTTTTTCAAGAGCCCTCCAAGATGAAGTTCCTGCTGGATTTTCTGCCCATCGTGGCCTTCTTTGCCTCCTTCAAGTGGGCCGAGGGGCACAAGGAGATGGTGTCTCAATGGCTGACCCAGAACGTGGGTTTTCTGGTCAATGGCGGCGCGGTGGGCCCCAAGGAGGCCCCGGTTCTGCTGGCGACCCTGATCGTCATCGTGATCTCGGTGCTGCAGGTGGTGATCACCAAAGCCATGCGCAAGCCCATCGACAAGATGCTGTGGATCAGCCTGGTCACAGTGGTGGGCCTGGGTGCGCTGACGGTGTACTTCCACAGCGAGACCTTCATCAAGTGGAAGCCCTCGGTGATCTACTGGGTCATGGCCGGCGGCCTGTTCATCAGCGACATCGTGCTCAAGAAGTACGTGCTGCGCGCGGCCATGAAGGCCGCGGACGTGGCCGTGCCCGATGCCGTCTGGCGCAACCTGAGCTGGGCCTGGATTGCCTTTTTTGCCGGCATGGGCGTGCTCAATCTGTACGTCGCCTTCAACTACTCGACCGACACCTGGGTCGACTTTAAGATGTGGGGCGGCCTGGGCCTGATGCTGGTGTTCACGGTGATTCAGGGCATCTACCTCAGTCGCCACATGGATGCGGCCGATGCGGCACCTTCAGCCAAGGACGCCTGAGCCATGACCCACCCACCCCGTGTCAGCGCCGATCTGGTCAGGCAGACCTTGCAGCAGGCGCTCTCGCCGGTACGACTGGAAGTCACCGACGACAGCCACCTGCACGCCGGGCATGCGGGCAACCAGGAAGGTAGCCATTTGTCAGTTGCCATTCAGGCATCTTGCTTTAACGGCTTGTCACACGTGAAGCGTCATCGCCTTGTGTATGATGCCCTGCGAGAAGTAATCCCCCAGGGCATCCATGCGCTGGCCATCAAGGCCGAGCCTGTCTGACCTGCCCTGAACGCCCCAACATTCACAGGCGCTTTTGCGCCAGATGCCCCCTCCAAGGACAGTTGTGCCCATGAACATCCAACGTATTGCCAAGGCTGCCATGCTGGCCGCCGCCGTCACCGTGATGGCCCCTGCGGCCTTTGCTCAGAACATTGCCATGGTCAACGGCAAGGGCGTGCCCGTGGCGCGCTTTGAGGCCATGAAGGCCCAGGTCGCCAAGCAAGGCCAGGCCATCACCCCTGATGTCGAGGCCAAGATCAAGGAGCAACTGGTGCTGCGCGAGATCTACGCCCAGGAAGCCGAGCGCCGTGGCATTGCCGCGACCAAGGAGTACCGCGACCAGATGGAATTTGCCCGCCAGAGCGTGCTGATCCAGACGCTGTTCTCCGAGTACGACAAGAAGTCGTCTGGCTCTGAAGCCGATGCCCGCGCCGAGTACGACAAGTTCAAGGCTGCCAATGGCGACAAGGAATTCCGTGCCCGCCACATCCTGGTCGAGACCGAAGCAGAAGCCAAGGCCCTGATCGCTCAGATCAAGGGCGGTGCCAAGTTTGAAGACCTGGCCAAGAAGGCGTCCAAGGATCCAGGATCCGCCGAAAACGGCGGCGACCTGGACTGGGCCACCCCCAGCAACTACGTGCCCGAGTTCTCTCAGGCCATGACCAAGCTGGAAAAGGGCCAGGTCACACCTGAGCCCGTGAAGTCGCAGTTCGGATATCACATCATCAAGCTGGACGACACGCGTCAGGCCCAGTTCCCGGCCTTTGACGAAGTCAAGGGTCAGCTGATGCAGCGCAACGCCCAGGAGCGTCAGGTCAAGTACCGCGAAGAGCTTCGCAAGAACGCCAAGACGGACTTCAAGTTCAGCGAGCCCTGATCTGGTGAGTTTTCCAGCCACACGCCCGTGTGGCACCCAGCAGAGACGGCCCCATCACTGGGGCCGTTTTCTATTTCAGCGGGCCGATTCAGTTCAACGCTTGCGGAACACGAGGTCCCAGACGCCGTGGCCCAGGCGGATGCCGCGATTTTCGAACTTGGTCAAGGGGCGGTAGGCCGGCTTTTCAGCGTAATCGGGGGCCGTGTTGACCAGGCTGGGTTCGCTGGAGAGGACCTCCAGGATCTGCTGGGCATAGGGCTCCCAGTCGGTGGCGCAGTGCAGGTAGCCGCCGGGGGCCAGGCGCGAGGCCAGATGGGCCACCAGCGGGGCCTGGATCAGGCGGCGCTTGTGGTGGCGCTTCTTGTGCCAGGGATCTGGAAAGAAGATGTGCACGCCGGCCAGCGAGGCGGGCGCGATCATGTGGTCCAGCACCTCGACCGCATCGTGCTGAATGATTCGCAGGTTGGTGATGTCATGGTCGCCGATCTGCTTGAGCAGAGCGCCCACGCCAGGCTCGTGCACTTCGCAGCCAATGAAGTCCACCTCGGGCAGGGTCTGCGCGATCTTGGCGGTGGCATCACCCATCCCGAAACCGATTTCCAGCACCACGGGCGCTGTGCGGCCGAACACCGCGCCGGTGTCCAGCATCTCGGTCTGGTAGGGCAGCACAAAGCGGGGCCCCAGGTTCTTGAGGGCCCGCTCCTGACCTTCGGTGGTGCGACCGGCCCGCATCACGAAGGTGCGGATGGTTCGCCTCGGAAAAGGCGACGCTTCCTCCGTGTCCGGGAGGGCTGGATCAGGCTGGTCGGTGTTGGCTTGTTCGGGCATTTTGGATGGCTTGGAATGGGCGTCAGTTCAATGCCCCGATTGTCTCAAGCCTTGGCGCTTCGGGCGGGGGTGGCGGGCCAAAACAGTCACCTAGGGTAGTCCTGCATGGCCCCCCCTTGAATGGGGGGTGTTTCCCGTGGCTGGCGCCCACCCCCTTGGGGGGTTGTAAGGGCAAACTCTGTACCGTGCGCGGCGACGCCATACACAAAGTCAGGCATCATTAAATCGCTGGGTTGTGTATCAACATACATTTATCGTGGAGAAGACACATGGATCGTAAATTTTTCAAGGCAACGGCGTTGACGCTGGGTGCTCTGGTGATGGTGGGTAGCGCTTCTGCTGCCAACGTCACCCTGAACACTGCAGGCAAAAAAGCCACTGCAACGCTGGTTCTGTCCGCTGACGCAAAAACCAAGGCTGCCGCCGCTGGTCTTTCGTTCGGTGCCGATGGCAACGCTTACACCGGCTCGACCGCTGGCACGTTTGTGCTGCCGATCACCAAGTCGGTGGTGGACGTGCGCCTGTTCAGGCCCATCACGCCCGTCTCTGGTGAGGCCATTGGCTCTGCCCTGTTGGCTTCCAAGGGCACCAAGACATTGGCTCTGGCCAACTTCAAGATTGACTATGCCAAGGATGAAATCGCTGGCGATTTCATCTACAACGGTCAAACTCAGAACATGTCGCTGTTCTCGTTCACCGAGTCAACGCCCCGTACCATCAAGCTGAGCGGTTTGTCCCTGGTGATGAACCAGACGCTGGGTGATGTGCGCCTGACCTCGGGTGCCACCAGCTCCCTGACGTCGGCTCTGGGTTCCAGCGGCGCACTGAGCGCTTTCGCTGGCGCCAACATGGGCACGATCACCATCGACGTGTCGACCCTGAGCCGCAAGGCCGTGTCGACCAAGCCTTACACGGCTTCGATGATGGTGCCAGAAGCTTCGACCTACGCCATGATGGCGCTGGGTCTGGCTGGCATCGGTTTCGTGGCTCGTCGCAAGGCTCGCGCCTGAGCGTCAGTCACCTGACTGTCAGAAACGGGCCTTCGGGCCCGTTTTTTTTGGGGGGCTCTCGTGGTAAAATAGAGAGCTACACGCGGGTGTCGTTCAATGGTAGGACTCTTGCTTCCCAAGCAAATAACGTGGGTTCGATTCCCATCACCCGCTCCAGGTTTCAGCCGCTTGGTCCTCGTGCGCTGTTGAGGGGGATCCTGGTGTATCGCTGTTTGTGCTTGCTCTGGGTTCTGGTGCTGGCTGCCTGGCCGGTTCAGGCCGCGCCTGACGGCATGTGGGCGGCCTTGCAACGCGCAGGCATCTCGCCAGACAAGATCAGCCTGATGGCCCAGCCGGTGGACGGCGGTGCGCCCCTGCTGGCCCACAACGAGGCCAGATCTTTCACCCTGGCTTCCACCACCAAACTGGTCACTTCGCTGGCCGCGCTGGATCAACTGGGTCCCAGGTTTCGCTGGCAGACCCGCGCCTATCTGCTGGGGCCGCTCCATCAAGGGGTGCTCGAAGGTGATCTGCTGATTGTGGGCGGCGGCAATGCGCGCCTGAGCGCCGAAGACCTGCGTGGCTGGTTCCGGCAAATGCAGCAAAAAGGCCTGCACACCATCCGCGGCCACATCATCCTCAACCGTGGGGCGTTTCAGACCCGATCGAGCGACCATGCCGGCACGCCGGTGCCCAATTCGGCCAATCCCCACCATGCCTGGCCCGAGGCCTTTGTGCTGGACGAGGGGGTGATCACCATCGATGCCAAAGTCGTCGGCGCAGGTCTGGATCTGCAAATGAGTCCCCGACTGGATGGCGTCACCTTCCTGAACCTGTCCAAGGTCAAAAAGGTCAAATGCAGCGCTCTCAAGCAGCCGATCACCGTGTCTTTTGAGGAGCTGTACCAACCCCCTCGCATCCTGGTGCAGGGCGATTGGGCGCCCGGTTGTTCGCCCAGCCGATTCACGATCGCCACCTTGCCTGGCAGCCGCTTTGCGCCCATGGCCGTGGCGGCCGCCTGGCGCGATGCTGGCGGGGTGCTCGACGGGCTGGTGATGCAGCCTGAGTCGGCCTATGCCATGGCCCACCTGGCTCGCAGTCACAAACCTTTTGCCGTGCATGAGTCCGCCAGACTGGGCAGCCTGCTGCGCGACATGAACAAGTGGAGCAACAACCTCATGGCGCGCCACCTGATGTTGTCCATGAGTCGGGGCTTTCCGGCCCGGCCTGCCACCTTGACTGAGGCGCGCCAGCGCATGGCGCAGTGGTTGACCAAGCAGGGGCTGGGGCGTGCCGACCTGTCGCTGGACAACGGCTCAGGCCTGTCGCATGACGAGCGTGGCAAGGCCCAGGCCCTGGTGCAGTTGCTGCGCAAGGCCTGGTCGGGCCCGCATGCCCAGGCCCTGATGCAGTCGCTGCCGGTCGCCGGGCAGGATGGCACCCTCAGCAACCGCCTGACCCAGTCCAGTGCCCGCGGCAAGGCCTTCCTGAAAACCGGTACTTTGGTGGACACCCGCTCGCTGGCGGGCTATGTGCAGGGGCGCAGTGGTCGCATGTATGCCGTGGCGGCCATCATCAACGACCCCAAGGCCACCAAAGGGGTGCCCGCCCTGGATGCTTTCATCGAGTGGATCGTCGACAACGGCTGAGCGCCGATGGAGCGAGGCCTGCCGGATTCAGCGGTCCAGGCCGCCCAGGCACAGGTACTTGATCTCCAGGTAGTCCTCCAGGCCATGGTGCGCACCTTCGCGGCCCAGGCCCGATTGCTTGACGCCGCCAAAGGGCACCTCGCAGGTCGAGATCAAGCCGGTGTTGACCCCCACCATGCCGTACTCCAGGCCTTCTCCCACGCGGAAGATGCGGCCCACATCACGGCTGTAGAAGTAGCTGGCCAGGCCGAACTCGGTGTCGTTGGCCATGGCAATGGCCTCGGCCTCGGTTTTGAAGCGAAACACCGGGGCTACCGGGCCAAAGATCTCTTCACGCGCCAGACGCATGTCTCGGGTCACATGGGCCAGCACGGTGGGCTCATAGAAGGCGCCGCTGGTCACGCTGGCGCGCTTGCCGCCAGTCACCACCTGGGCGCCCTTGGCCAATGCGTCGCTCATCAATGCCTCGACCTTGGCCAGGGCATCGCCATCGATCAGGGGCCCCTGGGTCACGCCTGCATCGAAGCCGTTGCCCACCTTCAGGGCGGCCACTTTGGCCGATAGCTTTTCCACAAAGGCGTCATACACGCCGTCCTGAACCAGCAGCCGGTTGGCGCACACACAGGTCTGGCCGGCGTTGCGGTATTTGCTGATCATGGCGCCCTCGACGGCGGCGTCCAGGTCGGCATCGTCAAACACGATGAAAGGCGCATTGCCGCCCAACTCCAGCCCCAGCTTCTTGACCGTGGGGGCGCACTGCTTCATGAGGATGCGCCCCACCTCGGTCGACCCCGTGAAGGACAGGTGGCGCACCACGTCGCTGGCGCACAGCACCTGGCCGACTTCAACGGAGCGCTGGCCGTCGGCGGTGATGACGTTGAGCACGCCCGGAGGCATGCCGGCGCGCTGGGCCAGCTCCGCCACGGCCAGTGCCGACAGGGGCGTGGCCTCGGCGGGCTTGATCACCACGGGGCAACCGGCGGCCAGGGCAGGGGCCACCTTGCGGGTGATCATGGCGATGGGGAAGTTCCAGGGCGTGATGGCCGCGCACACCCCGATGGACTGCTTGATGACCATGAAGCGCTTGCTGGGGTCGGTGCTGGGCACGGTCTCGCCGTAGACGCGGCGGGACTCTTCGGCAAACCACTCGATGAAACTGGCGCCGTAGCCGACCTCGCCCTTGGCTTCTGCCAGGGGTTTGCCTTGCTCGGCCGTCATGATGCGGGCCAGGTCGTCAGCGTGCTGCATCAACAGGTGGAACCACTTCATCAGGATCGCGGCTCGCGCCTTGGCCGTCAGACCGCGCCAGGCGGGCCAGGCACGGTTGGCCGCATCGATGGCGATCTGCGTCTGGGCAGCGCCCAGGTTGGCCACGCGCGCCAGCACGCCCCCCGTGGCCGGATCGGTCACGTCAAAACGGTCGCTGGCATCGACCCACTGCCCATCGATCAGGGCCTGGGTCTTGAGCAGGGTGAGGTCTTGCAACTGAGCCAGGGGGGAGGGGAGTGCGGTCATGGGGTCCTCAAGGGGGCCTTGCGCCCTGTGTGACGATCAGGATTCAGCCTGAGATGATAGGCCACCCAAACCTATAATCGGGGGCTACGCTCAAGCGCCCCAGTGCCAAGTCCGAACGGGAAAGAACACCAATGAAAGCCGCAGACATCCGCAAGACCTTCCTGGAGTATTTCCAGTCCAAGGGCCACACCATCGTGGCATCCAGCCCTGTGGTGCCTGGGGACGACCCGACCCTGTTGTTCACCAACGCGGGCATGAACCAGTTCAAGGATGTGTTCCTGGGGTTTGACAAGCGCCCTTATACCCGCGCCACCACTTCGCAAAAGTGCATCCGCGCGGGCGGCAAGCACAACGACCTGGACAACGTGGGTTACACCGCGCGTCACCACACCTTCTTCGAGATGCTGGGCAACTTCTCGTTTGGTGACTACTTCAAGCATGACGCCATCAACTACGCCTGGGAGTTGCTGACCGTTCAGTTCAAGTTGCCAGCCGAAAAGCTGTGGGTCACCGTCTATTCCGAGGACGACGAGGCCTACGAGATCTGGAACAAGGTGGTGGGCGTGCCCGCTGAGCGCATCGTGCGCATCGGCGACAACAAGGGCGGCCGCTACATGTCCGACAACTTCTGGATGATGGGCGACAC
>DAORJC010000122.1:0-9185 GCA_035438885.1 Aquabacterium sp. | reverse complement strand
TCTTTACCTGGTTCCTCCTTTCAATCGCGACTTCAGCCCCCATCTGGCCACCATGAGCACCAATCCCTTGCTTCAAACCGCCGGCTTGCCGCTGTTCGACCAGATCCGCCCCGAGCACGTCACGCCCGCGCTGGACGTCCTGCTCCAGCAGGCTGAGGCCGCCCTTGAAAAGGTCGTCGGCCCCGATGTGCCTGCGGACTACGACACCTTGTCGCTGCTGCTGGACGTGGCCACCGAAAACCTGGGCCGTGCCTGGGGCGCCGTGGGCCACCTCAACAGCGTGGCCGACACGCCGGAGATCCGCGCGGCCTACAACGAGAACCTGCCCCGCATCACCGAGTTCTACACCCGCCTGGGGGCGGACGAGCGCCTGTACGCCAAGTACAAGGCCCTGGCCGAGTCCGAGCAAGGCCAGAGCCTGCCCCCTGCCCGCGCCCGCGCCTTGAAAAACGCCCTGCGCGGCTTTGTCCTGGGTGGCGCCGAGCTGCAAGGCCAGGCTCGCGAGCGTTTTGCCGAAATCCAGGAGCTGCAAGCGGCCAAGTCACAGGCGTTTTCCGAGCACGTGATGGATGCGACCGACCAGTTCGCCCACTACGCCAGCCTGGAAGAGCTGGCCGGTGTGCCGCAGGACGTGATCGACGCCACCCGTGCGGCTGCCGAGGCCGAAGGCAAAGAGGGCCACAAGCTGACCCTGCACATGCCCTGCTACCTGCCTGTCATTCAGTACGCACAGAACCGCACCCTGCGCGAGACCCTGTACCGCGCCTACACCACCCGCGCCAGCGAGACCGGCCCGGCCGAGCGCGACAACACCACCTTGATGCAGGAGCTGCTGGCCCTGCGCCAGGAAGAGGCCACCCTGCTGGGCTACCCCAGCTTTGCCGATGTGTCCCTCGTGGCCAAGATGGCCGAGTCGCCCCAGCAGGTCACCGACTTCCTGCGTGACCTGGCCCGACGCGCCCGCCCCTACGCTGAAAAAGACATGGCCGAGCTGCGCGACTTTGCCCGCACCGAGCTGGGCATGACCGACCTGCAGGCCTGGGACACTCCCTTCGTGAGCGAAAAGCTCAAGGAAGCCCGCTACGCTTTCAGTGACCAGGAGGTCAAACAGTACTTCACGGAACCCACCGTGCTGCAAGGCCTGTTCGGCCTGATCGAGACCCTGTTCGAAGTCAAGATCAAGCCCGACAGCGCCCCGGTCTGGCACGAGTCGGTGCGCTTTTTCCGCATCGAGCGCGCAGGCGTGGGCACCGATGTGGGCGAGCTGGTCGGCCAGTTCTACCTGGACCCCTATGCCCGCGCCGGCAAGCGCCCGGGCGCCTGGATGGACGACGTGCGTGGCCGCTGGTCCCGCCCTGACGTGGCTGGCACCCAGACCCCGGTGGCGCACCTGGTCTGCAACTATGCCAAGGGCGTGGGCGACAAACCAGCCCTGCTCACGCACGACGACGTCATCACCCTGTTCCATGAGTTTGGCCATGGCCTGCACCACATGCTGACCAAGGTCGAGGACATCGGCGTCTCGGGCATCAGTGGCGTCGAATGGGATGCGGTCGAGCTGCCCAGCCAGTTCATGGAGAACTTCTGCTGGGAGTGGGCCCTGGTGCAAAAGCTCACGCACCACGTCGACACGGGCGAATCCCTGCCCCGCGCCCTGTACGACAAGATGATCGCCGCCAAGAACTTCCAGAGCGGCCTGATGACCTTGCGCCAGATCGAGTTCTCGCTGTTTGACATGCGCCTGCATGCCGAGCCCGGCAGCGACCAGCGCATCCAGGCCGTGGTCGATGAAGTCCGCCAGGAAGTGGCGGTCAACATCCCGCCTTCGTTCAACCGATTCCAGCACAGCTTCTCGCACATCTTTGCGGGCGGCTACTCGGCGGGCTACTACAGCTACAAATGGGCCGAGGTCCTGTCGGCCGACGCCTTTGCCGCCTTTGAAGAAGCCGCCACGCCCGAGCACGGCGTGCTCAACCCCCAGGTGGGCCGCCAGTACCGCGAGGCCATCCTGGAAGCTGGTGGTGCCCGTTCGGCCATGGACAACTTCAAGGCCTTCCGTGGCCGTGAACCCCGCATCGACGCCCTGCTGCGTCACCAAGGAATGTCATGAACAAACACATCCTCCTGTGCGCCACCCTGTGCCTGAGCGCCGGTCATGCCATGGCGCTGTACAAGGTCGTGGGGCCTGACGGCAAGGTCACCTACACGGACCGGGCGCCCGGTGACAAACCCAGCCAGTCGCTCAAGACCAATGGCGCAGTGTCCGACACGGCCAGCCTGCCGTTTGAAGTGCGCCAGGCTGTCACGCGGTTCCCGGTCACGCTGTACACCACGCCTGATTGCGGCACCTGCGATCAGGCCCGCAGTGCCTTGAAGGCCCGTGGCGTCCCTTTCAAGGAAAAAACCGTTCGCACGCTGGAAGACAGCAAGGCCCTGCAAAACCTGGAGGGCAGCTCCAGCCTGCCCATCGTGCGCATTGGCAACCAGCAACTCAAGGGCTATGCCAGCCGCGACTGGCAGACCTACCTGGATGCCGCGGGCTACCCCAAGCAGTCGGCGCTGCCCAAGACCTACCAGTGGCCTGCGCCCACGCCCCTGACGGTCGTGCCGCCCAAAGCCACCGCCTCCACCCCTGACGCTGGCGCCAACCGCGCCCCCGTGACCCCGCCGCAGGACCCTTCGTCCAACCCGGCCGGCATCCAATTCTGAAGAATCGACTGACTGTGACCCTTTCTCAAAACGGCCCCCGCGTGGCCGTGATCGGCGGCGGGCCTGCGGGCCTGATGGCTGCTGAAGTGCTGGCTTCTGCCGGCGTTCGTGTGGACCTGTTTGATGGCATGCCCTCGGTGGGGCGCAAGTTCCTGCTGGCCGGGCGTGGTGGTTTGAACCTGACGCACTCCGAGCCGAGCGAAGCCTTTGGGCAACGCTTTGGCGCCCGCAGTGACGCACTGGCCCCCATGCTGCAGGCCTTTGATGCGCAGGCCTTGCGAGACTGGGCTCAGGCCTTGGGGGTCTCCACCTTTGTGGGCACCTCCGGCCGCGTGTTCCCCACCGACCTCAAGGCGGCCCCGTTGCTGCGGGCCTGGTTGCACCGCCTGCGCGAGCAAGGCGTGTCCTTCCACATGCGCCACCGCTGGCTGGGTTGGGATGGCGATGCCGCGCAAGGGCAACTGCGCTTTCAGACCAAGGACGGCGAGACCACCCAGCACTTCGATGCCGTGGTGCTGGCCCTGGGGGGCGGTAGCTGGTCGCGCCTGGGCTCGGATGGCGCCTGGGTGCCATTGCTGCAATCTCAGGGTGTGGACATCGCCCCCTTGCGAAGCGCCAACTGCGGCTTTGACGTGGCCCCGACCGGCCCCGACCGAGCAGGCTGGAGCGATCACCTGATCCAGCGCTTTGCGGGCCTGCCGATCAAACCGGTGGTGGTTTCCATGACCGACGCGCAAGGCCAGGTCCACCGCCAACAAGGCGAGTTTGTGGTGACCTGCACCGGCGTGGAAGGCAGCCTGATCTATGCGTTCTCGGCCCGCATCCGCGACGCGATCGAGCAGAGCGGCTCGGCCACCATCGTGCTGGACCTTCTGCCCTCGCACACCCCCGAGCAGGTGCTGGCCGAAGTGAGCCGTGCGCGCGGCCCACGCAGCCTGTCCACCCACCTCAAGAGCCGCCTGGGCCTGCAAGGCCTGAAGATGGCCCTGGTGCACGAGCTGGCCACGCCAGAGCAACTGCAGGACGCTGCCGCCCTGGCCCGCTTGCTCAAGGCCATGCCGATCACCCTGGCCAAGGCCCGCCCACTGGACGAGGCCATCAGCACAGCCGGTGGCGTGCGTTTTGAGGCCCTGGATTCACACCTGATGAGCACCGCCCAGCCTGGCCTGTTTTGCGCAGGCGAGATGCTGGACTGGGAGGCGCCGACCGGCGGTTACCTGCTCACGGCCACCATGGCCAGTGGCCGTCAGGCCGCACAGGGCGTGCTGGCCTGGCTCAAGCTCAGAAGTTGAGCGTCTTGACGCCTTCGGGTGTGCCCAACAGGCACACCTGAGCGCGGTTGCGAGCAAAGACACCCACCGTCACCACGCCGGGGATCTGGTTGATGTCGGACTCGAACTGAGCGGGCTGGGTGATGGTCAACCCCGTCACGTCCACGATGATGTTGCCGTTGTCGGTGGTCACGCCTTCACGCACCTTGCCCACCCCGCCCAGCTTGGCAAACGCGCGGATCACCTGCGAGGCGGCCATGGGAATGACCTCGACCGGCAGCGGGAACTTGCCCAGGGCCTGAACCAGCTTGGACTCGTCGGCAATGCAAACAAAACGCTCGGCCAGATCGGCGACGATCTTCTCGCGTGTCAGCGCCGCGCCGCCGCCCTTGATCATGCAGCCCTCGTGGTCGATCTCGTCGGCCCCGTCGATGTACACCCCCAGGCGGTCCACCGACTCGCTGGGCAGCACCTTCACGCCCAACGCTTGCAGGCGCTGGGTGCTGCGCACCGAGCTGGACACGGCGCCGGCGATGAAGTCAGGGTCGGCCTTGAGCGCCTGGCCCAGCGCGTCAATGAACTTGTCGACGGTCGAGCCGGTGCCCACCCCCACCACCGAGCCGCGGCTCACGTAGGTCAGCGCGGCCTGGCCCACCAGGGTCTTGAGTTCGTCTTGGGTCATTGGGGTCGTCATGGTTGGCTCCGGGTCATCAGGAACAACTGCACCGCCCCGATCAGGATGGGTTGGTGCAGCATGTAAAAGGTCAAACTCCACTGCCCCAGCAGGCTGAGGGCTCGGTGGGGTGAAGTCTTGCTTGTCATCTTGGGCGAAAGGGGACGGGCCAGGCTGCTCAGCCAGGCCGGGTGGCGCGCCAGCACCCATTGGGTGGCCGCCACGCCCCACCACATCACGCCCAGCCACGGCAGGATCGGCACGTAGTCTTCGGTGATGGGCTTGTGGGTGACCAGGCCGAGGATGCTGGTCAAGCGGGTGTCAAACGAGGGGTGCGAGACCCATTGCGGCAGGCACAGGGCCAACAGGCCCAAGGGCCACAACCAGCGCCCCAGCGGGGCGGTCAGGCGGGCGATGATCAGCATCACCGCCATGCCATGCAGCACCCCAAAGTAGATGTAGCTGCGCGGGAACATCACGTAACTGCCCGCGCTGACCAACACCGCGCAACCAGCCACCTGGGCCCAGCGCCGCCAGAATCGGGGCCAACTTTGACCCTGGGCGGTGGCGATGGCCTGCCCTGCCCCCGCGCACAGCAGGAACAGAGACAGGATCAGCGTGCGCTGCGTGGTCCAGAACGGGTCTCGGTAAAAGTTCGCGTCGATCAGGCGCGCATGGGCCAGGTCAAAGCAAAAGTGAAACACCGCCATCCAGACCAAGGCCAGACCGCGCAGGGCATCCAGCCGGTCATACCGGGGCGCAGGGGCAAGCGCGGGGGCAAGGCTGGGAGAGGCGGCGGTCATGTCATCCAGGAAAGTCAGGGACGGATTTTCTCACCACATCACAGCACATCCAGCGGACTTTGAACGCCACCCCCACCCACCTTGAGCACATGGGTGTAAATCATCGTGGTGCTCACGTCGGCATGGCCCAGCAATTCCTGCACCGTGCGGATGTCATACCGGCTCTGGAGCAAGTGCGTGGCAAACGAATGGCGCAAGGTGTGGGGCGTGGCGGGTTTGGCAAGCTGACTGAGCTGCACCGCCTTCTTGAAGGCCCGTTGAAAGGCCTGGTCCTGCACATGGTGACGCCGAACCACGCCGGACCGGGGGCACTCGCCCAGGTCGTCTGCCGGGAACACCCACTGCCACGCCCAGGTCTGGCCTTGACGCGGGTACTTCAGGCTCAGGGCGCCAGGCATCCACACGCCCTCGACCCCATCACTGCGGTCCTTGTCCCACAGCATCCTTGAGCGCTCGAACTGATCCCGCAGTGGCTCCAGCAGCCGATCGGGCAACATCACGGTGCGGTCTTTGCCGCCCTTGCCGTCGCGAATCACGATGGCCCGATGGCCAAAATCGACATCCTTGATCCTCAGGCGAAGCCCCTCCATCAGCCGCAAACCGGTGCCGTAGAGCAGTTGCCCGATCAGCCGGTATTTGGCGTCCAGGGCCGAGAGCACCTGGGACACCTCGGCGGTGGTGAGCACCACCGGCAACTTGCGTTGCGCCTTGGGGCGACCAATGGCACCCAGCCACGGCAAGTCGATGCCCAGCACCTTCTGGTACAGAAACATCAAGGCGGACAGGGCTTGTTTGTGCGTGGCCGCGGCCACATGCTTGTTGTTGGCCAGGTCAGCCAGGAAGGCCTCGACCTCGGGGGCGCCCATGTCCCGCGGATGGCGCATGCCGTGAAAATGGATGAACGCTTTGATCCAGTGCAGGTAGGCCTGTTCGGTGCGAAGGCTGTAGTGAAGGTAGCGAACTCGCTCGCGCACCTGGTCCATCAACCGGGTTGCCTGGATCGGAGGCAACGACGCCAGGAGGGTCGACTTGGGATGCATGACTGGATGGTGATACTGTGTTTGTGAACAGTATCGTGCCGGATCTGAAGGTGCTTGTCCACCCGCTGATGGGGGCGTCGCTCAACCTGGCGCACAGTCTTTGCCACGGACAGATGCAAGCAGGCACAGGTGAACAGAACATGCTCGACATCCAGTGGACCCAGGGGGGAAAGCTCGCACGCATGGTCTTCGGGCATCTGCTCCAGGAAAGGCGCATTGCATGCATGAGTATTCAACCGGCCGCGCCAAATTTCCGTGAGCAGCACGGCCAGGTGGTTCATCATTCAGGCGACTGTTCTGGCTTGTCAGCGGTCAATGCGGCAGACCAAGCTTCTCTTGTCATGCCTGGTGCGTTGGCGATTTCAGTCATTCCGCGCGCACGTGCAATATCCTCAAGAGCCACAGCAAGCAGATTCGAGTCACCAGACCCTAAAATATCCGTGAGGTAGGCCGAAACGGCATCCTCTGAGACCAAATATGGAGCCGCATCGAATTCTGGCAGCATTCTGTCTAATATTGTATTGCTCTTGGGTATTGCAAATACAGGACGGCCGCGCTTGGGCTTGAGCATGGCCTTCGCTGCCGCCTCACCAAACAGGCCGGGCAGCATCTCCGAAGCTGGTCGGGCCTTGGCAAACCATTCCTCAGTGAGCTCCGGACTCTCTTGATCCAGTCGTTCAGGGTTGGGCTTGATCGGCATATCGGGTCCTTTCTCTGCGATTCGCTTGGCGCAGTTCAGCTTGTGCAATTGCTGCAGGCGGCTCATGACCTGTGAGGGTGCGTCCCTGGGTTGCCTGCACTCAAGGCAGTAGCCCAAGCCTTCACATCTTGGTGGCTGAGGCCGCTCTTTGTATCAACGTCCACCATCGCCTCGCCAGTCATGCGGTAGCGTTCCGCCTCGCGATCGACGTGAGTCTGCTCCGTCGGATGTGGCGGCATGGGTGCCGTCATTACCGGGGTGTACACCGAAGGCATGAACTACTCCTCATCACTTCCAATCCATTTGTTTCGGTTTTTCAGGTAGGCGTGTATTTTTGGAGCTCTGCGATGATGCGCCCCTCCATTGCGTCAGGCTTTTCGAAAAACTCCATCTCGTTTCGAGAACATCAGTCCGGCAACATGGCCGATCGCAGGCCGAGGTGCTCAACGAATGGCTCGAAGTCCCGGTCACTGAACAGCAGCGTAAAGTCGTGCTCAATGCATGCCGTCGCGATCAGTGTATCAATGGTCTTGCGAGCAGTCATGCCCATCAGGCGCAATGTCCTGAAATTACGCGCAGCCTGAATGGCCATCTCCTGACCGCCAAGATCAACGACATCCAATGAGGTCAGCAGCTTGCGCGCCTGGTTGAACGCCACGTCTGTGTTGAAACCTTGCAGGACCTCGGCAAGGACCAAATCACCAACGCACACTGGCTCAATACCGAGCAGCCCGTCAAGGCGCTCGGTCTCGGGTGTGACCGTCCCGCGAAAATAATCAATCCAAACGCTTGAATCAACAAGAATCACTTGTCTGTCCTCATCGCATTCAGGTCACCTTGCCAATCAAGCTTGCCCCGGAAGCGCCTGATCTCCTCTTGCTGGCGCAAGCGCAACAAGGTTCGAAGGCCAAGCTCCACGGCCTCCTTCTTTGTCTTCAATCCTGTAAGGCGCATGGCATCCGCCATGAGCTTGTCGTCAATCACGATGTTCGTGCGCATGATGTGTACAATCGGTGTAATCCTTACACATCATAGCCGCCAGCACCGCTGAGTGCAAGGCAGCCCAGAGGGCAGGTTGACGGGTCAAGGCCAGTCAGTAGCCTCATGTGTAGGCCTTCGGTTTTCGCCCCGTCAGGACATTCGGCGGGTTGACAGGCTATGCGCCCTAGGCGTACAGTTCGACATGCTCACCGTCATCGAAACGCCGCTATTTCAGAAGCAGTGGCCGCACTATTGGACCGAAGAAGAGCGCGGAGAGTTCGCTGCCTACATTTCAGCTCATCCCAACGCTGGCGACGTAGTGCCCGAATCTGGTGGGTTGCGCAAGGTGCGATGGGGCCGCGCAGGCACCGGAAAGTCCGGTGGAGTCCGTGTCATCTACTTCACCAGAACCGCCCAAGGCGAACTTGTTTTGCTCACGTTGTATGCCAAGGCCAAAACAGACAACCTCACTGGTCCCATCCTGAAGGAGATCCGCCGTGCCCTCGAAGATTAAGCCCCTATCCAACACCGAGCTTGAGGCCTACGAGGCTCAACGTGATCTCGGCGCAGACCTGCTGCAATCCATCCGCGAAATGAAGGCTGGCCAAGGCCGTGTCATTCACTCAGACGCCATTGAGGCACGAAAAAAGACGGGCCTCTCGCAGTCGCAGTTTGCATCGCTGCTGGGCGTCTCGGTTCGAACACTTCAAGGCTGGGAACAAGGCCGAAAGCAACCTAGCGGCGCGGCCAGAACGCTCTTGGCCATTGCTCAAGCCAATCCCGCAGCTGTACTTGCAGTCGTCGCAAAGTAGTTGCCGGGTCCATGCCCTGGTTGGGTACCACCTTGCGAGGCGGGCACAATGCCCGCCAAGGCCACCCAAAGTGCTCCACTTGTGGCCACTCAAACTGCTCCACCCGGCCGGGGTGAATTGACCCACTGAAGAGAGGTAAGTCACCTGCGGCCAAGACCGCTCGCCTGCACATGGCCAGGCAACTGCTGGCCATGCC
>DAORJC010000121.1:0-9274 GCA_035438885.1 Aquabacterium sp. | reverse complement strand
CCCAGCGCGGCGTGACCCTGCGGCTGCGCCTGGACCTGTGAGCCGCTGACGAAGCGTCGCCCCACCCTCGCCCCATCGCCTCAAATGCCCAGCCTGCACAACCTCAAGGCACCCGCCAAGCTCAACCTGTTCCTGCACGTCACGGGCCGACGTGACGACGGCTATCACCTGCTGCAATCGGTCTTCGTGCCCATCGACTGGTGCGACACCCTGCACATCGAGACCCGGGCCGATGGTGCCCTGCAGCGCCACGACCTGGGCCCCCGACTCCCGCCCGATGACCTGTGCCTGCGGGCCGCACGCCTGCTGCAACAGCACAGCGGTACACCCATGGGCGCCAGCATCCACATCGACAAACAGGTGCCCTGGGGGGCCGGCATGGGCGGCGGCAGCTCGGACGCCGCCTGCGTGCTGCGCGCCCTCAATGAACTGTGGGGCCTGCACTGGCCCCTGGCACGGCTGGCACCGCTGGCCCTGCAACTGGGCGCCGACGTGCCGTTCTTTCTGCAAGGCCGCCCCGCCTGGGTCGAAGGCGTGGGCGAGCACATCACCCCCTTGAACCTGCCCGACGAGCTGTATCAGACCCCTGTGGCGGTGCTCAAACCGCCGGTGGCGGTGCCCACCGCAGCGATCTTTGGCAGCCCATTGCTACAGCGTGATTCAGCGCATGCTATAGTCGCGGCCTTTCTTGCAGCGCCCAAGCGCTTTGGTCACAATGACCTGCAACCGCCAGCCATGGCCTACAGCAGCGAAGTGACTCAAGCGCTTGAGATCATGCAGGGCCGCTTCGGCAACAGCCGAATGACCGGTTCGGGCAGCGCGGTGTTTTCATGGCTGGAGCCAGAAGATGCTGTCGCCCTCACCTCATTCAGCCCAGCCGATGTCGGTCAGGCAGATCCCACATGGGTCGGTCGACTGTGTCACCTGCTGCCCGGGCCTTGAAAATTTTTCTCAGAATTTTGAAGCCCCTTGCAGCAAGACATCAAAAACCGACATATAATGTGAGGCTTACGCAGATGACCAGTTACTGGTTTGATTCTGGCAACAGAGTTGGACCTGTGTAGGGGAATCGCCAAGTTGGTTAAGGCATCGGATTTTGATTCCGACATGCGAAGGTTCGAATCCTTCTTCCCCTGCCAAACCTGCACCCTGGTCTGCTGCGACTGATCCATCCCGGTTAAAAAAAACACACTGTGCCGCCCCTTGGTCTTCGCGATCCCCAGGGCGGCATTGGTTTTTTCTGAGTTGACCCATGCTCTCTGACACCGTCGTGTTCACCGGCAACGCCAATCCGGCGTTGGCCCAGGAAATCGTTTCGCACCTTGGCCTTGAATTGGGCAAGGCAGCGGTCGGCCGCTTCTCGGATGGTGAGACCACGGTCGAAATCCAGCAGAACGTGCGCGGTCGCGAAGTGTTCGTGGTGCAATCCACCTGCGCCCCGACCAACGACAACCTGATGGAACTGCTGATCATGGCCGATGCGCTCAAGCGTGCATCGGCTCAGCGCGTCACGGCCGTCATCCCCTACTTTGGTTACGCCCGCCAGGACCGTCGTCCTCGCTCCACCCGTGTGGCCATCTCGGCCCGTGTGGTTGCTGACCTGCTCGAGACGGTTGGCGTCAGCCGCGTCCTGACCATGGACCTGCACGCAGACCAGATCCAGGGCTTCTTCAACATCCCCGTCGACAACATCTACGCATCGCCCGTGCTGTTGTCCGATGTGCAGGCCAAGCGCTACGAAGACCTCGTGGTCGTCTCGCCCGACGTCGGCGGCGTGGTGCGCGCCCGCGCCCTGGCCAAGCAACTCGGTTGCGACCTGGCCATCATCGACAAGCGTCGCCCCAAGGCCAACGTCTCTGAAGTCATGCACGTCATCGGCGAGATCGATGGCCGCAACTGCGTGATCATGGACGACATGATCGACACCGCCGGCACCCTGGTCAAGGCAGCTGAGGTGCTCAAGGAGCGCGGCGCCAAGAGCGTGTACGCTTATTGCACCCACGCCGTGTTCTCGGGCCCGGCCATTGACCGCATCAAGACCTCGCAGCTCGACGAAGTGGTGATCACCAACACGATCCCCCTGAACGATTCGGCCAAGGGCACGCCCAAGATTCGTCAGCTGTCGACCGCTTTCCTGTTTGCCGAGACCATCCGTCGGATCACCGATGGCGACTCGGTCACGTCCCTTTTCTCGGAACAGAACAACAACTTCTGATCCGTTCTCGGGCCTGGCATTGACGTGCCGGGCTTTTTTCAAGCGCCTGGTCGCGGGCGCTTTCCTTCACTTTGGAGTCATCCATGAATTTCACCGCTTTTGAGCGTAGCCTGCAGGGGACCGGAGCGAGCCGCCGCCTGCGTATCGCCGGCAAGGTGCCCGGCATTGTTTATGGCGCCGGCGAGCCCAAGCTGATCGAACTCGATCACAACGCGCTGTACCACGCCATGCGCAAGGAAGCCTTCCACTCGTCCATCCTCGAGATGGATCTGGGCGGCAAGGTCGAAAAAGTCCTGCTGCGCGACTACCAGGTTCACCCCTACAAGCAGCAAGTGCTGCACGTGGACTTCCAGCGCATCGACGCGACCACCAAGATCCACAAGAAGATCCCTCTGCACTTCATCAACGAAGCTGAAGCGCCTGCAGTCAAGATCGACAAGTGCATCATCAACCACGTCGTTTCCGAACTGGAAATCGAATGCCTGGCCGAGCAACTGCCTGAGTTCCTGACGATCGATCTGGGCGCCATGACCAAGGGTCAGTCGCTGCACGTCGACGACCTGAAACTGGCTGCTGGCCAGAAGGTCCTGACGCACGGTCGCAAGAACCCCGTCATCGCCACCGTGGTCGAGCCCGTGGCCGAAGAAATCATTGCTGCACCCGTGGCAGCGGCCGAACCCGCCAAGGGCAAGAAGAAGAAGTAATCTTCAACTTCTGTCGGTCAAGCCCCGCTTTGGCGGGGCTTTTCTTTTTGTGCGTCAGCTCTCAAGATCACCACCATCATGATCAGACTGTTTGTGGGCCTGGGCAACCCTGGCACGGAATACGAAAACACCCGCCACAACGCGGGCTTCTGGTACATCGACCAGCTTGCACGGCGCCTGAACGTGAACCTGACGATGGACCGGGCTTATCACGGCTTCGTCGGTCGGGCCAACCTGCCGGGCGGCCCTGTGTGGCTGCTGCAGCCCCAGACCTTCATGAACCTGTCGGGCAAGTCCGTGGCCTCGCTGGCGCGCTTTTTCAAGATCACGCCGCAAGAGATCCTGATCGCACACGACGAGTTGGACATGCTGCCCGGGCAGGTCAAGCTCAAGCAAGGCGGCGGCCATGCCGGGCACAACGGCCTGCGTGACAGCCATGCCCAACTGGGCTCCCCCGATTACTGGCGCCTGCGCCTGGGCATCGGCCACCCCGGCGTCAAGTCCGAAGTGGCGGCCTATGTGTTGCGCAAACCGCCCTCCAGCGAGCGCGACCTGATCGACCAGAGCATCGACAAGGCCCTGGAGGCCACCGATGCCCTGCTCAGCGGCGACATGGCCAAGGCCACCGCCACCATCCACGCCGGCGCCCAGCGCCCCAAGCCACCCAAACCACCCCGCCCGGAAGGCGGCCCACCACCGACACAAGCCTGAGACGCTGCCCCAGAGCAGCCATGGCTTGGTCCGCATTCAGAAAAAAGGGAGAGGACCCATGAATCTTGCAAGGATCTTGCTGACAGCTGCTGCGCTCACGCTGCAGGCCATGGCGCTGTCGTTGATCAGCCCCGGCCTGTCACAGGCCGGGCAGGTGTACCGTTGCGGCGGCAGCAGCTACCAGATGCAGCCCTGTGCACCGACGCAAGCCACCACCGTGGTCAAGGCCGACGATGCGCGCCACCGCGAGCAACTCAAACAGGCCGCCAGTCAAAGGGCCCAATTGCTCAAGGCCGACCAGCAGATCAACCGCCGCATCGCCAAATTTCTCAAGCGCCCGCCCAAGTCAGTGGCCGCGACATTGGGAGAGCCCCCTCAGTGGGACCTGCCATCGACCAAAGAGGGCAAGGGCAAGCGCGGCGCCAACAAGCCGTTCACTGCGCGCGTTCCGGCCACCCCCGACACCAGCGTGGCCATGGTCAGGCCTTGAGGTTCAGCCGCGGCCCTTGCCTGCGGCCGCCTGCAGCGCGTGGTACTTGACCATCAGTTGTTCCGGCGTCTCGGCGTGGTCCGGGTCCTTGGGGATGCACTCCACCGGGCAGACCTGGACGCATTGGGGCTCGTCAAAGTGCCCCATGCATTCGGTGCACTTGTTGGGGTCGATCACATAGATGTCATCGCCCATGGAGATGGCCTGGTTGGGGCACTCGGGCTCACAGACGTCACAGTTGATGCATTCGGCGGTGATTTTCAGGGCCATGCAGGGTTCACCGTTGGGTCACTCGGGCCTTGAGGCGCTCCAGCACCGACGGTGCCACGAACTTGGACACATCGCCCCCCAGGCTGGCGATCTCGCGCACAAAGGTGCCCGAGACAAACTGGAACTGATCCGAGGGGGTGAGGAACACCGTCTCCACATCGGGCATCAGGTGGCGGTTCATGCCGGCCATCTGAAATTCATAGTCGAAGTCGCTGACGGCGCGCAGGCCGCGCACCACGACCTTGCCGTCATGGGCCACCACAAAATCGCGCAGCAGGCCGTCAAAGGCGATGACCTCGACGTTGTCGTGCCGCTCGGCGAGCTCCTGACCCATGGCCAGGCGTTCTTCCAGCGAGAACATGGTCTTTTTGTGATGCCCGGCTGCCACCGCCAGGATCAGGCGATCAAACAGACGGCTGGCACGGGCCATCAGGTCGGCATGACCCAGGGTCATCGGATCGAAGGTGCCGGGATAAACCGCGGTCAGGGGCGACTTGGCTGTCATGTGCGAAGTGTAGTGCGGTGCCAGCGCTCAGGGCTGCAAGGGCACGCGTTCAAAAAGGTGAAAGTGCACGACGCCCGCTTTGTCCTTGCGGTGCAGGCGAAGGCCCGGCACAGGCTCGATGGGGCGGTTGCTTTCGAGATAGATCCAGCCGCCCTGAGGCACACACTGACTGGCCAGGGCCAGGGCCTGGTCAAACAGGTCGGCTTCAAAAGGCGGATCCAGAAACACCAGGTCAAAGCCGCCAGCGGGGTGTTGCTGTGCGCTGCGGGCCATCCAGCTCATGGCGTCGGTGGTCTGCACCGTCACGGCGCTGGCGCCCAGTTTGGCGGCATTGGCCTGGATGGAGCGGACCAGACGGCCTTCGCGCTCGAGCATCATCACCTGAGCGGCGCCTCGGGAGGCCGCCTCCAGCCCCAAAGCGCCGGTGCCGGCAAAGGCATCCAGCACGCGCCAGCCCGACAGGTCCTGGCCCAGCCAGTTGAACAAGGTCTCGCGCACGCGGTTGGGCGTGGGCCGCAGGCCTGGCCATTGCGGCACCTGCAGGCCCGATCGCTTGAACGCGCCGCCAATGATGCGCACCTGCTGGGGCGCGTTTCGGGTGGCAGGCGCCCTGGCGGAAGGGCTGGCAGGCTCGGCGGGCGAGCGGCGGGAGCGCGTGGATGAAGTCACGGCGCGATTGTAGGGGCCCCACGCCTACAATGCAGCCATGTTCAGTTTCATCAAAAAGAAGCTCGGTTGGGGGCAGAGCGAGCAGGCCACGCCTGAAGCCACCCCACCGGCTCCCGCTGCCGCCCCGGTCGCAGCCCCCGAAGCCACACCATCGCCGAGCAGCCCCGCCCTGGATGGCGGCAGTTCGGTCAGTCACCCCCAGGTCCAGGACAACACCCAGACCAAGCCCACCGCCGACCGTCGCTCGTGGCTGGAGCGGCTCAAGACCGGCCTGCGCAAGACAGGCTCGTCCATCGCTCAGGTGTTCACGGGCACCCAGATCGATGATGCGCTGTACGAAGAGCTGGAAGCGGCCCTGTTGATGGCCGATGCCGGGGTGTCGGCCACCGAGCACCTGCTCAAGGACCTCAAGCAGCGCGTCAAGGACCACAAGGCCACGGCGCCGTCGATGGTCAAGTCGCTCCTGATCGATGCCATCACCGAGCTGCTGCAGCCACTGGAGCAGTCGCTGGTCATCGGGCAGCACACGCCCACCGTCATCATGATTGCCGGTGTCAACGGCGCGGGCAAGACCACCTCGATCGGCAAGCTCACGCGTCACCTCTCCGACCATGGCGCCCAGGTGCTGCTGGCGGCGGCCGACACCTTCCGTGCGGCAGCCCGCGAGCAACTGGCCGTCTGGGCCGACCGCAACCACGTTCAGATCGTCAGCCAGGAAGGGGGCGACCCTGCCGCCGTGACCTTCGATGCCGTGCAGGCCGGCAAGGCCCGCGGCTGCGATGTGGTCATTGCCGACACCGCCGGCCGCCTGGCCACGCAGATCCACCTGATGGACGAGCTCAAGAAGGTCAAGCGTGTGATCGGCAAGGCCATGGACACGGCCCCGCACGAGGTGGTGCTGGTGGTCGATGGCAACACGGGCCAGAATGCCCTGACCCAGGTCAAGGCGTTTGACGAGGCCCTGGGCCTGACGGGCCTGATCGTGACCAAGCTGGACGGCACCGCCAAGGGCGGCGTGCTCGCGGCGATTGCGCTGTGGTCGCGCGAGCGCGGCACCCCCGTGCCGGTGTACTTCATTGGCGTGGGCGAGAGCCTGGAAGACCTCCAGAGCTTCAAGGCCCGAGAGTTTGCGCGCGCGCTGCTGGAGTGATCGGCGCGTCTGGATCAGCGGCGGATCGGAGTGTCCTGCAAAGGCGTCAAGGCCGATTGAGCCGAGTCAAACCAGGTCGACATGCGGCGTGAGGCTTCTCCACTGGTCGTGTCATCGTCGTCCACATCCACATCAATGGTCAGCACCGGCGCATTGAGACTGCGGTGCACGCCCGAGGTGTCCACCAAAGTGGCACCCGATCGGGTCGTGAAGGTCACGCCCCCACCCAGGACCGTTTCACGGGCCACGGCCGGACCGGGCAATGCACCCTCCAGCCACACGTGCACGGGGATGTTGGCCGCAGCCAGCACCTTGTCGAGACGGGTGTGCCGCTTGAGCATGCGCTCGCGATCCTTGCCACCGGCCGGCTGACGGATCTCGACCACCGCCACCACGTGGGCGTTGTCATCGCAGATCACCAAGTCGGCGCACAAGGAGCCGACGCGGCGGAGCCACTCACTGTAGGAGTTGCGGGTAGGCACCTTCAGGAAACGGGCCAAGGGCAACTGCGCCAGGATCATGTGATCGGGCAAGGCCTTGCGCAGCGTGTGATAAGCCTCGCGCTCAGGTGTGGTGAGCACCCGGGTCGAGTGAGGCTCCCAGGACGCCACGGTGTCCAGATCGTCGGCTTTGTCCGCGCGACTGCGCGCGTGACTGGGAGAGCGCATCTGCTGTCGCCGGTTCCAGAGCGCGTAGCCACCCAGCAGCAGCAAGGCCACCAGCACTGCCACCAGAATGTGAGGAAGAAATTGCTCCATGGGGTCCCCGAAATTCGTCGTCTGCGAGTCTGGCAGGGGTCGGGCTCAACGCATACCGGGAAAGCCCTTCATGCCCCCCATGCGCTTCATCATCTTGAACAGGCCGCCACCCTTCATTTTCTTCATCATGCTCTGCATCTGGTCAAACTGGTTGAGCAGGCGGTTGACCTCCTGCACCTGCACGCCCGCGCCGGCTGCGATGCGCCGCTTGCGGCTGGCCTTGATCAGGTCAGGCTTCTTGCGCTCCAGGGGCGTCATGGAGTTGATGATGCCCTCCATGCGCCGCACGTCTTTCTCGGCCTTGTTCATGTCGGCCTGACCGGCCTTGGCCGCCAATTCGGCCGGCAGCTTGTCCATCAGCGAGGACAGGCCGCCCATTTTCTTCATCTGGGAAATTTGCGACAAAAAGTCATTGAGGTCGAAGTCCTCGCCCGACTTGACCTTGTCGGCCAGCCGCTGGGCGGCGTCCATGTCGACGCCCTTTTGCACTTCCTCGACCAGGGCAACGATGTCGCCCATGCCCAACACACGACCGGCATGGCGGTCGGCGTCGAACACCTCCAGGCCGTCGATCTTTTCAGAGGTGCCGGCAAACTTGATGGGCGCGCCCGCGATCTGGCGCACAGACAAGGCCGCACCACCGCGGGAGTCACCATCCAGCTTGGTCAGCACCACACCGGTCAGGGGCAGCGCATCGCTGAAGGCCTTGGCCGTGTTGATGGCGTCCTGGCCCTGCATGGCGTCCACCACAAACAGGGTTTCGATGGGTTTGAGGGCAGCGTGCAGCTCCTTGATTTCGGCCATCAGGGCCTCGTCAATGGCCAGTCGGCCGGCGGTGTCCACCAGCAGCACATCAAAGTAGTGCTTGCGGGCGTATTCCAGCGCCGCCAGGGCAATGTCTCGGGGCTTTTGATCCCCTTGTGACGGGAACCACTCGGCACCGGCCTGGGCCGTGACGGTCTTGAGTTGCTCGATGGCGGCAGGGCGGTACACGTCGGCCGAGACCGTCAGCACCTTCTTCTTGCGTTTTTCAATCAGGTGCTTGGCCAGCTTGGCCGTGGTCGTGGTCTTGCCGGCGCCTTGCAGGCCGGCCATCAGGATCACGGCGGGCGGCTGCACGGCCAGGTTCAGGTCGGCCACGCCATCGCCCATGGTGGCGGCCAGCTCCTTCTGCACGATGCTGACCAGGACCTGGCCCGGGGTGAGCGAGCCCACCACCTCCTGACCCAGGGCCTTGTCCTTGACTCGGGCGATGAAGTCGCGCACCACCGGCAGGGCCACGTCGGCCTCCAGCAAAGCCATGCGGACCTCGCGGAGCATGTCCTGCACATTGGATTCGCTGATGCGGGACTGGCCGCGCATCGTTTTGACGAGTCGACTCAGACGATCGGTGAGATTGGATGCCATGGGTGTTGCAAATTGAAGGTCGAGCCCACCGGGTGGCAGATTCAGGACCGTACACTGTGTGGATGATTCTATCGCCCGCCACCTTGTTCTCATCGGCCACGCTGGTGGCTGCAGGAGCTTACGTGCTGGCGGCCCTGTGGCCACGCCCGGCCACCCCGGTGCCGGATGACCGTGCCGATGTGGTGCCCCAGGTGCATCAAGCCCCAAAAGCCGACGCCGCCTGGTGGCTGCTGGCCCTGGGGTGGCTGGCCCAGGCCGTGGCCATCGCCACCGACGGGCTGGACTGGCAACATCAACCCTTGCTGGCCCGATTCGGTTTTGGTCCGGCCCTGTCGGTGACCACCTGGCTGGTGCTGGGGGTCTACGCCCTGGAGCGCCTGCAACTGGACTCCCTG
>DAORJC010000120.1:0-9281 GCA_035438885.1 Aquabacterium sp. | reverse complement strand
GGCCCTGGCCCGCCAGGCCGTCGCACGCCTGAACCGTCACCCACGCCCCGGCCCACGCCACGCCCCCATCGCCCCCCGCTACGCCGCCGACGAACTCAAAGGCCTGATGCCCCGGGACCCTCGGCAGGCCATGGACGTGCGCGAGGTCATTGCCCGCCTGGTGGACGACTCGGTCTTTGACGAGTTCAAAGCCCGTTACGGCACCACCCTGGTCACCGGCTTTGCCCGCATCGAAGGACAGGACGTGGGCATCCTGGCCAACCAGGGCATCCTGTTTGCCGAGAGTGCGGACAAGGGCGCCCACTTCATCGAGCTGTGCTGCCAGCGCGGCCTGCCCTTGGTCTTTTTGCAGAACATCACGGGCTTCATGGTCGGGCGCAAGGCCGAGAACGAAGGCATTGCCCGGGCCGGCGCCAAGCTGGTCACCGCGGTGGCCTGCGCCCAGGTGCCCAAATTCACCGTGGTGATCGGTGGCTCCTTTGGTGCGGGCAACTACGGCATGTGCGGACGCGCCTTCAACCCACGGCTGATGTGGATGTGGCCCAACGCCCGCATCAGCGTCATGGGGGGCGAGCAGGCCGCCAGCGTGCTGGCCACCGTCAAACGCGAGGGTCTGCAAGCCAGCGGCCAGCCCTGGTCTGCCGATGAAGAAGAAGCCTACAAAGCCCCCATCCGAGCGCAGTACGAAGTGCAGGGGCACCCGTATCACGCCTCAGCCCGCCTGTGGGACGACGGCATCATCGACCCCACCCACACCCGCCGCGTGCTGGCCCTGGGGCTGAGCATGGCCGCCAATGCCCCAGTCCAACCGACACGTTTTGGCGTGTTCCGCATGTGAGGAGGTCCCACCATGAGTGCGCTTGAATGCATCCGCCAGGGTCACCGAGTCACCGTCTGGCTCAACCGCCCGGAGCGGCACAACGCCTTTGACGCCGACCTGATCGCGCTGTTGACCGAGGCCTTTCAGACCATCCCTCAGGACCCCCAGGTGCGTGTCATGGTGCTGGCCGCGCGTGGTGGCACCTTCTGTGCGGGGGCCGACCTGCGCTGGATGCGGGCCATGGCCGATCAGGACCACGCGGCCAACCTGAACGATGCCCGCCAACTGGCCCAGTTGCTGTGGGCCGTGGCGCATTGCCCGGTGCCGGTGATTGCACAGGTGCAAGGCGACTGCATGGGCGGTGGCGTGGGCCTGGTGGCCGCGTGCGACATCGCGGTGTCCACCGCCCATGCCCACTTTGCGCTCAGCGAGGTCAAGCTGGGCCTGATCCCGGCCACCATCAGCCCCTACCTGGTTCGGGCCATGGGGCCGCGCCAGGCCCTGCGCCACGCCCTCACGGCCGAACGCATCAACGCCCGGCAGGCGCTGGACTGCGGCCTGCTGCACGAGGTGGTCGAACCCATGGACCTGCTGCACCGGGTGGACGCGCTGGCGCAGGCCATGGCCAGCCATGGCCCCCAGGCCCTGCGCCAGACCAAGCAGCTCATGCTGGACGTGGCCCGCCTGCCCCTGGATGCAGCCTTGCTGGAAGAAACCGCCCGGCGCATCGCCGATGTGCGCGCCAGCGATGAAGGCCGGGCCGGGCTGCAGGCCTTCCTGAACCGACAGAGTCCCCCCTGGAACGACACCCCTTGAAGGCCCCCGCCGCATGTTCACCAAACTGCTGATCGCCAACCGTGGCGAAATCGCCTGCCGCGTGGCCGCCACGGCCCGGCGCCTGGGCATCCGCACCGTGGCCGTGTACGCCGATGCCGATGCCCACTCGGCCCATGTGCAGGCGTGCGACGAGGCCATCCACCTGGGCCCCAGCCCCGCGCGCGACAGCTATCTGCGCGGCGACCTGATCCTGGCCGCCGCCCGCAGCACCGGGGCCCAGGCGATCCACCCCGGTTATGGGTTCCTGAGCGAGAACGCCGACTTTGCCATCGCCTGCGCCCAGGCGGGCGTGACCTTTGTGGGCCCACCGGCGTATGCCCTGGCCGCCATGGGCGACAAGGCCGCTGCCAAGCGACTGATGACGGACGCGGGCGTGCCCCTGGTGCCCGGTTACCACGGGCCCGATCAGGACCTGGCGTCCCTGCAGGCGCACGCCGATGCGATTGGCTACCCGCTGCTGATCAAGGCCACGGCCGGGGGCGGGGGCAAAGGCATGCGCGTGGTCGAATGCGCCGCGGACTTTGCCACCCACCTGGCCTCTTGCCAGCGCGAGGCCCAGGCCAGCTTTGGCAACGCCCAGGTCTTGCTGGAGCGTTACCTGCCCGCGCCCCGCCACATCGAGGTGCAGATTTTTGCCGACCAGCACGGCCACGCCGTTCACCTGTTCGAGCGCGACTGCTCCGTGCAGCGTCGTCATCAAAAGGTGCTGGAAGAAGCCCCCGCCCCCGGCATGAGCCCGCTGCTGCGCGAACGCATGGGCCAGGCCGCCCTGACCGCCGCCTTGAGCGTGGGCTATGTCGGCGCCGGCACGGTCGAGTTCATTGCCGAACAGGACGTGGCCCGCACCGGCCGCTTCTACTTCATGGAGATGAACACCCGCCTGCAGGTCGAGCACCCGGTCACCGAGGCCATCACCGGCCTGGACCTGGTCGAATGGCAACTGCGCGTGGCCAAAGGCCAGGACCTGCCCCTGCGCCAGGACCAGATCACCTCGCAAGGCCATGCCATCGAAGCGCGCGTGTGTGCCGAGAACCCGCGCCTGGGCTTTTTGCCCTCGACCGGCACACTCCATGGCCTGCGCGAGCCGCAGGCCTCCCACTTCGAGCCCTCCGCACTGCGCATCGACAGTGGTGTGCGCCAGGGCGATGCCATCAGCCCCTACTACGACGCGATGATCGCCAAGGTGATCGCGCACGGCAAGGACCGCCCCGAGGCCCTGCAGCGGCTGGACCAGGCCCTGCAAGGCCTGCAGATCGCAGGTGTGCACACCAACATCGATCTGATCCGCCGCGTCCTGCACACCCCCGCCTTCCAGCAAGGCCGCATCGACACGCACCTGATCGAACAACACCAGGCCGCCCTCATGGCCCCAGCCAGCGCCGAAGCCGAGGCCCTGGCCGTGGCGGCCTTGATGGCGCACCATCAGACGCTCACCACCACCTGCACCACCGCCCGGATGGACGACCCCTGGCAACAGGCCGATGGCTGGCGCCTGCATGGATCAGCCCGCCAGCACTGGCAGATTCAGCCCGTCGCCGCCGGCCCGACCGACACGGTCGCCCCGATCTGGTCGGTCACGCTGCACCGCCAGCCGGGCCAGCGCCTGCGCCTGGACCTGCACCGCCCGGGGCAGCCTGTCTGGAGCGCCGAACTCGATCACCAGCCCGCATCATCACCATCGCCCCACCAGCACACCCTGCACCTGCGTGTGGGCGACACGGCCGAATCGACGATCGCCGTCGGCGTGTGGCCCCAGCCTCATGCGCCCAACCACCGCTTTGATGTGTTCACCCCCCAGGGCCAGGTCACGCTGGCCATCCTCGATCCGCTGCAGCGCCAGCCCACCCACACCCGCGGTGACGGCACCCTGCGCGCGCCCATGCCGGGTCGCGTGGTGGCCATCGACGTGCCAGCCGGCCAGCCGGTGACCGCAGGGCAGCGCCTCATCGTCACCGAGGCCATGAAGATGGAACACCCCTTGTGCGCCCCGTGCGACGGCATCCTGAGCGCCTGGCTGTGCCAGGTGGGCGAGCAGGTCGCCGAAGGACAAGAGCTGCTGCGCGTGACCCCCCATCCGACCGCCTGAACCCTGACTGACCTCACCGGAGAACAACCATGGAACTCCTCAGCCTTGACCACCAGTTGGGCGACGACATCAACGCCCTGCGCGAGACCGTGCGCGCCTTTGCCCAGGCCGAGATCGCGCCCCTGGCCCAGCAGATCGACCGCGAGGACCGCTTTCCGCGCGAGCTGTGGCAAAAAATGGGCGCCCTGGGCCTCCTGGGCATCACCGTGCAGGAGGCCCACGGCGGCGCCGGCATGGGGTACCTGGCCCACATGGTCGCCATGGAAGAGATCAGCCGCGCCTCGGCCTCCGTCGGTCTGAGCTACGGCGCCCACTCCAACCTGTGCGTCAACCAGATCCACCGCCACGGCACCGCGGCCCAGAAAGCGCGCTACCTGCCCAAATTGATCAGCGGCGAGCACATCGGCTCTCTGGCCATGAGCGAGCCCGAGGCGGGCTCCGACGTGGTCAGCATGCGCCTGAGCGCCCAACGCTCGCCCGACGGCATGCACTACGTGCTGCAGGGCCGCAAGATGTGGATCACCAACGGCCCCGATGCCGACACCCTGGTGGTGTACGCCAAGACCGCGCCTGAGCTGAACGCCCAGGGCATCACCGCCTTCCTGATTGAAAAGGGCATGCCTGGTTTTTCGGTGGCACAGCGCCTGGACAAGCTGGGCATGCGCGGCTCATCGACCGGCGAGCTGGTGTTCGAGCAGGTTCAGGTGCCCGCCGAGAACATCCTGGGGCAGCTCAACGGCGGGGTGAAAGTCCTCATGAGCGGCCTGGACATTGAGCGCGCCGTGCTGGCTGCCGGCCCCATCGGCATCATGCAGGCCGTGATGGACCAGGTGCTGCCCTACGTGCACGACCGCCGCCAGTTCGGCCAGGCCATTGGCGAGTTCCAGCTCATCCAGGGCAAGGTGGCCGACCTGTACACCGCTCTGCAGGCCGCCCGCTGCTTTGCCTACACTGTGGGCAAGAACCTGGATGCCCGGGGCGAGGGGCAGACCCGCGATCTGCGCAAGGACTGTGCCTCCCTGATCCTGTGGGTGGCCGAAAAAGCCACCTGGATGGCCAGCGAGGGCATCCAGATCCATGGCGGCAACGGTTACATCAACGACTACCCCCTGGGGCGCCTGTGGCGAGACGCCAAACTCTACGAGATTGGCGCGGGTACTTCGGAGATCCGCCGAATGCTGATCGGGCGAGAATTGTTCACGCAGACGGCCTGAGCGTGGTCAACGCCGACATGTTCCCAAGCGTTTTCGTTACAGAAAGCTGCAGTTTTCGCCAAGTCGTCCGATATATCCCTGACGGCCAGACGCAGGCCGATCTGCGTCCGATGTCTCTCTGAGGAGCCCACACCATGCAAAAGTTTGTCAAATTGGCCATTGCAAGCGTTGCCGCCTTGATTTTCAGCCCCGGCGCCCACGCGCTGACCGAGCTGGAGGGCGTGCCACTTGAAGAGTCCGTGGTCATCAACGGCCAGAAGCTTGTGTTCAACGGCGCTGCCGTGCGCAAACGTGGGTACTTCAAGACCGAGGTCTCGGCCCTGTACCTGCCGCAAAAGACCAAGGATCCCGAGGTCATCTACAAGACCAACGCCATCCGCTACATCCGCATGACGATCCTGCGTGACCTGCCCTCGGCCACGGCTTCGCGCTTTTTCATCAAGGAATTCACCCAGAACGCCTCGGACACCGAAGCCAGGCAACTGATCAACGAGCTGGGCGCACTGGGCGGCGCCTACGGCAACATCAACCGGATCAGCAAGGGGGACATCGTTGAGATCTCCTGGACCCCAGGCAAGGGCATGAATGCCAAATACAACGGCAAGTACCTGTCCGAGCAATTCATCAACAACCCCTTGTGCTGGACGGTCTACATGCGTGGCTATGTCGGCCCCAACGTGACCGACGCCTACCGCAACGGCCTGCTCGGTGTCGGCCTGAAAGATTGAGTTTTCCCATGAGCCTGCAGTCGCTTTTGCGTTCGTTCAACATCCGCACCCGCATGTGGGGTGCCATTGCCATGGTGCTTGGCCTCCTCGCCCTGGTGGCGGGAGGCGGCCTCTACGGCATCCTGTCCCTGCAAAAAAGCTCGGATGATTTCGTCCAGACCACCCACCAGGACCTGATGACCCTGAGCCATCTGCGCGGCAGCCTGGGTGATGTGCGGCGCTTCGAGAAGGACCTGCTGCTCAACCTGGACGATGCGCAAGCGACCGCCAAGTACCTGCCCCGATGGCAGCAGTCCGTCGATGATGCCAGGCGATACGCGCGTGAACTCAAAGGCAATCAGGACGACGAGGGCAGCAGGACCGCGGCCCAGATCGACCAGGGTCTGGGGACATATGCCGAGGCTGCCGCGCCCGTGCTCAAAGGCATCACCCAGCAGGCTTTCACGCTGCTGGGCATCTCGCTGCTGCTGGCCGTGGTGGTGGTCGTGCCCCTGACGCTGGCCAACATGAACTCGATCTGCACGCCCATCGATCAGGCCTGCCGCCTGGCTGAAAAAATTGCCGCTGGCGACCTGTCAGAGCGCCACGCAGAGGTCCTGGGGCAGGATGAATCGGCACGCATGCTGCGGGCACTGGCCGCCATGAACACCTCCCTGAACACCATCGTGGGTCAGGTTCGCGTGGCCACCGACAGCATCACCACCGCATCGACCGAGATTGCCGCCGGCAACCAGGACCTCTCCATCCGCACCGAGCAGACCGCCTCCAACCTGCAGCAAGCGGCCTCATCCATCGAACAGATCTCCGGCACCGTGCAGCACAGCGCCGATGCCGCCAGACAGGCCAACGACATGGCCACCAGCGCGGCCGAGGTGGCCTCCAGAGGTGGCACCGTGGTCTCTCAGGTGGTGCACACCATGCAGGACATCAACGACTCGTCCAAAAAGATCTCCGACATCATCGGGGTGATCGACGGCATTGCCTTTCAGACCAACATCCTGGCCTTGAACGCCGCCGTCGAAGCCGCCCGTGCCGGCGAGCAAGGACGCGGATTTGCCGTGGTGGCCAGCGAGGTCCGATCCCTGGCCCAGCGAAGCGCCGAAGCCGCCCGCGAGATCAAGACCCTGATCGGCGCTTCGGTCGACAAGGTCGAAGCAGGCTCGCGCCTGGTCAGCGAAGCGGGCTCGACCATGAACGAGATCGTAGCCAGCGTGGAGCGCGTCTCCAGCATCATCCACGAGATCACCCATGCCAGCGGCGAGCAAAGCGCCGGCATCCGCGAGGTCAATCAATCGGTGGCCACACTCGATCAGATGACCCAGCAGAACTCGGCGCTGGTGGAAGAATCGGCCGCTGCTGCCGAATCCCTGAGGGACCAGGCCCACAAGCTGGCGCAGACCGTCAGCACCTTCCGCCTGAGCGCCTGAGCGCGTGAACGTCAAGCCACGGGCCGGCGCTGACTGTGCCCCCGTGGACTCCAACCTGACTTCTTCGTCATCTTGCCCTTGAGGCGATCGAGGCTGAGCAACAGCCAGCGACACAGTTGCTGGTCCAGCGAGTGGTGTCGATTGCACACCGCCGTCTGTGCCATCTGGGTGATCAGGGCCTGGGTGTAACGCAACAGCAGGTTCGTCACGGCGCTGGAATGCTCGAACGAGCCCAGCATGGTCTGCGCATTCAACCGGTACCCCACACTGGCACTCTGCACCACGGCGCGGTTGATCGTGGTCTCGCCCCCCATGAACAAGGCGATGCCCACCAAGCCCTCCCTTTGTAGCGCCATTTCCGACAACGAGGGGCATCACAACAAGAATTACCGATCGGTAACCATTGGCTGATCCAAGTCGCCACATGACGAACGACTTACCGCTCAGTAACTGATGGCTTGTCATCAGCAGGCCAACACCATAGAATTACCCATCGGTAATTCAAGGGCTTGCACATGGACGAAACCGCCAACGAACGCCCGCTCGGTCACTCGGCTCGCACCGTCCGCACCGCCCAGGACATCGGCCACATGGTCCGGCAGCAACGCCAGGACATGAAGCTGCGCCAACTCGATGTGGCAGGCCTGGCCAACACCGGCAATCGGCTGATCGTCGATGTGGAGAACGGCAAGCCCACCGTCCAGCTTCAGAAGGTCCTCGACCTGCTCGACATCCTGGGTCTGGAAGTCGTGATACAGCCCAAGACATCCAGGACGCTGTGATGCAAAGAGCCACTGCGCTGGATGTCTTCTATGGCGAGGAGTTGATCGGGACGGTCTTTGACACCGAGCCCTTGAGCTTCGAATACGCGCCCACCTGGCTGGCCAGACATCAGCCATCCGGCCCCTTCCCACTCTCCAGCATCGAACTCAAACCTGGGCGCCTGGCCCAACCCCAGGTGCAGGCCTTTTTCGAGAACCTGCTGCCCGAGGGTGAGGTGCGTGCCTACCTCTCGGCTCAGCGCAAGGCATCCACCCTGTTTGCGCTGTTGAAAGAGGTGGCGGGCGACACGGCAGGCGCCTACGTGATGCTGCCTCAAGGCCAGCACCCGCAGCCCCCTCAATACGAGCCCACCAGTTGGCAGGCGATTGCTGACATCCTGAAGTCCAGATCAGCCGCAGCCATCCAGGTCCAAGGCGAAGATGCGCGCATCTCACTGGCTGGCGCGCAGGACAAAGCGACCATCGCCATCTTCGACGGGCAACCCATGCTGCCCAAAGGCCACGCACCATCCACCCACATCCTCAAGCCTGACATCCGCAGACTGAACAAGGTGCGGGACAGCGCCGTCAACGAGGCCATCATCATGCGCACGGCCAAGCACTGCGGGCTCAAGACGGCCGAAGTCTTCTACGAGCCGATGACCCGATCATGTGTGGTCGAGCGATTCGACCGACTGCGCCGGGACGACGGGGGCTTGAGCCGTGTCATCCAGTACGACCTGTGCCAACTGGCAGGCACCGTGTCCGAGAAGAAGTACGAGAAGGAAGGCGGGCCAGGGCTCGAAGCATGCGCCCGACTGATCCGAAAACACAGCTCACGCGCCGCCCAAGACTTGCAAGCCCTGGTGCAGTGGGTGTTCTTCAACATGTATGTCGGCAACAACGACAGCCATGCCAAGAACCTGTCGTTGTATGCCCTGCCTGGCCAGGGCGTGAGACTCACCCCCTTCTACGACCTGATGTGCACGCGCATCTACCCGGGCCTGTCCAAAGAGTTCGCCTTCAACGTGGGCGGCGAGGTTTTGCCAGGGCAGATGGGCCACGCACAACTGCAGGGTATGGCGCAGCAACTGGGCATGAAGCCACGGTATCTGCAGACGGTTGCAGAGGATGTGGCCGTGAAGGTGCCTGCTGCAATCGATCAAGCCGTGAATGAGATCTCGCCTCAGCTGGCCCACAGCAGCCAAACATTCGCAGAACACCTGACACACGAGGTGAAGTCGATCACCAAAAAGGCACAGGCCAGATTCCAGCGGACGCCATGAACAAAAAAGCCACCTTCAGGGTGGCTTCAGCGCTTGATCAAGGTGGTGCGCCCGGCTGGGATCGAACCAGCAACCCCTGCCTTCGGAGGGCAGTACTCTATCCATTGAGCTACGGGCGCAGC
>DAORJC010000119.1:0-9288 GCA_035438885.1 Aquabacterium sp. | reverse complement strand
GCACGCCCAGGGTGGTCAACGCGTGGATGTTGGAGCGGGCCACGCGCGAGTGCACAATGTCGCCCACGATGGCCACGGTCAGGTTGGTGAAGTCTTTCTTGTAGTGCCGGATCGTGTACATGTCCAGCAGCGCCTGCGTCGGGTGCGCGTGGCGACCGTCACCGGCGTTGACCACATGCACGTGCGGTGCCACATGCTGGGCGATCAGGTAGGGCGCACCCGATTCGGAATGGCGCACCACGAACATGTCGGCGCTCATGGCCGACAGGTTGGCGATGGTATCGAGCAGGCTCTCGCCCTTGGAGGCCGACGAGCGCGCGATGTCCAGGTTGATCACGTCGGCGCTCAGGCGCTTGGCCGCGATCTCGAAGGTGGTGCGCGTGCGGGTGCTGTTCTCGAAGAACAGGTTGAACACGCTCTTGCCTCGCAGCAGCGGGATTTTCTTGACCTCGCGGTCGTTGACGCTCACAAAGGTGCCGGCGGTGTCCAGGATCTGGTGAAGCACATCGCGGGGCAGGCCCTCGGTGGTCAGCAGGTGGATCAGCTCGCCATGCTTGTTGAGCTGGGGGTTTCGTCGTTGCATCAAACCCTCTCGAATTGGAAGTGAAGCTGGCCTTGCTCGTCGCGGCCCAGGGCCACGCGCTGCTCGGCCGGCAAGGTGATCCGTGCGGCAGAGAACACGGGCTCGATCGGCAACTCGCGACCACCGCGATCGACCAGGACCACCAGGGTGACGCTGGCCGGACGGCCATAGTCAAACAGTTCATTGATGACCGCGCGCGTGGTACGGCCGGTGTAGAGCACATCGTCCACCAGCATGATGTGACGGCCTTCGATCTCGAAAGGCAGGTGTGTCGCATCGCGCGAGACGGCCATGCCGCGGCGGCTGAAATCGTCGCGGTGCAGGGCTGACGAAATGCAGCCATGGGCCTCGGTGCGCCCCAGATCACGACTGAGTCGCTCGGCCAGCCAGGCGCCACCGGACCACACCCCGACCAGCGCGGTGTCATCGGTCACCAGGCGCTGCACGCCCTTGAGCAGCACGGCGTAGAGCTGCTCGGCATCGAGCTGCAAGGAAGCTTGAGGTTGACTCATGGGTTTTCGTTGAAAAACTGTTGGAGGATCACCGCTGCCGAAGCCGCGTCCAGGTCATCAGGGTCGTCACGCTCGGCCTCGACGCTGGAGTAGCGCTCGTCCACCTCGTGCACCTGGAGCTGAAAACGGCCGTGGAGCTGGCGGGCAAAACGACGGGCTTGTTCCGTGACCGCGTGGGCCGCGCCATCGGGGTGAAAGGGCACGCCCACCACCAGGGCGTCGGGCTGCCATTCAACGATCAGTTTCTTGATCTGGGCAAAGCGGGCATCGCCCTCGGCCGCGATGGAGCGCAGTGGTTGGGCCTGGCGCATCAGGGTGTTGCCGCAGGCCACGCCCACACGCCGGGTGCCAAAGTCAAAGGCCAGGAGGGTCTGCGTCATGCGTGCCCTGCCTCGGACGACAGGACACTGAGGTCGATGCCCAGCAGGGACAGGGCGCGGTCGTAGCGCTCTTCCACCGGGCTGTCAAAGATGATGCTGCGGTCCGCATCGACCGTCAGCCAGCCATTGCGGGCGATCTCGTCCTCCAGTTGCCCGGCGCTCCAGCCCGAGTAGCCCAGCGTGATGAAGACCTTGCGGGGGCCAGCGCCATTGGACATGGCCTCCAGCACATCGCGCGAGGTGGTCATTTCCAGCCCCCCGGCGATTTTCAGGGACGAGTTGTAATGCCCGCCCTCGTCGTCCAGTTGTTCGTGCAGGACAAAGCCGCGTTCGGTCTGGACCGGGCCGCCCAGGTAGACCGGGGTGGACAGCAGGTCGTCACGGTCGAGCGTGAGGTCGACTTTTTCGAACAACGCCCGGACATCGATCTCCAGCGGATGGTTGATGACCAGGCCCAAGGCGCCATGTTCGGTATGCTCGCACATGTACACCACGGTGCCGGCAAAGTTGCCGTCACTCACGCCAGGCATGGCGATGAGGAACTGGTTGGTGAGGTTGATCGGTGCTTGGTCAGACATGACCGGGATTTTAGTCGCGCATGGCCTGCTGCGGCGGGTGAGTCAGACAGATGAATGAACAGATCGATGCCGCGCTGGTCTGGTTCCGGCGCGACCTGCGCCACACGGACCATGCCGCGCTTTACCACGCACTGAGAAATGCAAAGCGGGTCTGGTGTGTCTTTGTGCTGGACACGGACATCCTGGATGCCCTGCCCCGCCAGGACCGCCGGGTGGCTTTCATCCTGGACAGCCTGCGTGAGCTGGACGCCGCCTTGGGCGCTTTGCAGAACGGTTCGGGCCTGATCGTGCGTCACGGATCGGCCCGCGTGGAAATCCCCAGACTGGTGGCCCAGTTGGGCGTGCAGGCGGTCTACGCCAACCACGACGACGAGCCCGATGCCCTGGCCCGAGACGCCCAGGTGCGCGGCAAACTCAGCGACCTGGGCGCCGCCCTGTTCACGTCCAAGGATTGCGTGGTGTTCGAGCGCAATGAGGTGCTCACTGGCAACGACACGCCCTATGGTGTGTTCACCCCTTACAAGAATGCCTGGCTCAAGAAGGTCGATGCGTTCTACCTCAAGCCCTATCCGGTCCAGCGCCACGCAGCCCATCTGGCGGCCATCCCGCCCAAGGTTCCTGCCCTGTGGCCTCAGCGCGTGCCGGAACTGGCCGACATCGGCTTTGAACCGGTGGATGCGCTCAGGATTCCGGCGGGCATGAGCGGGGCCGAACAACTGCTGGAGGACTTTCTGCCCCGACTGGACCGCTATGGCGAAACGCGCGACTTTCCGGGTGTCAAGGGGCCCAGCTACCTGTCCACCCACCTGCGTTTTGGCACCGTCAGCATCCGGCACCTGGCCCAACTGGCCTGGGAGCGCATGCAGCAAGGCTCACGGGGTGCCACGGTGTGGCTGTCCGAGCTGATCTGGCGCGATTTTTATCACCAGATCCTGTTTCACCACCCCCATGTGGTCGGCCACGCCTACAAGCGTGACTACGATCGCATCAAGTGGGTGGGCGGCGCCAAAGGCGAAAGTCTCTTCAAAGCCTGGTGCGAAGGCCGCACCGGCTACCCCCTGGTGGATGCGGCCATGCGCCAGCTCAACCAGACGGGCTACATGCACAACCGCTTGCGCATGGTCACGGCCAGCTTCCTGGTCAAGGACCTGGGCATCGACTGGCGCCGCGGCGAGGCCTACTTTGCCGAAAAGCTGCTGGACTTTGACCTGGCGGCCAACAACGGCGGCTGGCAATGGGCGGCCTCCACTGGCTGCGATGCCCAGCCCTACTTCCGCATCTTCAACCCCATCAGCCAGAGCGAGAAGTTCGACCCACAGGTCAGGTTCGTTCGCAAGTACGTGCCTGAACTGGCCGGGCTGCCCGACAAAGCGGTGCACGCGCCCTGGCTGGCCCGCCCGGCCGACCTGGCAGCCACCGATGACTTTGTCCTGGGCCGCGACTACCCCAAGCCCATCGTGCAACACGATGTGGCTCGTGCCGAAACCCTGGAACGCTATGCGGTGGTCAAGACCGGCACGGGCCACTGAGGCCAGCGCAGGTCGGCACGTCAGAACAGTTCGACGTCGCCTTCGTGGCTGGTGTCCTGCACGGCGCCGGCCTGCACCAGGGCCGAATGGCTGAGCACGCGGTTGCGCCCCTGGTGCTTGGCCTGGTAGACCGCCTCGTCAGCCCTTGAAAACGCCGCGCTGGGCGCATCGGTGGACTGCACGGGCGTGAACCCCACGCTGACCGTGACCTGCCCCGCCTGGGGAAAGCTGTATTGCTCCATGCGCACACGGAAACGCTCGAACGCGGCCATGGCGCCCTCGACCTCCGGGCTGAGCAACATGACCACGAACTCCTCGCCACCAAAGCGAAAGAGTCGGTCGTAGTGGCGAAAGGTCTGGCGCATGATGCGCGCGACCAGCACCAGCACTTCGTCACCAATGAGGTGGCCGAAACGGTCGTTGACCTTCTTGAAGTGGTCGATGTCGATCACGGCCAGCCACCACTGATCACCGACCACGCGACGACGCTCTTCATGGTCATCGCCCTCGGCATCACGCGGCAAGGAGGCCGCCAGGAAGGAGGTGTCGAACGTCTGACGATTCAGCAAGCCAGTGAGCGGATCACGCTGACTGGATTCCAGCAAACGCTGGAAATTGTCAAAGATCTGGATGGCCGTCTGGAGGGCGCGAACGTCCTGCGCCGACACGTTCTGATCGGTGACCATCTCCAGCACCCCTTGCTGGGTCGGATCGGCCATCAATGGCAGCAGCGTACACCACCCTGGCTCGGCCGGCGGGAGGGTCGGCACCTGCAGCACCGTGGGATCCTCCAGCACCTGCTGGCGCAAGGGCATGTCGTCAAAGGCAGGCAGGCTGGTGGGATCGACCCAACCAGGATCGCATTCCAGTGGATGGTCGGGCCGGAAATACGCGCACTTGAACCAGTGCTTCCCCCCCTCGCGATCCTGAATCACGCGGTAGACGCCCACCGAGCGAACGCTCAGGATGCGAGAGAAAGCAACAGCCAGCCCCTGATCGAGTTGCTCCCGGTCCCTCAGGGCCGTGAGCGACACCAGGTGCTCAAGGGCGCCTTGGGGAATGGACATGGCACATCAGACAGGTACTTCGGTGGTTCGAGTGTAGCCCGCCACCAGACTGAGGAGCTCTTCTTCGTTATAGGGCTTGCCCAGGTAGTGATCCACACCCAGCTCGGCCGCGTAGTCACGGTGCTTCTGGGCAATCCGGGAGGTGATCATCACCACCGGAATGTCGCGCCAGCGGGCATCACCACGCAGGTTGCGCACCAGGTCAAAGCCGTCCATGCGAGGCATTTCGATGTCCGACAACACCATGTCAGGTGTTTCTTCGGCCATTTTTGCCAGCGCGTCCAGACCGTCCTTGGCCAGGGTCACGCGGTAGCCTTCGCGGGCCAGCAGACGCTGGGTCACGCGGCGCACGGTGAGCGAATCGTCGACCACCAGGACCAGGGGGATGGCCGCCTGCTCAGGCTGAGGCTGGTGGCTGGGTGCATGGCTGTGGGCCTCGTCCGGTGCATCGGCCACTTGCTGCGACCAGGCCAGGGCTTCCGGACCGTACACCGTGGCCAGCGCCACCGGGTTGTAGATCAGGGAGATGGCACCCGAAGCCAGCAAGGTCATGCCGGCCAGACCGGGCACACGAGACAACTGTGGGCCCAGGTTCTTGACCACCACGTCCTGGTTGCCCAGAACTTCGTCCACGTGCAAGGCCACGCGCTGTTGAGCCGAGCGAACGACCACCACCGGCAGCGAGCGACCTTCGAAAGAGCCACGCGGGCTGTGTTGCAGCAGACCGCCGAACCAGAAGAAAGGCAGCGTCAGGTCGGCATACTCCACCTGACCGGTGGCGTAGGCCTTCTCCATTTCAGGAAGTTTCACGCGGCGCACGATCTCGACCAGGTTGGTCGGGATGGAGGCCACCAGATCGCCGCAGCGCACCATCACGACCTTGGTCACGGCCGTGGTCAGCGGCAAGATCAGCTTGAAGCTGGTGCCTTGACCGGCGGCGGTGGAGGTCTCGATGCGACCGCCCATGGCGTTGACTTCAGAGCGCACCACGTCCATGCCGATGCCTCGGCCTGCCAGTTCGGTCACGGTCTCTGCCGTCGAGAAGCCCGGGGCAAAGATCATCTGAGCCAGGTCGTTCTCGGTGGGCTGCGAATCTTCGGTGATCAGGCCCAGGCCCAAAGCCTTCTGGCGGATGCGATCGAGGTTCAGGCCAGCGCCGTCGTCGCGGAACTCGATGCTGACTTCGTTGCCGTCCTGTCGCACGGAAATCACGATGGCGCCCATGGCCGCCTTGCCCGCCGCTTCACGATCGTGCGGGGATTCAATGCCGTGCGTCACGCAGTTGCGCAGCACGTGCTCGAAGGCGCCAGTCATTCGGTCCAGCACGCCACGGTCGACCTCGGTGCGCCCCCCGACGATGTCCAGGCGAGCCTGCTTGCCTGTTTCCTTAGCTGCCTGCCGCACCACGCGGTACAGGCGGTCGGACAGGCCATCGAACTCCACCATGCGGGTTCGCAGCAGGTCGTCCTGCAGGTCACGCGTCAAGCGCGACTGGATGGCCAACTGGTCTTCCGCCGTTTCCAGGTTGCGCACCAGGCTGCGCTGCACGGTGGCCACGTCGTTGACCGACTCGGCCATCATCCGGGTCAATTCCTGAAAGCGGGTGTAGCGGTCAAACTCCAGCGGATCGAACTGCTGCTGCTGCGAGCGGGCTGCTTCCATGCGCGTGGTCAGCTGAGTTTCAGCCTGGAATTCAATGTCGCGCAGCTGTTGGCGCAGGCGCTCGAGGTTGTCGGTCAGGTCGCCCACGGCCGAGCGGATCTGCACCAACTGAGTCGACAGACGGGTTCGCGTGATGCTGACCTCGCCGGCATGGTTGACCAGGCGGTCCAGCAAGCGTGGACGCACCCGAACCATCGCCATGGCGGCGTTCTGCTGGTCGGCCAGGCTCACGACCACACCCGGGCGGAACTCGCCGGTCACAGTCGCCCAGTTGATGGGGGCGGTGGTCAGTTTGCTGGCGGCCGCTTCGGACACGGCAGGTTCGGACACCGCGGCCAGATCGTCGGCCAAGGCCTGGACCTGGGGGGATGGCGCCTCATCCAGAACCACCGCCTCAGAGGACGCAGGCACGGGCTCAGGGAGTCGCTCCGGTTCGACGACAGGCTCGGGCGCCAGGACCACGGGCTGCTGTGCCTGAATCTGATCGGCACGCTGCAGGCTCTCGAACACATCGCCCATGATGTCGCAGCGGCTTTGCAGGCTGTCGAGCTCATCGGGTGTGACCGATTCGCGCACCACGACGCGTTCGATGACGGACTCCATCCGGTGGGCCAGCTCGCCCAGGCGCATGGCGCCAGCCAGACGCGCACCGCCCTTGAACGTGTGGAGCGTGCGCATGCAGGCCGTGGCCATGTCCATGCGATCAGGACGGGCCGCCCACTGGCGCATGTCAGCGGCCAGTTGGGGCAGCAACTCCTGTGCCTCTTCTTCGAAGATCGGGAACAGCTCAGGGTCAATGGCGTCCTGCGCCTCGATGTCAGAGTCTTCACCGAGGTCGACGCTGTCGTGAGGTGTGGTCAGCGCCAGGCTGATCTCATCCAGGGGCAACAACGGCTCGAAGGGCTTGATCTCAGGCAGGCCCAGGGGGGCCGGTTGCGTGTGACCTTCTTCGTGACCAAAATCAACGTCCGGCACGGAATCGGTCTGGGGCGGCTGCGGGGTGTCGTCACCACCACGCACCAGGCGAAGGTGCGCCCGGCTCGAGGCGTCATCGTCCACCACCGGCACGTCAATGCGGACCATCGCATCGGCATCAAAATGCTCCAGGCGACGGACCAGTTCCTCAGGCGGCGACTTGACGAAGCCCGCGGCAAACTGGTGCAAGAGGCGGCGGATTTCTTCAGCCGCTTCGTTGAACAACTCGGCAGCGGCCACATCGCCATGACCCACCGTCTGGCTCTTCATCAGGGCATGCTCGAGATGCCGCGCCAGATTGGACAGGTCGGTGTACCCGACAGCACCCGAGTTGCCTGCCAGCGAATGCGCCAGGGCGACCACGTCATCACCCACGGGGCGGTCCAGTTCCATGGCCCATTCGCTGAGCATGGTGCTCAGGCGACGCGATTGTTCGTCAGCCTCGTTCAGGAAAATGTTGAACAGCGGGATGCTGATGCGCAGGTCACCAATGACCTTGACCTGCTCGTCAGGCTCCAGGGGAATCTCGGGCAAGACAGGGGTAGCGGGTTCCGGCGTGGTACTCAGCACCAGGTCGGGGACGTCCGTCACCTCTGGGAGTGGAACATCTGGCGCCTCGTCCACGGCGACAACTTCGGCCTCAGCCAACTCCACCGCCTCGGGCAATTCAGGCAAGGCTTCTTCTTCGATGAGCGGGGCCTCAGCGACCGGTTCGGCTGCAGGCTCCACCACCTCGGAAGGCAGGTCCAGGTCTGGCAGATCCAGATCGGACAATCGGATGGCTGGCGCCTGTGTCGCAGGCGATTCGGCCTCCTCCATCGGAGCGTCCAGGTCCTTGAGGTCCAGGCTCAAGCTGTCGAGGCCACCGGCATCGATGGCGGAACTCACCACCGGCTCGTCCACCAAGATCGCGTCTGGCTGTTCGTCCTGGTGAACCTCGGGCTCGCTCAACTCGCCATGACCGGAGGGGTGCGTGTCGGAAAAATCGGCGTGCTCAGGCGAATGCGTGTCGACAAAGTCGACCACCTCGGCCACTTCGATGACCTCACCGAGATCTGTCAGCTCATCATCGTTCACCGCGTCATCCAGGGCCTCGGCATCCAGGGCCTCGACATCCGCCGACTTGGCCTCGTGCGGCTCGACCGCTTCGGCCACATCAACCGCTGCGGCCACCTCGATGGCCTGGCGACGACCTTCCAGACGCAAGGCGTCGGCGGCTGCGATCACGGCCTGTGGCTTGCGTCCTGCGTCGGTGCGGCTGGCAATGTCTTCCACCCAGCCGGCCAGGTGATCCAGCACGTCATGGGTCAGGCCCAGCAAATCTTCGCTGGCCGGAGTCTGCGCGGCCAGCCAGCTGTTGTAGAGCTGCTCGCAAGCCCACGCGGCTTCACCAAAATCGCCCAGGCCCACCATGCGCGAGCTGCCCTTGAAGGTGTGGAAGGCTCGGCGAATGGAGGTCATGGCGCCGACATCGTCGGGCTGCTCTTTCAGTTGGGACAGGGCCTCACGGGCCTCGCCCACCACTTCACGCGCTTCTTCAATGAAGATCTCGCGCATCTCATCGTCTTCTTCCAGACCGGTTTCGGCCTGGGTCTGGCTCGGCTGGGGCACCAGGGGCGCCAAGGGTGCCGACGCCGTCGCGGGTGCGCTCTCGGGCAACAGGTCCAGCGCCATGGGCTCGGACACCGAATTGACGAAATCGGTCAGCGCCGCCACCATTTCTTCACGGACTTGCTGCTGCACGCCCTGATCGTCAGAAGCAGAGGCCCGATCCAGCGCCTCCTGAGCGGTGGCCACATTGGCGGCCAGGTCAGGCTGCTCCTGCACCAGAGGGCTTTGCGCCAACGAGGCCAGCTCGTCGGTGAGTGTGAGCAATGGAATGTCGTCCTGGGACAGTGTTTCGACCAGGGTCTCGGCCACTTCCTGGGTGCGCACACGCTCGACCTGCTCGGCCGGGCGGGCCAGGACCTCGATGGGGTCCGGGGCCACCTCGACCGGCTTG
>DAORJC010000118.1:0-9313 GCA_035438885.1 Aquabacterium sp. | reverse complement strand
TCAGGTAGTCGGAGACCTTCTCGACGCGCTCGTGGGCGATCTGGCTGATGTGCAGCAGACCGTCCTTGCCGGGCAGCAGGTTGATCAGGGCACCAAAGTCGAACAGCTTGGTGACGGGGCCTTCGTAGACGGCACCGATCTCCACTTCAGCGGTGATCTCGTTGATGCGCTGGATGGCGATTTCGGCCTTGGCAGCATCGGAAGAAGCCACCGTGACGGTGCCGTCTTCGCTGATGTTGATCTGGCAACCCGTCTCTTCGCACAGGCCACGGATGGTGGCGCCACCCTTGCCGATGACGTCACGGATCTTGTCCTGATTGATCTTGATGGTGTACAGGCGAGGCGCGAACTCGGAGACTTCCGTGTTGGCCGAGCCCATGGCTTCCACCATCTTGCCCAGGATGTGCAAGCGGGCTTCCTTGGCCTGAGCCAGCGCCACCTGCATGATTTCCTTGGTGATGCCCTGGATCTTGATGTCCATCTGCAGGGCGGTAATGCCACCGGTGGTACCGGCCACCTTGAAGTCCATGTCACCCAGGTGATCTTCGTCGCCCAGGATGTCGGTCAGCACGGCAAACTTGTTGCCGTCCTTGATCAGGCCCATGGCGATGCCGGCCACGTGGGCCTTCATCGGCACGCCTGCGTCCATCATGGCCAGGCAGCCGCCGCAGACCGAAGCCATCGACGAGGAGCCGTTGGACTCGGTGATCTCGGAGACCACACGCACGGTGTAGGCGAACTCGTCCTTCGGGGGCAGCAGCGGCACCAGGGCGCGCTTGGCCAGGCGGCCGTGGCCGATTTCGCGGCGCTTGGGGGTGCCCACGCGACCGGTTTCGCCGGTGGCGAACGGAGGCATGTTGTAGTGAAACAGGAAGGAGTCGCGGAAGTCGCCGGTCAGGGCGTCGATGCGCTGTGCGTCTTGTTCGGTGCCCAGCGTGGCCACGACCAGCGCCTGCGTTTCACCACGGGTGAACAGGGCCGAACCGTGCACGCGGGGCAACACGCCCGTGCGGATCTCGATGGGGCGCACGGTGCGGGTGTCGCGGCCGTCGATGCGGGGCTCGCCGGCCAGGATCTGGTCACGCACGATCTTGGCTTCGATGTCGAACAGCAGGCCTTCGACCTTGACGCCGTCAAAGGCGATGCCCTCGGCCGTCAGGGCAGCCTTGACTTCGGCGTAGGCAGCGCGGCAGGCTTGCGTGCGGGCTTGCTTGGAGCGGATCTGGTAAGCGGCGCGCAGCTTTTCTTCGGCCAGGCCGTTGACCTTGGCGATGAAGGGCTCGTCCTTGGCAGGCGCTTGCCAGTCCCAGGAAGGCTTGCCGGCGTCGCGCACCAGCTCATGGATGGCGGCGATGGCGATGTTGCCTTGTGCGTGACCGAACACGATACCGCCCAACATGACGTCTTCAGACAACTGATCGGCTTCGGACTCGACCATCAGCACGGCCGTTTCGGTGCCGGCGACGATCAGGTCCATCTTGGAATCGACCAACTGGCCAATGCTGGGGTTCAGCACGTATTCGCCGTTGATGTAGCCCACGCGAGCGGCGCCGATGGGGCCGTTGAACGGGATGCCCGAGATCGACAGCGCAGCGCTGGAGGCGATCATGGCGGCGATGTCGGCCGAGACTTCAGGGTTCAGCGACACCACGTGGATGACGAGCTGAACTTCGTTGAAGAAACCTTCGGGGAACAAGGGGCGGATGGGGCGATCGATCAGGCGCGAGGTCAGCGTTTCCAGCTCGGAAGGCTTGGCTTCACGCTTGAAGAAGCTGCCAGGGATCTTGCCGGCGGCGTAGGTCTTTTCGATGTAGTCGACGGTCAGGGGGAAGAAGTCCTGGCCGGCCTTGGCGACCTTGGCGCACACGACGGTGGCCAGCACCACGGTGCCTTCGATGTCGACCACGACAGCGCCGCTGGCTTGACGAGCGATTTCACCCGTCTCCATCTTGACGGTGTGGTTGCCCCATTGGAAGGTCTTGGTGACTTTGTTGAACATGGTCATGGATGAGTTCTCCGGTGATTTCGGGGCGCGCTCATGGCGCCCTCTGGTGGAACCGTCACTCTTGTCGCGATGCCATTCCAGGGGGACTGATCACGCTGGCTTGAGGCCCAGCACCCTTGGAATGACACAGCGGTCGCTGAATCGAGTGGTCGGTTTTAAAGACAAAAAGCCTGCGCTGGAAAGAACCAGAACAGGCTTTTTGATGTCATGCAGTGCTTACTTGCGCAGGCCCAGTTTCTGGATCAGAGCCACGTAACGGCTGGCGTCACGGCTCTTGAGGTAGTCCAGCAGCTTGCGGCGGCGGCTGACCATGCGCAGCAGACCACGGCGACCGTGATGGTCCTTCTTGTGGGTCTTGAAGTGGGGGGTCAGCTCGTTGATGCGAGCGGTCAGCAGGGCCACTTGCACTTCGGGAGATCCGGTGTCGTTGGCAGCGCGAGCGTTGGCCTTGACGATGTCGGCGGTGTTGATGTCAGAGACGGACATGTGTGTTTCCAAAAACAGCATGTGCAGTCCATGGCTGCGGTCTGATCGACCGACGCCCTGGTTTCTGCGTTGAACTTGCGGCACCCGGTGAAACCGACCTGGGCCGTGCGTGAAAAGCCCGACCACCGAAACCGGCAGCCCTGGCTAGCCCGAGATTATAACCTCATTCAGGGAAATCGTGCCTGAATCAATTGCAAACGGCGGCGCATCTGCTCGCTGGCCTCACACCAAGCCGTGCCTCATTAGAGAGCAGAGCAACCCGTCTCATAGGGGAAAACGCGGTTCCCCCGAGCTTCCCAACAGGGTTATCCACAGGAATGGTGGACAAATTTGACACCCGCGCGACAACCCTCGGACGTGCACAGACGCAACAGGTGCGGGCACAAGACGTGCTACTTTCACGTCATGTCCTCCAACTACCGTCCGGTCCTTGATCGCGCCGTCCTGAACCAGCACTTCCGGGTGTCACTGGACGAATCGGCGACTTCCCCCGTCGAGGTCTGGCCTGTGGATTCGTCGCCCGTGATCATTCGAGCCGAAGGCACCCCCGGCACCCGACGGGCCCTGCTCGGCCAGTTCGGCTTGCTGCCCCACTGGGCACGAGACCCCACACTGGCCCGACGCACGTACAACGCAAGGAGCGAGACGGCATCCGTCAAGCCCAACTACAAGGATGCCTGGGCCAAGGGGCAGCGGTGCATCATCCCGATCGAGTGCGTCTTTGAGCCCAAGTGGGTGAAGGACAAGGCCGAACGCTGGAAGATCGAGCGGGCCGATGGCGCGCCCATGGGCATTGCCGGGCTGTGGTCGCAGGGGTGGTCACCCGTGGGGGTCGCGATGATGACCTTCTGCATGCTGACCGTCAAAGCCGACGACCACCCCCTGATGCAGCAGTTTCACAAACCGGACGAAGAAAAACGCATGGTGGCGGTGCTGGACCCCACCCAGTACGACGCCTGGCTGGATTGCCCCGAGCCTGAGATGCTGGGCATGTTGACGCCCTACCCGGCCGAAGCCTTGCGAGCCAGCGTGGCCCCCCTGGAGGCTCGTCACGCGCCCACCCGGATCAGCAACATCCAGGGTGAAATCCTGTACTGACGCCGGGCCCGATGGCGGTGATGCGGCCTGTCCATCGGTGTTTGCGCGTGATCCCCCCCCGTCATCGGGTGTTCACACAGGCAACCGAGACTGCGGCTCTGATCTGACTGGCAGATCCCCCCTCAGTCCCCAGGAGCCCCCGTCATGCCCACGAATTCCCACCTGATTGCCCCCGACCTGACTCATGCCTCGGAGGCCGGCGACACGCCTGCCGCCCTGGCACGTCGCGAGTTCCTGCGCCAGATGTTCTGGACGGCCGGTGCCGCGGGCGCTGCCACCTTGGGCTTGCCCGGCATGGCGCGTGCGGCATCGACCTATGACCTGGCCAACATTGGCGCTCTCGCCTCGGCAGACGCCAACGGCATCTGCCTGCCATCGGGCTTCACTTCGCGTGTGGTGGCCGTTTCGGGCGAAAAGCCCGCCTTGAACTCGTCCTACACCTGGCACACCGCTCCCGATGGTGGCGCCACCTATGCCACAGCCGATGGCGGCTGGGTCTACGCCAACAACAGCGAGGTGGCATCAGGCCGCGGCGGCGTGGGCGCCCTGCGCTTTGATCGCAATGGCCAGGTCGTCAATGCGTACCGCATCCTGGCCAACACCACGTCGAACTGCGCCGGTGGTGCCACGCCCTGGGGCACCTGGCTGTCTGGCGAGGAGTACTCATCCGGCCGCGTGTGGGAATGCAACCCACTGGGCACCACCGCAGACGCCGTCGTCCGGCCCGCGTTGGGGATCTTCAAGCACGAGGCAGTCGCCGTGGACCCGATCCGCAAGATCGTCTACCTGACGGAAGACGAAACGACGGGACGCTTCTACCGCTTCGTGTGCAGCGCCTCGGACTGGCCATCGGGTGCGACACGTCCGGCGCTGAGCTCGGGCACGCTGCAGGTGCTCAAGTTCAAGGCCCTGTCCAATAACAACTACCCCGGCAGCACCTTCAACGTGAAGCTGGCCAACCTGGTGGAGTGGGTGAATGTGTCGCGCCCCGCGGTGGCGCAGAGCACCGTGCGCGCCTCATTGGGCAGCAAGGCGCCGGGCACCGTCTTCAAGGGCGGCGAGGGGCTGTGGTACTTCGCGGGCATCGTGTATTTCTCGACCAAGGGCGACAACCGCATCTGGGCCTACGATCACGCGGCGCAGACCCTGCAATGCATCTATGACTTCACGACCGCCAGCACGGTCAACAAGGTGCTGTCGGGCGTCGACAACCTGACGGTGAGCAGCAACGGCGACGTGCCGGTGGCCGAAGATGGCGGCAACATGGAGCTGTGCGTGATCCTGCCTGACCGCAGCGTGAAGGTGCTGCTGCGCGTGACGAACCAGTCCTCATCAGAGATCACCGGCCCGGCCTTCTCGCCCGATGGCACCCGCCTGTACTTCAACTCGCAGCGTGGTGGCCGCAACGGCTCCGGCACAGGCATCACCTACGAGGTGACGCTGCCGAGCGCGTGAGGCTCGATCAGGGCAACAGCAAGGCCTCGATGCTGCCGGCCTGGGCTTCGGCCAGCCCGGCAGCATGGGCGTGTTCGCGCCAGTTCAGAATGGCCGCCCTCACCTCATCCACCACGCGTCGGGCGGTACCAATGCCCCGGCGCTCGGCCTCGGCCATGAAGTCGGCCATGGCGATGCCTTTGAACTTGCCGTTGACCGACATCAGGTGCTGGTGCGTCCACTCGCCCTGCGGGTTGTGCGCAAAGGTCACGTCGTACGCCGGTGCCAGCGCCCACCCGTGCCCCTGCTTCAGCAGGAACGCGAAGTTCTTGGTGTGGTCGTCGCAGTTGCGCGCCATCACATTGAAGACCATGCGCCGAAACGCCTCCTCCAGGTCCTCGTACGGCAAGCCCAGTTGCCCGATGACCTGAAAGAGTTGCGCATAGGCATTGGTGCCTTTTTTCTTGTAGTCCAGGTGACCCATGGCGCACAGGGTCTGCATGTGGTGGCGCTCGCCCCCTGCGGCGCGGTCAAAGCGCTGGGTCATGAAGTGGGCGCGGCCGTTCTCGTGCAGCAGGCGGCAGTCGGTCATGTGGATGCCGGCCTGGCGCGCCATCAGGTGGTAGGCGTATTCGATGCGGCCGTAGTCCTGCGAGGCGCCCAATTCACTGTCGAGCCCCATGCCGTCGAACTTGAGCAGCCAGTGCTCAAAGCCCTCGGGGGCGTCCAGTTGACCGGCCAGCAGCTCTTGGGTGTCGGGGTTCAGGGCGATGACGGCCTTGGCCCGCGCACCGCCTGCCGAGGTGCCCACCTCGATGATGCTGCGCAAGGCGGCGTTGGCATGGTCCTCGTTGTCGATGACACCTGTCACGGCCTTGCGGGCCTCTTGCACCAGGGTGCTCAGCACGATGGCGGTGGGCTTTTGTTTGGCGGGGCCTCGGCGGGGCCTGAAGGTCAAGGCACCCATGCCGCGCGTGCTCATGTAGGCCAGGCGGTCCAGGGGGGTCACATCGGCCGCGGCAATGCCTTGGTCGGCCATGTAGCGGTTGATCAGGGCGTTGCCAAAATCATCGGGCAGTGCGTCGCTCAGCAGCGCGGGCAGGCGTTTGTAGGTGGCCTCTGGCAGGTCGGTGAACAGGTAGACCGCATCGCCGCCAGGGCCGGCCGGCATGTGCAGGGGCGCGGGCTCCACGCCGCTGGCGCGAAACGCAGGGGTGTAGGCAAAGGCGTAGTAGCCGTAGGTCGGGTCCAGGGCCACCGCACCCATGTGCTGGTCCCACAGGTAGACGTTGACCAGGTCGACGCGCTGGTAGCGTGCGCGCGTTTTCTTGGCGGCCTTCACACCCGTGCCCGTGGCTTGCTGGCCCGCCGGCGGGGTTCTGCCACTCGGTTCAGCATCAGGGGGTTGATGGTAGCCACGGGGCCCACGGTGTGGAGCCAGTCCTGGCGCCCCAGTGCACGCACCACACAGACCAGGCTGCGCAGGGTCGAGCCCTGACCGCCCTCCAGGTTGCGCAAGGCGCGCAGGCTGATGCCAGCGCGCTCGGCCAGGGTCTTCTGGTCGATGTTGCGGCTGACCCGCAGGGCACGCAGTTGCTCGCCCACAGCGGCCACCATGTCGTCGGGAGACTCATCCACATTGATCACATCAATCACCCTTTTTCTGCCCCTTGTTGATGGAATGATCCACAAAAGGCAAATTCAGGGCAATTGTAGCCATCAATCCAAAAGCCCAACAATAGTCACAAACAACAAATGCCCTACAAAGGGCATTTGAAATCAAAATACATCTCAAAAGGCAGATTCACGCCATTTGTTGCATGGCTATTTTTGACTCAGTGCATTGCTGACCAGCCGGGAGGTGATGTCCACGATCTCGATCATGCGGTCGTAGGCCATGCGGGTGGGACCAATCACGCCCAGGGTGCCCACCACCCGGCCGTCAATCTCATAGGGGGCGGACACCACGGACAGCTCCTCGTAGGGCACGACCTTGCTCTCGCCGCCAATGTAGATCTGCACGCCCTCGGCGCGACTGGAGCCATCGAGCAGACGCATGAGGTGGGTCTTTTGCTCGAACAGGTCAAACATGCGCCGCAAGGAGCCCATGTCGTGAGAGAAATCCTGCACGGTCAGCAAGTTGCGCTCACCGGAGACCACGACCTGGTCATGCGCGGCCTCGGCTTCGGTACCGGCCTGCACGGCGGCGTTCATCAGCACGGCAATGTCAGCCCGGATCTGGTCGACGTCACGGCGCAGGTGCTCGCGCATTTCTTCGATCGTCAGGCCCGAGTAATGGGTGTTGACGACGTTGGTGGCCTCGATCAGCTGCGACTGCTGGTAGTCCTCGGACGTGAAGATCACGCGGTTTTGCACATCCCCGTCGGGCGAGACCAGGATCACCAGGACGCGTTTTTCTCCCAGGCGCAAAAACTCGACGTGCCGGAACACCGTGACCTTGCGCGGCGAGGTGACCACGCCCACAAAGTGCGACAGGCTGGACAGCAGGTGCGCCGCGCTGGCAATGACGCGCTGGGGCTGGTCGGGCTGGATCTGCTCGCGCGTGGCCTGGGCCAGCTCGTCCAGGTTCTGGTGACGCGAGGTCAGCATGGTGTCCACAAACAGCCGGTAGCCTCGGGCCGTGGGCACGCGCCCGGCGGATGTGTGCGGGCTGACGATCAGGCCCAGCTCCTCCAGGTCGGCCATGACGTTGCGGATGGTGGCCGCCGACAGGTCCAGGCCCGACGCTTTGGAGAGCGTGCGAGAGCCCACGGGCTGCCCGTCGGCGATGTAGCGCTCGACCAGCGCTTTCAAGAGAATTTTGGCTCGGTCATCCAGCATGTCAGCTCATTCTAGAGCGTCCGAAGACATGACTTGGCCCTGTGGTGTAATTCAAAAATGCCCCTTCTTCCCTGCCGCTTCAAACACGCCGCACTGGTCGGCAAATACCAAGCCCGTGGCATCCGGCCTGTGCTGGAGGATGTGGCGCACATCCTGGTCCGCGCGGGCCTGGATGTGTCGCTGGAGCTTGAAACCGCCCACAACACCGGCATGACCGACTACCCGGCCCTGTCGCTGGCCGACATCGGCCGGCAATGTGACGTGACCGTGGTGGTGGGCGGGGACGGCACCATGCTGGCCATTGCCCGCGAGCTGGCGCCCTATGACATGCCGCTGATCGGGATCAACCAGGGACGTCTGGGCTTCATCACCGACATCCAGCACAAGGAGATGGCCACGGCCCTGCCCTTGATCCTGAGTGGTCAGTACGAAGAAGAAAAACGCGCCATGCTGGCCGGCGCCGTGTTGCGTCCCACGCGCGACGGGGGCCTGGAGACCATCTACGAGGGCTTTGCCATCAACGAGGTGGTGGTCAGCCGGGGCGCCACGGCCAGCATGGTCGAGCTGCGCGCCGAGATCGATGGCCAGTTCGTGGCCAACTACCGGGCCGATGGCCTGATCGTGGCCTCGCCCACCGGGTCGACCGCCTATGCGCTGTCGGCCGGCGGCCCCATCCTGCACCCGGGCCTGGGTGGCTGGGTGATGGTGCCCATTGCCTCGCACACCTTGTCCAACCGCCCGCTGGTGGTGTCCGACACCGAGACCATCACGATCGAGATCGTGGCAGGCAAGGACGCAAGCATGAACTTTGACATGCAAAGCCTGGCCAGCCTGCTGCACGGCGACCGCGTGATGGTGACCCGCTCGCCCCACCGGGTGCGTTTTCTGCACCCCAAGGGCTGGAACTATTACGCCACCCTGCGCCGCAAGCTGCGCTGGAATGAAGGAGTGAGCTGATGCTGCGCCGGCTGACCTTGCGCGATTTTGTGATCGTCACGGCCCTGGAGGTGGACCTGGGCACGGGCTTCACGGCCCTGACGGGCGAGACCGGGGCGGGCAAGTCCATCCTGATCGACGCCTTGCAACTGGCCCTGGGCAGCCGGAGCGATGCCGGTGTGGTGCGCGAGGGCGCCCTCCGTGCCGACATCACCGCCGAGTTTGAACCCAACCCGGCCTTGAGCCGCGAGCTGGCGCCCTGGCTGGATGCGGCCGGCTTTGCCGCCATCGACGACAGCGGGCACCTGCTGCTGCGCCGCGTGGTCGACGCGCAGGGCAAGAGCCGCGCCTGGATCAATGGCAGCCCGGCCACCGTGGCCCAGCTGCGAGAGCTGGGCGAGCACCTGGTCGACATCCACGGCCAGCACGCCTGGCAAAGCCTGACGCGGGCCGATTCTGTGCGCGCCCTGGTGGACACGCAGGCCGGGGTCGACACGGCCGCGCTGCAAGCGG
>DAORJC010000117.1:0-9469 GCA_035438885.1 Aquabacterium sp. | reverse complement strand
GGCTGTGCCAGCCGGACACGGTGCCCGGGTGATTGGCGCCGGAGTCCACCCCTGCCGGCCAGGGCAGGTCGTGCTGGCCGTTGTACAGGCCGCCCACCACCATCGGGCGGTCGATGTCGCCATCAACAAAATCGACCAGCACCTCGGTGCCCACGCGAGGCGTGAACACCGCCCCCCAGTTGGGGCCAGCCACGCTTTGCGCCACACGCACCCAGGTGCCACTGCGGTGGTCGCCCGGCGCATGGCCGGTGGCCTGCCCACCCAAGGTGGCAGGCCCTGGCAAAGCGCCTGCCAATGGGGCCTGGCCTCGCTGCCAGCCAAACTGGATGCGGATGCGCTGGTCTCGGTCCGTGGTCAAGGGCTGATCGGGCGCCGCCACCACCACGGCGGTCTGCAGGCCCGGTGCGGTCGGGGCGGCTGGTGGCAGGGGCACCAGGCGTGCGGTGGCCGGTGCGGCCTCAAACTGGTTGCGGTAGGTACCGCGCTCCAGATCGGGTGTTTGCAGGATGTCGGCGGCCTCGGCGCCCAGGTTGTTGGCGGCCTCATGGGTCACCCGCAGAGCCACAAAGGCGTTGGGCACGTCGCCCCGGTACAGGCTGTGATCGGTCAGGCTGAACTGGGTGCCTTCGGCCAGGCCACGCACACCACTTTGCCCCCGGGCCTGCCGGTGTTGCAGTTCGTGAGCGGCCATCAGGGCATCGGCCCGGGACTGGGCCACGCTGGTGCTGGCCGTTTGCCCAGCGTCGACCTTGGCATCGGCATGGCGGCGCTCGCCGTGGCCCAGGTAGTGCTCCAGGGGCGGGGCAGCGCCGATGTCGCCCAGGGCGCTGCTTTGTGCGCTGACGCCAGCGATCTGCCGCTCGTCCCAGGCGGCCAGGGTGACGGCACTGGTGCCCACCTGCTGCCCCACGCGCCAGGCGGTGATGCTGTCCTTGACCAGGCCCAGGGCACCCTGGCGGATGTCAGGGCGGGTGTAGCGAATGGCACCCAGGTCATGGCGAGATGCCTGCGCATCAAAAATGACCAGGCAATGGCGCGACTGACGGGCCACGGCCTCAGCACCTGGACGGGTGGACGCCGGGGAAGAGGCGCCCTCAGCGGTGACATCCCCTTGCTGATGCTCCAGGCGCCAGCTCCAGCCTTCGCTGGCCATCAGGCGGCAGGCAAAGGCCCAGTCAGACTCGCGGTATCGGGTGGTGATGGCGCGCAAGGGGCCCGGCTGGGCCACTTCGAACCGAAAGTGCGCCTGCGGGTAGGCCGCCATGACCTCGGTCAGGATGCCTTGGGCCGTCTGGTCCTGAAAGATGCGGGCGTCCAGTCGATGGGTGAGCCAGTGCGTCCAGGCAGCCAGGGTGAGTCGGTAGCGGGCCAGGCCGCCGTCGGCGCCCAGTTGGGCGCAGTGCACGACGTGGCCATGCCAGGTGCGCCACGTGCCATCGGCCCGTTGCAGCTTCAGGGCGGCTTGTTCGCCGCTGAGGGCCTTGAGCGCCAGGTAGGCCGACGTGCTGATGCAGTCCACTTCGGCCCACAGGGGCTCGCTGGCGTGCACAGCCTCGGTGATGCGGCATTGCTCGACCACCAGGGTGCCCGAGGCCAGGGCCGTTTCAATCTGCAGCAGGCGGGTGCCCTGGGTGATGTTCAGGGCCGCCTTGAGGCGCGAGGTCAGCTGTTGCGTCAGGGCTGACGCAAGGCTGGGCAAGGCCCCGCCCACAGAGGGAAGTGTCATGGAGAGCTCACCTGATCATTTTTAGGTATTGCCCTCGATTATCCCAGCGGTAGGCCCCGCGCCCCTCCCACCTGGGAGGGATGCATTGCAATCAAATGTAATCAGATGTCGATCTCGACCGCATCGCCGTGCAGTTCCATCAGCTCGCGCCGGGAGGCGGCTTCGCCCTTGCCCATGAGCTTGTTGAACGAGCCTTCGGTCAGGTCAAAACCAGGCTCGCCATAGGCCACGGGCAGCAGGCGTCGGGTGTCCGGGTTCAGGGTGGTGTCCCAGAGCTGCCCGGCGTTCATCTCGCCCAGGCCCTTGAAGCGGCTGATGGCCCAACTGCCTTCGCGGCAGCCATCCTTGCGCAGCTTGTCCAGGATGACGGCCAACTCGCCATCGTCCAGAGCGTAGAGCTTGGCCGCCGGCTTCTTGCCCCGGGCCGGCGCGTCCACCCGGAACAGTGGCGGGCGAGCAATGTAGATGTGTCCGGTCTCGATCAGCTTGGGAAAGTGACGGAAAAACAGCGTCAGCAGCAGCACCTGGATGTGCGAGCCGTCCACGTCCGCATCGGACAGGATGCAGACCTTGCCGTATCGCAAGCCAGACAGGTCGGGCGAGTCATTGGGGCCATGGGGGTCCACACCGATGGCCACAGAAATGTCGTGGATTTCGTTGTTGGCAAACAGGCGGTCGCGGTCAACCTCCCAGGCATTGAGCACCTTGCCGCGCAGGGGCAAAATGGCTTGGGTTTCCTTGTTGCGCCCCATCTTGGCACTGCCGCCGGCGGAATCACCCTCGACCAGAAAGACCTCATTGAGGCTCAGGTCGCGGCTTTCGCAGTCGGTCAGTTTGCCGGGCAGCACGGCCACGCCAGAGCCCTTCTTTTTCTCGACCTTTTGTCCGGCGCGTTGGCGGGCTTGCGCCTGCTTGATGACCAGATCAGCCAGTTTCTTGCCGTAGTCCACGTGCTGGTTCAGCCACAGCTCCAGGCCTGGCTTGACGTAGGTGCTGACCAGGCGCACGGCATCGCGGCTGTTCAGGCGCTCTTTGGTCTGGCCCTGAAACTGGGGGTCCAGCACCTTGGCCGACAGCACAAAGCTGGCGCGAGAGAACACATCATCGGGCATCAGCTTGACGCCTTTGGGCATCAGCGAGTGCATCTCGATGAAGGCTTTGATCGCGTTGAACAGGCCATCTTTCAGGCCGGACTCGTGCGTGCCGCCGGCCACGGTGGGGATCAGGTTGACGTAGCTCTCGCGCATGGGCGCGCCTTCTTCCGTGAAGGCCACGCACCAGGCGGCGCCTTCGCCTTCGGCAAAGGTCTCGTCCGATCCGGTGGCGTATTGCTCGCCTTCAAACAGCGGGATCAGGGGCTCGTAGGACAGGCTCTGGGTCAGGTAGTCACGCAGGCCGCCCTTGTAGAGCCAGGTCTGGACCTCACCGGACTTTTCATGCGTGAGCGTGATGGTCACGCCCGGCATCAACACGGCCTTGCTGCGCAGCATGTGGACCAGTTCGGCCTTGGGCAGGTCGGCGCTTTCAAAGTACCGGGCGTCGGGCCAGGCGCGCACCGTGGTGCCGTTCTTGCGGTCACTGCTGACCGCGGGGCGCACCGTGACCGGCTCGATCACATCGCCACCACTGAAGGCCAGTTGGGCGACCTGTTTGTCGCGGCTGACGGTGACTTGCAGGCGGGTGGACAAGGCGTTGGTGACGCTCACGCCCACGCCATGCAGACCGCCGGAGAAGCTGTAGGCGCCACCCGACCCCTTGTCGAACTTGCCACCGGCATGCAGGCGGGTGAAGACGATCTCCACCACGCTGACGCCTTCTTCCGGGTGCAGACCAAAGGGAATGCCCCGGCCATCGTCTTCCACACTCACCGAGCCATCAGTGTGCAGGATGACGGCAATGCGTTTGCCAAAGCCGGCCAGGGCCTCGTCGGCGGCGTTGTCGATGACCTCCTGGATGATGTGCAGGGGGTTGTCGGTCCGGGTGTACATGCCCGGTCGCTGCTTGACCGGCTCCAGGCCCTTGAGGACCCGGATGGAGCCTTCGCCGTAAGTGGCGTTGGGCTGGGTGGAGGATGCGGCTGGGGCGGAAGGCTTGGATGACATGGGCGCGATTCTACGGAAAGACGCCCCGGCCCCCGCAATCACATGAAATAGCCGAGCATGCGCTCCAGCGCCGCCGCGAACGGGACCTGCATCATGGGCAGCGTCAACCACAGCCCGGTCAGGCCCACGCCAATGGTGATCGGAAAGCCCACAGAGAAGATGTTCATTTGCGGGGCCACGCGGGACACCAGCCCCAGCACCAGGTTGACCAGCATGAGCATGGCCACGATGGGCAAAGACACCCACAGCCCCAGGCGGAAAACCTCGGCGCCCCAGACCTGAGGCTGCAGCACCCGGATGAACTCCAGCGGATCCGGCCCCACCGGGAAGGCGGTGAAACTCTCGACCAGGGCGACGGTGAGCATCAGGTGACCATTCATGACCACAAACAGCCAGGCCGCGCAGGTGCCATAAAAGCGACTGATCGAGGTCGACTGCGTGGCCATGACCGGGTCAAAGAAGGCGGCAAAGTTCAGGCCCATCTGCAGGCCCACGATTTCACCGGCAAACTCAATGGCGGCAAAGATCACCCGCGCGGCAAAACCCAGGGTCAGGCCGATCAGCACCTGCTGGGCAATCACCATCAGGGCCTCTGGCGAATTCAGGGCAATGGCAGGCATCTCGGGCAGCGAGGGCTGCGCGGCCACCACGATCAACAGGGCCAGGCCCATTTTGACCCGGCGCGGGATGCCTTTGAGCGACAGCACAGGCGCGGAGGTGAACAGCCCCATCAACCTGAAAAAAGGCCAGATCCAGGGTGTGATCCACGCCATCACCTGCGCCTCGCTGAAGGTCACCATGTGTCAGCCCACAACCGAGGGAATGGACATCAGGGTCTGGCGGATGTAGTCGACCAGGGTGGACAGCATCCAGGGGCCGGCAAGCCCTAAGGTGGCAAAGGCGGCCAGCAACTTGGGCACAAAGGACAGGGTCTGCTCGTGAATCTGGGTGGCGGCCTGCAGGATGCTGACCACCAGGCCGACCAGCAGCACCACCACCAGCAACGGGGTCACCACCGACAGCAAGGTCAGCAACCCGTCACGGGAGATGGTCAGGACTTGTTGGGGATCCATGTCGGACTCCGTTCACGGGCGCGCAGAACTACTGCACAAAACTGGCGGCCAGGGACCCCAGCAGGAGGTTCCAGCCATCGGCCAGCACAAACAGCATCAGCTTGAAGGGCAGCGCCACCATCACGGGCGAGAGCATCATCATGCCCAGGCTCATCAGCACGCTGGCCACGACCATGTCGATCACCAGGAAGGGGATGAAGATCAGGAAACCGATCTGGAAGGCGGACTTGAGCTCGCTGGTCACAAAGGCCGGCACCAGCACCCGAAACGGCACGGTCTCTGGCTTGACTTCGCCTTCAAACTTGGCCAGCTTGACGAACAGCTGCAGGTCGGACTGGCGGGTCTGTTTGCCCATGAACTGGCGCATGGGACCTTGCCCACGGTCCAGTGCCTCGTTAAAGCTGATCTGGTTGGCGGCAAAGGGCTCGTAGGCCTCCTTGTAGACCTTGTCCAGGGTCGGGCCCATGACAAACAGGGTCAGGAACAGCGACAAACCAATGATGACCTGGTTGGGCGGCGCGGTCTGGGCGCCGATGGCCTGACGGGTCAGGCCCAGCACGATGACGATGCGGGTGAAGCCGGTCATCATCAGCAAGGCGGCCGGTAGAAAGGTCAGCGCGGTGAAGAACAGCAGGGTCTGGATCGGCACCGAATAGCTGCTGGCACCACCGCCCTGCCCCACCAGCAAAGGCAGCGTGCTGCCACCGGCGGGCGTGGGGATCATCTGGCCCTGAGCCTGGGCCCAGGCAGGCAGGCCGCACAGCAGGGCCGCGGCCAGCCAGGGCCACAGGATTTGACGCATGGACTGGCGCATCAGGCGCGCTCCCCTGAGAGGGTCTGACGCGATTGCGCCAGCACCTCGTTGAACGCAGGCCCTGTGGCCGACTCCGCAGAAGCAGGCAGCGTGTGCAGGGTCGTGATGCTGTGCTGGGTCACACCCAGAACCAGGCAGGTGCGGCTGGCGCCCTGCCCCACTTCAATGGTGACCACTCGCTGACCAGGGCCCAAGGGCAGTTGCCCGAGGGTCTTCATCAGCGAGGCGGCCGGTGCTGCGCCCTTGGGCTGCCAGCCCGAGCGCTTGAGCAGCCACAGGGAGACGGGGATCATGATCAGAACGACCACGAACCAGAACAACATCAGACCAGTCGATTGCATGGTGGCAGGTCCCTTGTGATCACATGCCGCGGCTGAGGCGACGCATGCGTTCGGACGGGGTCACGATGTCGGTCAGGCGGATGCCGAACTTGTCGTTGACCACCACCACTTCGCCCTGGGCGATCAGGAAGCCGTTGACCAGCACGTCCATGGGCTCACCGGCCATGGCATCGAGCTCCACCACCGAACCCTGCGCCAGTTGCAGGATGTTCTTGATGGGAATGCGCGTGCGCCCCAGCTCCACCGTGAGTTGCACGGGGATGTCCAGGATCATGTTCAGGTCGTTGCCGGCCGGGCCTGTGGGCGCGGCCGAGAAGTTGGCAAAGGTGGCTGGCGTGACCTGAGGCGCGGCTTCCGTCACTTCGGTGGCAGTCGAGCCACCACTGCCTGAGGAGGTCTGCTGCGCCAGGGCAGCTTCCCACTCGGCCGCCATGGCGTCCTGCTCAGGGTCAGCATCGCTGGGGGGGAACTGGGCTGCATCACTCATGTCGGTCTCCCAGCCAGCTCATGCCAGCTGTGGTCAGAAGTTGTTCAACACGCAAGGCGTACTTGCCGTTGGAGGTGCCGTAGTAGCACTCCATGACCGGAACGCCATCGACGTTGGCCTCCACCAGGGGGTTGAGGTCCAGTTCGATGAAGTCACCGGGTTTGAGGGCCAGCAGTTGCTCCACCGTGGCCGGGGCGGTGGCCAGGTTGGCCACCAGGTCCACGCTGGCCGACTGGATCTGCTGCGACAGCAGCTTGACCCAACGGCGATCGGGTTCGGTCGAGTCGCCCTGAATGGTCGAGTACAGGATGTCTCGGATGGGCTCGAACGTGGCGTAGGGAATGCAAAAGTGCACCGTGCCGCTGGTGTCGCCAATCTCCAGCGTGAAGGAGGTGCACACCACAATTTCGCTGGGCGTGGCAATGGTGGCGAACTGGGGCTGCATCTCCGAGCGCTGGTAGTCCAGCTCCACCGGGTAGATGCCCTTCCAGGCACGGGCATATTCGGCAGAGATCACCTCGACCAGGCGGGTGATGATGCGCTGCTCGGTCGCTGAAAAATCACGGCCTTCGATGCGGGTGTGGAACTTGCCGGCACCGCCAAACAAGGCGTCGATCACGGCAAAGACCAGGGTCGGATCGCACACCACCAGGCCAGAGCCTCGCAAGGGGCGGATGGCCATGATGTTGAAGTTGGTCGGCACCACGATCTCGCGCAGGAAGGCGCTGTACTTCTGCACCTTGATGCTGCCCACAGAGACTTCAGGGGAGCGGCGGATCAGGTTGAACAAGCCCACCCGGATGTTGCGTTCAAAGCGTTCATTGATGATCTCCATGGTGGGCATGCGCCCACGGACAATGCGCTCCTGGCTGGCCAGGTCGTAGTCGCGCACGCCTTCCGATGGAGCCTCTTCCTGCTCCAGCCTCTGACTCTCGCCAGTGATGCCCTGCAAAAGGGCATCGACTTCATCTTGCGACAGGATTTGCTGGTTCATGGCCGTTCACAATGCTTTCGGGGCCAAAGGGTTCATCACTGAATGATGAAGGTAGCGTAGTGCACCTGCACGATCGGGTTGTAGGATTCAACGCGCTTTTTCTTCTTCTTTTTCTTGGGTGCAGATTCGGCCGCATCGGCAGGCGCTTCCACTTCCGGCTCCTGGATCTCATAGCCCATGGCCCGAGCTGCTTCACGCTTGATTTCTTCAGCCAGCTTGGTCTTGCCTTCCAGGCTGAGCAACTGGTCGGCAGATTTGTGCGACAGGATCAGCAAGATGCTGTTGCGGATGGCTGGCATGAACACCTTCAGCTCATCGCCCACCTTGGCGTCGTCCACCTGCAGGCTGATGCCGATCTGGGCATAGCGGTCGGTCTCTCGGTCAGCCAGGTTCACGGTGAAAGGATCCAGAGGGATGAACACCGGCGGTGTGGCGTTTCCCTCTTTCTTGGCATCGTGGGCCGGCTTCTTGGCAGGCTCATCGGCGGCAACGTCTTCCTCGTCACCGCTGTACTCAGCCTCGGCTGCAGCGGCTTCTTCAGCCGCTTTTTTCTTCATCAGGTAGACAGCCCCGCCGCCAGCCCCCGCCAGCAACACAGCCACGGCAACCCCGATGATGATGAAAAGCTTTTTCTTGCCGCCCTTGGGGGCTGCGCCTGATTCGGCTGCTGCTGGGGCGGGTGCGGCTGACATGAGGTTTCTCCGTGGGGTGGCTTGGACTCAATTATTGGAGCCGGGGCTTTTTGCAATGTGCGAATAAGCCACCTGAAACATGCCTGATTCCGCCGGAGAGTTCACACTCACGCGTAGAGATCCAGCCCTCCAGGCCTGGATGAACGAAGGGCCGCCGGACGCATGGCCGGGCCCTCATCGCCGGGGTTCATGCCCGCTGATCGTTCTCCACCCGCCAGTCCGGACGGCCGGCTCGACGTCTCCGCATCGCGTTGACTGTCAGCCCAGGCCGACTGCGGGGACTGATCAGACACCCCGCCACCGGACAGACTCAGCCCCGCCTCCTCCAGCACGCTGGAAAGCATGGGCAGGCTGGCCTCGATGGCCTGGCGCGTTTCCAGGGCCGCGGCGGCAAAATCCACCTGGGCGGTCTGGCCTTCCAGCGCGATCCTGATGTGAATGGGGCCCATCTCGGCAGGGTTGAGCCTGAGCTCAGCCGTCATGGGGCCCTGGGTGGCCTCGCCGCTGAGCCACAGCTTGAGCTGATCGGTCAGTGCTTTTGGAAATTGCGGGCTGTCCAGCGGTGTGGACAAGCTCCCGGTGTGGTGGGCCGTCGTGGTCGCCGCCACATCGAAATCACCGGTGCGCTGCAACTCGCGGTTCATGACGTTGCCAAATGCTGCGGCAGCCGAAGGATCTAGCGTGGCCTCTGAGGTCGTGCCAAGCAGGTTTTCGAGGGTCAAGGCGCCGGCCCGATCCTGATCAGTACCGCCGCTTTGACCACCAGACGACGATTGTCCGGCATGTGAAGACCACCCCGCCGTGCCCGAAGCGGCCAACCACCCCCGATCGGACAGATCGGTGCGTGAGGAGCCCTCGGAGCCCGACAGTGCGCCCGACAGATTCACTTCGGTGCCACCACCAGCCGATGGGTCCAGCCCACCTTCTGACGCAATCCCTGCGCCTGGCCCGGACTGCGCCAGCGAGGCCAACCAGGCCAGCATGGCGGCAGGGTCCCCCGCGGCCAGATCGGCGGGCGGCTGGAGCTCCTTGACCCAGGCGGTGGCTTCGCCTTGCGTCGTGCGGAAATTGACTTCTTCGCCCAGGGACTTGTCTGCAGCCAGTTCAATGGACTTGCCGTCGACCGACTCGGCCGATGCGCCTGGTTGGCCGGGTGCCTCCGGCGTCTTGGGGGCCACCGGCTTGCTGGCCGGTTTGGCGGCGGCGCGACCGGCCATTTTCTGCGGGGACGAAGGCTCTG
>DAORJC010000116.1:0-9529 GCA_035438885.1 Aquabacterium sp. | reverse complement strand
CGGCGCCGGTGACGACCGCCGTCGACATCGACACCATGCCCCCGGCAGCACCGACTCCCTATATGTCCTATGCCGACAATGTAGGGGCGTTGCAAACCATCCCTGGTGCTTGGACCGACGCTACAGGCAACTACTACCGCAGTGGTTCGGCCACCGACGACACCACGCCTGGCATGGCTGGCACATTGAGCTCTGCACTACAAACTGGCGAAGTGGTCCATGTCTACGATGGTGGAACTTACCTCGGAGATGCCACCGCCACGGTGGGCAGCACCACCTGGAGCTACACACCCGCGACGGCTTTGACCGCTGGCACGCACAACTTCACCTACAAGGTGGAAGACCTTGCGGGTAACCTGGGCACCGCCAGCAGCACCTACAGCATCACCGTGGAACCCCCGGTGACCACCAGCGCCGACGGCACGGCCAGCGGCACCAACGCCCTGACCAGCTACGCCGACCAGGTCACCGGCACCGACATCGTCAGCGCCGCAGAAAAGGCAGCGGGTTTCCACATCACGGGCAAGGTAGCCGGGGGCACCTCAGGCAACCTCAGCTTCTATATGGACACCGACCGCACCGACGGCGTGGACAACGCAGGCCAGGTGCTGCTCGCCGATGGTGTGAACGGCGTGCACATTGCCGTGGCCGGTGACGGCAGCTATGACATCACCTTCGATGCCAACAGCGCAGCCCTGGGAGCAGCCACGGTGCACAACACCTACGGCAACGGTGTCAAGGAGTTCAGTGCCTACAAGAGCGGAGTGGAAACGGCCCACCGCCTGTTCCTGGTGGCCGACGGCACGGCCAGCCCCAGTGACAGCGGCACCGTGGCGCAGAACTACTCGGTGCAGGACAAGATCACCGGCAATGTGTTTGTGTACTACTTCGGTGATCCGGATGGCAATGCGGTGGGCTTGTGGACTATGCAAGACACGGGCGACACCGCGACCAATATTGGCATCAACACCGCTGACCGTGACTTTGCCTCGGGCGATTGGGATTACTACAACACAACGGGTGTGGCGCTGGGCACCCCTGTCACAACCGCCAACACGGCGCTGGGCATGGTGTCGAACGTGGCGGCGCAGGTGTGGGAGTTCGCGGCGGCCAACCCAAACAGCACGACGACGTACACCTATGACCAAATGGCTTCGTTGGTTGGTAACCACACCACCATGGGCAGCAACAGCAGCCGGACGATGACGTTTGAAGAAGGGCTGGCCTTGTACGCGGCCAACTTCGGAGGCAGCTCTGGAGGAGGAGCGGCGGGCGGTGCAGCATCCACCGTGGGGGCGGTGCAGGCGATGACGGATACCAGTAGCTACAACGGATACACCACCAACGAGGACAACCGGCCGGGCGGCTGGTCCCGCGACATTTGGACTGGCGCGCCTTCGCCTTCTGGGCACGTCCACGTGAACCTCACCCTCGGCCACTTGCATGACTGCCCGCTCGCCAACGGCAATTACGCGGCGGCTGTCCTTTGAGTGGGTGTTGGGTGGCTGTTGGCTGGCCCGTCAGAGCGAAGCGCTTCGAAGTTTGAGGTTTGAACTTTGACTTGGATTCCAGCCGCTGTGCGGCTGGAATTTTTTCAACTGTTTTGATGTTTTCAATTCAAGGAAAGGAGGTTAACAACCATCCAGTGCCACTGGCAGCAGGTGCATTCCGCGGGCCCCGGACCTGCGGGTTCGGGGCCCGCGCCTCATGGGGTCTGCCGTCACGGCGGCAGATAAAAGGGGCCTATAGGGGATGTCGCTGGCGTTTTCCGCGGTGTCTTCGGGGTGCCGCATCTTAGGGGCCGCGCGGTGCAAACGGCAAGGCTGGAGGTTTTCGCCATCGTGGCGAAACACAGTGAAAACGCAATCCGGGCGGCTGGTCCAACAACATTTGGACTGGCGCGCCTTCGCCTTCTGGGCACGTCAACGTGAACCTCAACAACGGCAACTTGAATGACAAACCGAACGCCAACAACAATTACGCGGCGGCTGTCCTTTGAGTGGGTGTTGGGTGGCTGTTGGCTGGCCCGTCAGAGCAACATCACAGGTCAGACTGCATCAACCAGTGTGCACGGATTCTTAAATGGGAGTATCGCAAATCGGCAGGCAAAAAGTAGCGGCGCAAGCTTCCCAAATAGTGGTGATAGATGTATTTGCGCAGCGTGTAGGTGTTGGCATGGCCAAGCAGCCCGTAGTAGCTGTTGAGCGTGGAGAGCATGCGCCTGAGCAGCACAGGCGAGGCGTCGCCATTGGCCAACCTGATCGAGTGCAGGGCCAGCCATTTGTCCCATTCTCCGCGTTCGGGTGGTGCCACAGCGCCCACTTCTTGGGGCGCCAGCAGGTACATGAACCACGCGATCCTTCGGCGCAGGGCGCGTACCGTGCGTTGCCGTGTCAGGGTGTGGTGGGGGTACACGATACTGCCCAGGAAGTCCATGCCCTGCGCGCAGCGTTGCATGACGATTTTATGGGGGTGCAGTGTCAGGCGCAGTTGCTCATGCAAAAATTGTTCAACGCGCGCCTTCCACTTCATCAAGGTCTGGGGGTCGTCGGCCAGCAAAACGAAGTCGTCCACGTAGCGCACATAACCGCTCACCTTGAGCTGGTGTTTGATGAATTGGTCCAGCTCGTTGAGGTAGACGTTGGCAAAAAATTGGCTGGTCAGGCTGCCAATGGGCATCCCAACGCCAGCAGAGCATTGAAACAAGGATTTGTGCAGGGGTATTTCTTTGAGCAACGCAAGGTTGCCGCTGCGTACAGGGGGAGGGTCAATGGGCGACTGGCTCAGTATCGCGGTGGCGACTTGATCAAGTCTTTGCAGGGTTTGTGTGCCGTAGGGCAAGTTGGGCCATGCCCGTTGCCAAAGGCCCAACAAAATGCGCCGGTCGATGCTGGGAAAGCAGGCTTGAATGTCGAGCTTGATGTACCAACGGCGCCCCGGTTGGCGCATAAAGTGTTGCAACCGTTTCACAGCGGCGTGGGTGCCTTTTCCCTTGCGGTTGGCGTAGCTGTCGTCAATGAAGCGTTTGTCCCACCAGGGTTCGATATGGCGGATGAGCCACTGGTGTACCAAACGGTCAGCAAAAGCAGGCGCAAAGATTTCACGCAGTTTGGGGTCCGTTACGGCAAATACCGTGAACGCTTGCGGTTGATAAGTGCCTTGCGCGATGGCGCGAGCCAGGCCCAGAACGATGTCTGGCAAGGCCATGAAGTGTGCGAGCTTGTGTTCGCTGTTGCCAGCATCGGCCGCACAGGCGAAGAGTTGCCTGGCCAAGTGTTGGATGTCTGCGATGTGGGCTGCGCCCAAGTGCGCTGCTTTGGTCTTGGGGGTTGAGTCTGTATGGATCGGGAGTTCAAGCATCCACAAATTTTCTCAGACGTGCTGACGCTGACGCAAATTTATTACCCAATGCACAACAATTTCCCCAAACCATTTCGATTTGCGGTGGGTGAGCGCATCCTTGAAGAGTTGGCCGAGTGTTTGAGGCTGATCGTGCTGGCCAATGCCGTCGACAAGCGATCATTGCCCGGTTGTGCAGAGGGGGCAGCTTTGGTGCGGCGAGTGCGTGCTGCAGTTGAAGTTGTACGCGGTTTTTTACTGCTGGCCTGGAAGCTGAAGTTTGTGTCGCACGGTGGGTTGGTCGAGCTGTCAACTAGGCTGGAAGCCATCAGCAGGCAGGCAGCTCGTTGGCAGCAGTGGTTTGACGCAAAAATACCGTGAATTGGGTGCCATTTCGATTTGAAGAATGGACATGAATCCGCCCCTGATGGATATCGACGATACGCTTGACAAGATACAAGCCTAGCCCGGTTCCGGGTTTATGTTCACCGTTGGCGCCGCGGTGCAATGGCCTAAATATATATTGCAGTTCATTCGCTGGAATGCTCTGGCCAACGTTATGGACGGAAATACGAACCCCGTGGTTACGCATGCCCTGGATGGTCACGTTGATCGGAGCACCCGGGTCCCCATGGATGCGCGCATTAGTCACCAGGTTTCTCACCAGAATGCACGCCAGCCCGTCATCACACCTTAAGGTATTAGGCAAATTACTGCTTGCTATTTCAACCTGCCCCAAATCAGCTGCCCGCAAATCGTTCGTGATATCGGCTAGTAATTCCTGTACATCGCACAGCGATGGTTTGAAAACCAAATTATCCGGCGCCGGATGCAGCCTCAGCATGTGGACATCAATCAAATCGTTAAGCCGATCAGAAGCACGTCTAATTCTTTCATAGCGTTTCAGACTGAAGTCGTCCGCGCCATTGTGGGCTGAGCCAAACAATAAGTTCTGGACTGTCAGATTGATGACCGCTGCCGGCGTTCGCAGTTCATGTGAGAGGCTTCGGAAGAAGTTCAAACGGTCGGCGTTCATCTGCGCCTCCATGGCTGCTCTGACCTTCGTGTTTTCGACATCGAGTTTTGCCCGATTCTCCTTATGTCTCGTATCTAAAAGAATCCAGGCTAACCCTATGGTGGTGGCCACCAAAAAAATCACAACCACATAGCTCGAAAAGCGCACTTCCGTCCAGATACTGGGTTCAATAATTCCCAAGCTTCGAAACAATCTTGCGAGCATCAAAATGCGGATTAAGTTGTAGGTCAACAGCGTGAAGGAGTTTGCCAAATTCTTCGAACGCAAGAGGTAGCGGATGGAGACCGGAAGCAACATGCTGTTCAAGGCAGCAGCGCCAAATACCAGCGTCTTGGCAATCAGGTCATATTGATTGATCAGAATCAGTATGGATGTAACCAGGCACAGGCCCAGTACGGAGACAAGCGCGTATCGTCGCTTAACAAACCGAGCTTCTAAGTTGGCCCCTTTGGTTGGTAGGCGCATGAGTTCATATTCAAAATATATTCCCAGTACTAAAATTGTTACAAAGCTGTTAGCAATCAATAGATCCGGGCTCAATTTTGTTGCGGGAAATCCTAGCCATTGCAGGCTTCCTGTTGCAATTGTTGAGGTGAGTACGTAGGCCGTGGCGTACCACAAAAAATACAGGATGATTTTCTCGCGGAACAGTGCATATAAAAGCAAGTTGATGAGGACGATGACGGTAAAAAAACCACTTATCAAGCCGATACTGCGCATCTCAGTGACGGCCATGTCATAAAACGCAAGTGGATGCCATACCTTGACCGCAGTGAAGAATTGAACGTGACTGACGATGCGGATGTAGACAATTTGAGGTCGATTCTCTGGCAGCGCGATTCTGAAGACTATGTTTCTAAAATTGACTTCTCGCGCGGTGTCTGGGAAATTCTCTCCGGCCTGGTGATATTCAACCCCGCCATCAGGCGTTGGCATGGCAAGCAATATGTCCTTGGCCCGCGTGCTTTGAAACTCCAGAAACCAGATGGCACTGGCACCCTTGGGCCGCTCAATAGAGAACCGCTGCCATATCGCCTCATGCATTTTGGGGAAATGAATTTTTTCGCTGCCGGGCGAGAAGGCCTGCTCGCGCACCTCCGCCAAGGACATTGTCTCGGTGGTGTCGATATATTGGGGTAGTCGGGGTCCTCTTGTTCTTAGTGCGTTTTAGGACGTTTCAGAAGCCCCTATCCATGCGGGTTCCCAGGGCACGTCCTCTCGCAACCCGCATGGTTGCTTGATTCTCTGACCCCCTCCCTCCGCAAAGCGGCATTAGGCCTACATTGCGTCTCGGCAACGCGATTTCCAGCAGTTGGTAGCTTTTCTTGCATCAACGTCCCGCAAGCCGATAATGCCCGGCTCAAAGACCAAAACAAGGATTCCGGTGGAACATTGGAGAGCACCCTTCCTGGGACTGCGTGACATCCCGGCAGCCCTGGACGACTTCGAACTCACGACCTTTTTCTCGTACAGCGCCGCCGAACTGGCGGTCATCCGTTCGCTGCGCAAACCGCTGCACCGGATCGGCCTGGCCCTGCACATGGGGTTCATCCGCATGAGCGGGCGCACCCTGGACGCGGTGGACAGAATCCCGAAAGTGCTGTGGAGCCACCTTGGCACCCAGCTCGGCATTGAGCCGCCAGAGATGGGCACGCTGCGGTCCCTCTACATTGACCGCATGCGCACGCTGTCCGAGCACCAGCAACTGGCCTATCGGACGCTGGGCTTCCAGCAGATGACGGAACACCAGCGGCGCTACGTGGTGCGCTGGTTGCGCGAAACGCTCAATGGTCGCTCGGACCACACCTCGCTTCTTCCTGAAACGAAGCGCTGGTTCTATGACCACCGCATCCTGCAAATTGCGCCCCGTGAACTCAAAAGCCTGATTGCCGCTGCGCTCAAGGACCATGAAGCGCAACTGCTCAAGGCAATTGAGCATGCGTATGGCCAGCAAAAGCTTCAGGAGTGGGATTCGGCCCTGAACTCCAAGACTGCAGATGGCACCCCGTTGCAATCCTGGCTGTGGGCGGCACCGCTGAAACAGTCCACGGTCCAGATCACCCAATTTTTTGACAAGGTGGACCACTTGCGCACCATGGGCGTTGCCGACCATTGGCCCACCACCGTGAATGACGCGGCCGTCCGCTACTATGCCCGGCGCTGCGCCCACCGGGCGCCATCGGCCAGCAAGCGCATAACATCGACTCGCCGAAGTCTGGAAGTCGCCTGTTTTCTGCGCTATGCCCTGTGTACGTCCTCGGACCAGCTGCTCTTGATGCTGCGCCGCTGGATTCGCAAGATGGCCAACGATGCCGCGCGCGAAACCACACCCACCTATGCGGATGCGCACGCCAAGCTGCGGGAGTTTGCGCTGAGCGTGGGAAAACTGGCCAAGGATGAGGATCTGTCCCACGCCGATCTCAAATCCAAGCTGGTCGAAGTGACTACTGCTGTACTGGCCGACCCAAAAATCAGCCGCTCGGCCTTGGCGCGAACCTATCTGGTTGATCATCCAAACCAGTCGCGTGCTTTGTTGGGAAGGCTGCTGACGCTGCCTCTGGCCGCCCAGGCAGACCATCCAGTGATACAAGCGCTGGAAGTGCTGCGCAAAACCTATGCTGCCCGTGCGACATCCCTGGCCACGACCCCAACCATCAAACTGGGAAACCGGTGGCAGAAGATCATTGCAGGCGCGGACCGCCAGAAAGCCCTGGCCGCGTTCGAATGGGCAACGCTATTTGCCTTGCGCATGGCGCTGCGCAACGGTTGCGTGTACTTGGATCAAAGCTTTGTGTTTCGCAGCCAGGCCACGCTTTTCATCGTCAAGGAAGACTGGCAAAAGAGTCGGGACATGCACTACGCCCAGCTGGGTCTCTCAAAGGATCCGAAGGAAACCCTGGAGCCGCTGGCAGAGCACCTGGAAAAGCGGCTGCAAGACTTTGCAGCGGCTGCATCAGTGGGGCAAATTCAGATTGACGCCGACGGCATCCACCAGGAGCGCAAGGCGGCAATTCCTGAAGACGTTCGGGTGAGCGCGTTGCGCCGCGCCCTGATGGACGGTAGACCGTTGGGCCAGTTGCCGGAAATTGTGTTGGAGATTGACAGCGCGGTGCGATTTAGCTGGATGCTGTTGGGCCGTGAGCCCAACAGCCGGCGAGAACTGCTGATGGTTTACGCGGCAGTCTTTGCCCATGGCACCTTAATGTCAGCATCCGATGTTTCACGCCGAATTCAACGCCAGCCTGGACGGCGACGCGCTGGTCTACAAGCAGTACTTTCACATCGGCTTTGCGGCCGATACGCCCAATGGTCTGGTAGTGCCGGTGCTCAGGGATGCCGACACGAAAGGCATTCTCACGATCAGCCAGGAAATGGGCGAGCTGGCGGCCAAGGCGCGCGAGGGCAAGCTCGGCGTTGCCGAAATGCAGGGCGGGTGCATCTCGATCTCGTCGCTGGGCGGCATTGGCGGCACGCACTTCACACCCATCATCAACGCGCCCGAGGTGGCCATCCTGGGCCTGTCCAAGAGCGCCATGAAGCCGGTGTGGGACGGCAAGCAGTTCGCGCCGCGCCTGATGCTGCCGCTGTCACTGTCGTACGACCACCGCGTTATTGACGGCGCGCTGGCCGCGCGCTTTAACGCCTATCTGGGCCAGGTGCTGGCGGACTACCGCCGCATCCTGCTCTGAGAGCCGGAGGAGACACCGCATGACAGTAATGGACATCAAGGTTCCCGACATCGGCGACGTGAGCGAAGTGGCCGTGATCGAGGTGCTGGTAAAGGCCGGCGACACCATCCGCGCCGAACAAAGCCTGGTCACCGTCGAGTCCGACAAGGCATCGATGGAGATTCCATCAAGCCACGCCGGCGTGGTCAAAGCGCTGCGCGTGCAGCTGGGCGACAAGGTGGCCGAGGGCACGGTGCTGCTGACGCTGGAAGTGGCCGAAAGTGCTGCGGCAGTGCCTGCAGCGGCGCCAGCACAGGAAATCAAGGACAAAGTGCCTGAGGCGAAAGCCCCCAAAGCGCCTTTAGCTATTGATTCAGTAGCAATCAACTATGCCGGCACGGTCGATCTGGAATGCGACCTGCTGGTCCTCGGCGCCGGCCCCGGTGGCTACAGCGCCGCCTTTCGCGCCGCCGACCTGGGTCTGAAGGTCGTTCTGGTGGAGCGCTACGCCCAGTTGGGCGGCGTGTGCCTCAACGTGGGCTGCATTCCCAGCAAGGCTCTGCTGCACGTGGCAGCGGTGATGGATGAAGTGGCGCACCTCTCGGCAGCGGGTGTCGATTTTGGCGCGCCCCAGGTCAATGTGGACACCTTGCGCGGCCACAAGGAAAAGGTCATCGCCAAGCTCACCGGCGGCCTGGGCCAGATGGCCAAGATGCGCAAGGTCACCATCGTGCGTGGCTACGGCGCCTTTGTGGGTGCCAACCACCTCGAAGTGGAAGAAACCACCGGCACCGGCCAGGACAAGACCGGCAGCAAAAAGGTGGTGGCGTTCAAGAAGGCCATCATCGCCGCAGGCAGCCAGGCCGTGCGCCTGCCCTTCATGCCCGATGACCCGCGCGTGGTCGATTCCACCGGCGCGCTGGCGCTGCAAGGTGTCCCCAAGCGCATGCTGATCCTGGGCGGCGGCATCATCGGCCTGGAAATGGGCACTGTCTACAGCACCCTGGGCGCGCGCCTCGATGTGGTGGAAATGCTCGACGGCCTGATGCAGGGCGCCGACCGCGATCTGGTCAAGATCTGGCAGAAGTTGAACGCCAAGCGCTTTGACAACATCCTGCTCAAGACCAAGACGGTGGGCGCCCGCGCCACGCCCGAAGGCATTGAGGTGACGTTTGCACCGGCCGAGGAGGGCGGCACCGCCCCCGCACCGCAGACCTACGACCTGGTGCTGCAGGCCGTGGGCCGCACGCCCAACGGCAAGAAAATCGCCGCTGACAAGGCCGGCGTGGCCGTGACCGACCGCGGCTTCATCAACGTCGACATCCAGATGCGCACCAACGTACCGCACATCTTCGCCATTGGCGACATCGTGGGCCAGCCCATGCTGGCACACAAGGCGGTGCACGAGGCGCATGTGGCGGCCGAAGTCATCGCCGGTGAACTGCAGGGCAACAAGGAACTGGCCGCCGCAGCGTTCAACGCCCGC
>DAORJC010000115.1:0-9637 GCA_035438885.1 Aquabacterium sp. | reverse complement strand
CCGCCCACATGAAGCCCTGCCAGCCACCGACTCGGCGCCGCCCCGCGCTCCCCCGAAAAAGCGCGCCTTACCCCAGCACCACCGCAATCGCCTCGGCCACGCGGTCCACATTGTTGACATTCAGCCCCGCCGCGCACATCCGCCCCGAGCGCAACACATACACCCCATGCGTCTCACGCAGCACATCGGCCTGCGCCGCGCTCAAGCCCGTGTAGCTGAACATGCCGCGCTGGTTGATGAAGTAGCTCACATCACGCCCCGGCAGGCGCGCCACCACCCCGTCGTACAAACGCTGACGCATCAGCTTGATGCGCTGGCGCATCTCGGTCAGCTCGTCGGCCCACAGCTGGCGCAGCTCTGGCGTCTGCAGCACCCGCGACACGATCACCGCGCCATGCGTGGGCGGGCTGGAGTAGTTGCGGCGCACCGCCGACATCAACTGCCCGACCACCAGTTGCGCCTGCGCCTTGTCAGGACAGACCACACTGAGGCCGCCCACCCGCTCGCCATACATCGAAAAGCTCTTGGAGAACGAGTTGGCCACCAGGAAGCTCACGCCCGCATCGGCCAGCATGCGCAAGGCCACCGCGTCTTCGTCAATGCCATCGCCAAAGCCCTGGTAGGCAATGTCCAGGAACGGCAACAGGCGACGCGCCTTGAGCACCGCCGTGAGCTGACGCCACTGCGCCTCGCTCAGGTCCACGCCGGTGGGGTTGTGGCAACACGCATGCAGCAGCACGATGCTCTGCGCGGGCAAGGCATCGATGGCCGACAGCATCGCGTCGAACTTCAAGCCGCCCGTGGTGGCGTCGTAGTACGGGTAGGTGTTGACCTGAAAGCCCGCGCCTTCAAACATGGCGCGGTGGTTGTCCCAGGTCGGGTCGCTCACCCACACCTGCGATTGCGGGAAGTAGCGTTTGAGGAAGTCCCCACCCACCTTGAGTGCACCCGAGCCACCCAAGGTCTGGATGGTGGCAATGCGGCCACTGGTCACGGCCTCATGTTGGGCGCCAAACAGCAGGTGCTGCACCGCCTCGCGATACGCGGGCAGACCGGTCATGGGCAGGTAGGGCTTGGGGCCGATGGTGGCCAGCAAGCTGGATTCGGCCTGGCGCACGGCCTGCATGACGGGCAGGCGGCCTTCTTCATCAAAGTAGATGCCGATGCTCAGGTTGATCTTGCCCTGACGAGGGTCCTTCTGAAAGTCCTCGTTGAGGGTGAGGATGGGGTCGCCGGGGTAGGCGTCAACGTGCTGAAACATGGCAACAGGGCTCCTGGAACGAAGGCCCCGATTATGAAGCCGCGCCGTGCTGCCCCCCTAGGGTTGGGGGACCTAGCTTGAACTAGGGGAGGCCCTAGTTCGCAGGATGTGCGCTCGATCCGCGCTCCCTAGAGTTCATCCCATCGGCCCTGGTGGTCAGGCGCCGATGAACCTCAACCCTCAAAGGACATCACCATGAACTCGACAACCCTCAAGACCGCTGGCCGCGCCAGCATCGAACAACTGCAGACCCTGGCCGAACAAGGCGTCTCGCGCGCCCTGTCGGCCCGCATGACGGAGCTGTCGGCCGCCGACACGCAAGCCGTCAGTGGCGGTGCCGTGCTGTCATCGGCCGTGCTGCGCAAGCCGCTGATCAACGGCATCCTCAACCCCGAAATCATGAAGTCGCTGCAACAGCAGTTCACGGTGCCCCAGGTCAACACCCAGGGCATCCTGATCGGTCTGTGAACACGGGAGCCGCCTCATGGACACGCACACACCCACCTGCCCCAGCGCTCAGCACCATCTCGCCGGGGCCCAGGTCTTTGCCGTGATCGGCGGCACCGTCCTGCAACCTGAAGTGACTTACCTGGACCAGGCCTTGCCGGTCACGCCGGAGGTGGTCGCCATGACCGCCCCGGTGGACCCGGCCGAGGTCTTTCGCATCAGCGCGCCCTGCGCCCAAAGCAGCGAGTGCTGGCACTTTGACGAAGACCGGCGCCAATGCCGCCTGGCCATTCGCACCGTGCGACTGGCGCCCGTGGTGGTGAGCAAGCCGCCCCGCTGCGCCATCCGCACGCAGTGCGTGTGGTGGTCGCAGGAAGGCGTGAGCGCCTGCCTGCGTTGCCCGCAAGTGGTGACCAACGATGCCGCGCCCAGTGAGCGCGTGATCGAAACGGCCAACCCGTTCAACCTGGCCGGCGCAGCCTGAAGGCCAGGCCTTGAGGCCCGGCCCTGACGCCCAGCTCTGCGCAGGTCAAGCTGCCAGGGCTTTTTCGATGTCGGCGCGCAAGGCCTTGGGTGCGTCGGTGGGCGCATAGCGACCCAGCACGCGGCCATCCTTGGCAATGAGGAACTTGGTGAAGTTCCACTTGATGGACTTGGTGCCCAGGATGCCCGGCGCTTCCTTGACCAGGTACTGGTACAGCGGGTGGGCCTGCGAGCCATTGACGTCCACCTTGGCCATCATGGGAAAGCTCACGCCATAGTTGAGCTGGCAGAACGAGGCGATCTCGTCGTTGGCGCCTGGGTCCTGCCCGCCAAACTGGTTGCAAGGAAAGCCCAGGATCACCAGGCCCTGCTGGCCCAGGTCCTTCCAGAGTTTTTCCAGCCCCTCGAACTGAGGCGTGAAGCCGCACTTGCTGGCGGTGTTGACGATCAGGATGACCTTGCCGCGGTGATCGGACAGCTTGACGCTCTCGCCGGTGATGGTCTGGGCTTCGAAATCGTAAATGTTGCTCATGAATGGCTCCTGCGTGAGCGTTGCGTCGGACCCCGCGCAACCGCCCCTGGTGAATTTGGAAGGGAAGGCCTAAACTGGTGTCCTAAATCAAAAAAATTGGGGAACACCTTGGACCCACTCGGTGAATCTATCAGTGTTTCCGAAACGAGCACTGAGTTGGCGGACAAGTCATGTCTGCGCACGGTGGCACTGTGGTCATGCGCGCGCCCAGGAGGACGCACGCGATGAACTCCCTGCCGCGCACGGACGCCTCGGAACACGAGCCCGTCCCGGCCAGCCGCCTTGAATGCCTCCCGCTGCACGCTGCACCAATGGCGCTGTGTCTCTTGAACGAGCAGGGGGGCGTGGCCGACTGCAACCCCGCGCTGGCCCGCCTGCTGCATTGCCCGCCATCGAGCCTCCAGGGCCGGCCGATTCAGGACCTGGCACTGGACGAGGCCCAGGGCGCGCGCCTGCATCAGGCCTGGCAGGACGCCACCACGCAAGACATCCATGAGGCCCGGCAGATCTGGCTGAGCACGCCAGACCACAGCCCGGTGCTGGTGGACCTGCACTTCACCCGAGCCCCCCAGGGCGATGGCCCGCCGGCCTGGGTCGTCACGCTGGTGGACCAGACACGCCACCACCGAGAACACCAGGCGCTGCTGGCCGCCCACGAGGCGCTGCAAAGTGCCCACCTGGCCAATCAGGAGCTGGCCCTGCTGGCCGACCGCTCGCCCAACGCCGTGATGATCTGCGACCAGGACATGCGCATCCGCTGGGTCAACCCCAGTTTCACGCAGACCACGGGCTACACCTTGATGGACGCCCTCGCGCAGCATCCGCAGCTGTTGCTCGGCCCCGCAGACAGCCGCGAGGAGACCCTCGCCATGATGACCCAGCGCCTGCAACGGGGCGAGGCCATCACCCGGGCGCACCTGCCGCGTGTGACCCGCAACGGCACGCCCTACTGGGCGGAGGTCTCCGTGATGCCCATCCGCGATGACGCCGGGCAGATTGCCCGCCACCTCGTGATCGAGCAGGACATCACCGAGCGGGTGCGCTCGGAGGCTGAACGCGAAGCCCTCATGCGGATCGAGGCCAGCCAGGCGGCCCGGACCGAGTTCCTCTCGCGCATGAGCCACAACATGCGCACGCCCCTGAACGCCGTGATGGGCTTTTCGCACCTGTTGTTGCGCGGCGCCCAGGCCATGACCGAGGACCCGCACCGCCACAAGGTGGAGATCATCGAGCAGGCCGGCCAGCAACTGCTGAGCCTGGTCGATCAGGCCCTGCAACTGGCCCAGCTGGAGGGCACGCTGGAGGACTACGCCCCTGAGGCTGTGGACCTCTCGGCGCTGGTGCGCGAGTGCATCGAGCCCTTGCAGGAGCGCGCCCGTCAGAAGGGCATTCAGATCCGCCTGACGGTGCCCGCCATTCGGGCCATGGGCGATGCCCGGCGCATCCGCGAGATCGTGCACCACCTGCTGAGCAATGCCCTGAAGTTCACCCCGGGCCCCGGCACCATCCAGGTCACGGCGACCCTGGACGCAGCCACCCACCTGGTCGCCCTGCGCGTGCAGGACCCGGGCGTGGGCATCCCGTCCGAGGCCCAGAGCCTGATCTTCCAACCCTTCACCCGGCTGGACGGCGCCAGCGACATGGCCCCGGGGCACGGCATTGGCCTGGCCATGGCCCGACGCCTGGCCGAGCTGATGCTGGGCGACCTGAGCGTGCAAAGCCAACCCGGCCAGGGCAGCACCTTCACCCTGACCCTGCCGGCCGCGGACGACCCGACGCCTGCCCAGGCCACCCGGGGCGCCCTCACCGATCCCTCACCCGAGGACTGGCGCCTGCCGCCCCTGCATCTGTTGTGTGTGGAAGACAACACATTGAACCGGCTGTTGATCGAAGCGGTGTTCAGCCACGACAGCGGCGTTCAGCTCCAGATGGCCGCCACCCTGGGCGAAGGCATCCACCTGGTGAACGCACACATGCCCGATGTGATCCTGCTGGACATCAACCTGCCCGATGGCAACGGCCTGAGCCTGGCCCGCCTCCTGCGCCACAACACCCCGCCCGAGCAACGCCCCCTGGTCATTGCCCTCAGTGCCGACGCCCTCCCCGAGAGCATCCACGAGGCCATGGCCGCCGGTGCCGACCACTATCTGGTGAAACCCCTTCAAATCGCCAGGCTTCTGGGGATATTGAAAACCCACTTTCGCGTGTAAATTGCAGACAAGGTTGCCCGTCGCCTTCATGGGGGGCTCAACAACTCGAACCGCCAGGAGCCAGTCATGCTGGACATTTCGCGCAACAACGTGGCCATGGGTCAAGCATCGGCCCAGGCCTCCAACCAGGAGTTGGCCCTGCTGGCTGACCGGATCACGGACGCCGTCGTGGTCTGCGATGCGCAGCGCAACATCCGGTGGGCCAATCCGGCCTTCAGCCGCCTGACCGGCTTCCTCCTGGAAGAAGCCCAGGGGCGACAGATCGAAGAGCTGCTGAGTGGCCCGCAGACCGACGTGGAGGCCGTGCTGCGCATCAGCCAGACCCTGGCGCGAGGCGAGGGCATCGAGCACCTGCCCATGTGCCAGCATCACCGCAATGGCGAGGCCTTCTGGGTGGAGCGCACCATCCACCCCCTGGTCAATGCCGAAGGGCAGATCGACCGCTACATCGAGCTGATGACCGACCTGCGGGCCCAGCGCTGGGCCCAGCAGGAGCACCACCGCCGCCTGGAGGCCGAGGTCGCCCTGGCGCGCCGCTCGACCTTTCTGGGACAGCTCAGCCACGGTGCGCGCGGCCCGCTCAACACCATCGTGGGGTTCTCGCAGTTGCTGGAGATGGAGGTCAACCAGTCGGTGGACGCCAAGCGGCACCTGGGCAACATCCAGCAGGCCGCCCAACAGCTGCTGCACCTGCTGGACAAGGCCATCACCCTGGCCAATGCCGAAGACCGCGCCCTGTCGGTGCATGCCCAGCGCGTGAGCCTGGCCTCGCTGTGCAAGGACGTGTGCCACCAGCACGAAGCGCTGGCGCGCGAGCACCGCATCACCCAGGTCATCGAAGGCGAATGCCCCACCGCCTGGGCCGACCCGATCCATGTCCGGACCATCCTGCAGACCCTGGTGCGTTTTGGCATCACCCACTGCGCCCACGAAGGCACGGTGTGGATCTCCTGCCGCCAACTGGCCGAGCAGCAGCGCGGCATCATCGAGGTCAGCCACCCCGGTGAGGGGCTGACGCACATGGACGGCTCGCGGATCTTCCAGCCGTTCAACTCAGGCACCACCAGCACCAGCCATGTGGGCCAGGGCAACCTGGTCGATGACGGCGATCAAGGCATGAGCCTGGCCATTGCCCAGCGGCTGGCCGAGCTCATGAACGGCACCCTCAGCGTGAGCAGCGCCCTGGGCAAGGGCTGCACCTTCACCCTGAACCTGCCGCTGGCCGACAAGCTGAGCCAGAAGGAGGAGACCGGCTCCAGCCAGGCGGCCGCCCAGCGCATCAAGCTGCCCCCGCTGCGCATCATCCATGTCGAGGACAACGCCCTCAACCGAAGCCTGATGGACTCGCTGTTCTCGGCCCACCCGGAGGTGCAGATGTCGTCCTTCGCAACCTCGGTGCAGGGGCTCAAGGCCATCCAGGGCGAGTTGCCCGATGTGGCCCTGATCGACATCAACCTGCCCGATGGCAGCGGTCTGGACATGTGCCGGGCACTGCGCGCCAGCCCGGCCACGCGACGCATCCCGCTGATCGCGCTCAGTGCCGATGCCTTGCCGGACCACATCGCGCAGGCGCTGCAGACGGGCTTCAACCACTACCTGGTCAAGCCCATCCAGATCCAGCGGCTGCTGACCATCCTGGCCACCATGAAGGCCAAGGGGCCGCAGGAATAAGGCGACCTCAGGGGCCTCAATCGGCCCCGAGTCGCTCACCCATCCAGCGCAGCAGGTCCAGCCACATCTGGCGCATCTCGGCTTCCTGCGGGGTGCGGATGGCGCTGGGCAGCTCGATGGTGACCACAGGCACCTTCTTGTGCACCCCGCCATAGTTGCCCAGGCTGCCCGGGAAGATGCCGACCTGGTCCAGGTACAGGCGTCCCAGGCGCTGGGGCGGCGAGGTGGGGCCGTCAAAGTCCAGCACGCCATAAGGGGCATGCACGGCCACGATCAGGTCAGGTTTCCAGCGCTCCATCTCGTCATGCAGCCAGCGGCTTTCCGGCTCGGACAGTGACTTGGGGCCGGGGTAACGGCGCGGGTCGTTGCGGGTGCGGCCCTTCCAGTAAAGACCCGCCTCCTTGTCCCAGTTGGGCGTGGGGAAGTTGCGGTTGAGGTCCACCCCGCGGGCATTGGTGCGCGTGGGCACATCCAGCAACAGGCCGTCCGGGTTGAGCAGGGGCACAAAGCGCCAGTGCACATTGGAGGGCGTCTGCAGCGCGTGCTGGATCCAGTGCAGGGTCAGGGAGGGCGCCGACAGTTCGTCGCCATGGATACCCCCCACCACCAGCACCCTCAGGCGCGGATTGGGCGAGATGACATCGCGCTGAAAGATGGACCGCCCCAGCACCGAGCGCCCGCCATTGGGCGTCAGTTGTGCCCGAGCACACAGCGCCATGTTGACGTTGGGCATGCGCTTGACGGCCGCCTGGCAGAAATGCTGCGAGGTGTTCATGACCGCCGCCGGGGCGGCTTTGGGGGGGGGCGCCTTGGCGCCCTGGGCCCGGACCGGGGAGGAAACGGCCGAAGCGAGCACCAGGGCCATCACAAAGGCAAGCATCAAAGACAACAAGGAGCGCATGGCAAAAACAGGACGATCGGTGTGCATAACCCGACATCATGCCCTGAGACGCCGCCCCTGCCGTGGCCGGACGGCCGCCAGGTCAGCGCGAGAGGGCCTTGAGGGCCTGCTTGATGCCCTCGCTCACACCCACGTCCGCGGGCAGTTGCTTGACGGCCAACTGGGCTTCTTTTTCCGAATAACCCAAGGCCTGCAGGGCCTGCTGAATGTCGGCATGCGTGTCGCCCCGCAGCAGCGAAGGCTCGCTGAGCACGGGGGCCAGCTTGCCTTTGAGCTCCAGCAACAGGCGCTCGGCGGTTTTTTTGCCAATGCCGGGCACCTTGACCAGGCGCCCCGTGTCCTGGCTGGCCACGGCCTGGGCCAGCTCGGTGGCGTTCAGGCCGGAGAGCACCGCCAGGGCAATGCGCGGGCCCACGCCACTGATCTTGATCAGCTCGCGAAAGGACTCGCGCTCGGGCGCGGTCAGGAAGCCGTAGAGCAGTTGCGCGTCCTCACGGACGATGAACTGCGTGAGCAACGTGACCTTCTGGCCACTGGCCGGCAGGTTGTAGAAGGTGCTCATGGGCACCTGCACGTCGTAGCCCACGCCCCCCACATCGATCAGCACCGAAGGCGGGGCCTTCTCGGCCAGCACGCCGGTCAAACGAGCGATCATCGGCGGAACAGGCCCAGGCGTTGTGCTTCCAGGGCCGCTTCAGCGCGCGAGGACACGTTGAGCTTGCGGTAGATCTGCTTGACGTAGTCGGCAATGGTGTGGCGCGACAGGTTGAGCTGCTGACCGATCTCGGGCAGCGTGAAGCCCTTGGCCACGCGCAGCAGCACTTCGTTTTCGCGGTCGGTCAGTTGCACGTGCGGCGTGACGGAGTCGGCCTCGTTGCCGATCTGGACATGCGGCATCTTGGCCTGCGCCGTGAAGTACTGGATCACGCGGCGGGCGATGGAGGGCGACAGCGGGGGCTCGCCCTGGCTGATGCGGTGCAGTTGCTCGGCCAGTTGCTCGCGCGACTGCTCCTTGAGCAGGTAGCCAAAGGCGCCGGCCTGCAGCGCGGGGAAGAGGTGCTCGTCGTCGTCATGGATGGTCACGACCACCGACTGGACGTCGGGTTGTTTTTCGCGCAGGGCTTGCACCACCTCGACCCCTGAGCCGTCTGGCAGCCCCAGGTCAAGCATGGCCACGTCAAAGCGCATGGCCCCCACCAGTTGCAGCGCGTCGTCGATGCGCGCGCACTCGCTGATCTGGGAGCCAGGGAAGACTTGCAAGGCCAATGTCTTGAGCCAGGCACGAATCTCGGGCAAGTCTTCGAGCAGGAGAATTTGCTTCATGGCCGTAACCTCTCTTCAATTGGGCGCGACTGAATCGCCACGCCTTTGGGATGGGATGCTAGCACCCGACAGGAGCGCGGATGCCACAGCGTCGATTTCAAGGGGCAAGGTCATGCGGATGACCGTGCCGAAACCCGGACCGGACTCGACCAGGCACTGACCACTGAGCTGCTTGGCGCGGTGCTTCATGCTGGCCATGCCATGCCCCCGGTCCAGGCGGCCATCGAGCTCCAGGGGGATGCCCTTGCCGTTGTCCTGGATGGCGACCTGGAAGTCGTGCTCGCCCACCTCGGTCGTGATGACCACGTGCGAGGCCTGGCTGTGTTTGATGATGTTGCTGACGGCCTCGCGGATGATCCGGGTGGTCTGCACATAGGTGCGGGCCGACAGGGGCTCGTCCATCACGTCCATGGGGTGACGCCACTCGACCTCGATGCCGGCCTGCCCCAGGCGAGACACCACCTCGGCGCGCCAGTCGGCCAGGGCATCGGGCAGACGCATGGCCCGGCCGGTCAGACCGCGCACGGACAGGCGCATCTCTTCCAGGGCCTCGCGCGCCAGGGTGGAGATGCGGTCGTTGTCGCTGGTGTGCACGATGGTCAGCAGCTTGGCGCCCAGGTCATCGTGCAGGTCGGCGGCGATGCGCTTGCGCTCTTTCTCGGCAATCTGCTCCACGCGCAGCTCGGCGATCTGCGTGAAGTTGCGCTGGATCTCGCCGCTGATCTCCTGCACGCGCTTTTCCAGCTGGGCGCGAGCGCCCTCGGCGGTCTGCAGGGCGCGCGCATAGACCTGGATCAGCCGGAAGGAGA
>DAORJC010000114.1:0-9759 GCA_035438885.1 Aquabacterium sp. | reverse complement strand
GGCCCGGCCTGGCCGGGTGGGCCCGCGCTGTTGCCCGGCTTTTACGCCAACGAGGTGCTCATGCGCCTGCTGCCCCGGCATGACCGCTTGACGCGGCTGTGGGATGCCTACGCTCACTTGCTGCCTGCCTTGACTTACCCGGGGACCTTGCACGCCTCCCTGCGCGCCTTCGAGCTGATCGTGCTGCGCCAGTTGGGGCACCTGCCCGACCTGTCCTTGCACAGCGCACGTGGGCAGCCCTTGCTGGACGAGGTGCGCTACACGGTCGACCCCGAGCTGGGTGTGACCGAAGCCCTGGCCGACGACCCTTCCTTGCCGGGCTGGCTGTTGCGCCAGTTGGAGGCCACCCTCAGCCCTGTCTTTGACGAGTTGCAATCCCCCATGCCGGAGCCTTTGCTGCAGGCCTGTGCACTGGGTTCTTCCGACCTGCGCACCCTGTTGCGCGCTGTCCTTCACTATCATGTGGGTCCACTGCCGCTGCGCACCCGCCAGTTGATGATGGACCTGACACAAGCACCATGAGCCTCTCTCCCCTCCAATGGACCCATGCCCCCGGCGCACTGCTGGGCGTCAACATCGACCACGTGGCCACCGTGCGCAATGCGCGTGGCGGCCTGTACCCGGACCCAGTGGCCTTGGCCCAGGTGGCGCTGGAGGCAGGGGCCGACATCATCACCTTCCACCTGCGCGAAGACCGTCGCCACATCCGTGACGCCGACGTCGAACGCATGAAGGCGCACATCAAGGCGCCCCTCAACTTCGAGGCCGCCGTCACCGACGAGATGATCGCCCTGATCGAGCGCATCCAGCCCGAGCATGTCTGCCTGGTGCCCGAGCGCCGCCAGGAAGTCACCACCGAAGGCGGCCTGGATGTACGCGGCCAACTGGCCCGGGTCAAGGATGCCTGCACACGACTGGCCCAGGCTGGCTCGCGCGTGTCCCTGTTCATCGGGGCCGATCTGGATCAGATCGATGCATGTGCCGAGGCGGGCGCCCCTTGCGTGGAGCTGCACACCGGTGCCCTGGCCAACGCCTGGTGGGCGCAGGACGATGCGGCTGTGCAGACAGAACTGGAGCGCCTGCGCCGCGGCATTGCACACGCAAGAGGCCTGGGGCTGCGCACCCATGCCGGACATGGCCTGGCCTTGAGCGAGACCGGCCCCGCCATGCCCTGGATGCCCACCGCCCAGCGCACCAGCAGCACCGCCATCGTGGCCGCCTTGCCCGATGTGGAGGAGCTCCACATTGGTCACGCCTTGATGGGGCACGCCCTGATGGTCGGCATGCGCCAGGCCATTGCCGACTACAAGGCCGAGATCGTGCGGAGCCGCCAGACATGATCGTGGGCGTGGGCACCGACCTGTGCGATGTGCGCCGCATCCAGGCGGTGTTTGAACGTCAGGGCATGCGCCTTCCCGAAAAAATCCTGGGCCCCCAGGAGTTGCCGGTGTTCCAGCAACGCCTGGCCCAGGTACCTGCCCGAGGCGTGGCGTACCTGGCCAGCCGATTTGCCGCCAAGGAGGCCTTTGCCAAGGCCATTGGCCTGGGCATGCGGTCGCCCATGGGGTGGCGTCAGTGCGAGGTTCTCAGCAGCCCCGAAGGGCAGCCCACCTTGCACCTGCATGGCGCGCTGGCCCAGTGGTTCGAGGCCCGCGGCTGGCGTGCCCACATTTCCTTGAGCGACGAGGTCGGGCACGCCCTGGCCTTCGTCGTGGTGTCATCCATCTCTCTCAACCCTTGAGTTTTTCATGGCCAAGACCTCCCGCAAAAACAGCCCGTCCAACGCCTCCGTTCAGGAGGCCATCGGCCACGCACCGGTGGTGCTGGACATCGAAGGGCTGAGCCTCAACGCCGACGACCGCCGTCGCTTGAAGCACCCGCTCACTGGCGGCCTGATCCTGTTCGGGCGCAACTGGCAGAGTCGCGCGCAGGTCACGCAACTGTGTGCCGAGATCAAGTCCATCCGCCCGGATGTGCTGATCTGTGTGGACCACGAAGGGGGCCGTGTGCAGCGCTTTCGCACCGACGGCTTCACGCACCTGCCGCCCATGCGGGCCCTGGGTGAGATGTGGATGAAAGACGGCAAGAAGCCAGAAGGCCACGGCGCCATGGCGGCCATGGATTCGGCCAGCGCCTGTGGCTATGTGCTGGCGTCAGAGTTGCGCGCCTGCGGCGTGGACCTGAGCTTCACGCCCGTGCTCGACCTGGACTGGGGCGAGAGTGCCGTCATTGGCGACCGTGCTTTCAGTGGAGATGCCCGTGTCGCCACCACCCTGGCCCGTGCCGTGATGCAAGGCCTGCTGCACGGCGGCATGGCCAACTGCGGCAAGCACTTCCCGGGGCATGGCCATGTGGCGGCCGACTCTCACGTGGCCGTGCCGGTCGACAAGCGCAGCCTCAAGGCCATCATGGCCGACGATGCCAAGCCCTACGAGTGGCTCAGCACCGTGCTGACCAGCGTGATGCCAGCCCATGTGATCTACCCCAAGGTGGATTCACTGCCGGCAGGCTTTTCGCCTCGTTGGTTGCAGGACATCCTGCGCGGGCAACTGGGCTTCACGGGGGCCATCTTCAGCGACGACCTGAGCATGGAAGGCGCCAGCGTGGCGGGCAGCCACACCCAGGGTGCGATTGCCGCCCTCAACGCCGGTTGCGACATGGTGCTGTTGTGCAACCAGTCGATCAAGGGTGGGCAGGCTGTGGATGCCTTGCTGGATGGCTTGAGCGCCGCCCTGGGTGAAGGGCTGTGGTCTCCCAGCCCGGACAGCGAAGCCCGTCGCCTGGACCTGTTGCCCCAGCAGGCTCCGATGCCCTGGGACGAACTGATGCACCACGCGCCCTATCACCAGGCGCTGTCCCGACTGCCTTGATGGCTGGGCGATCAGGCGATCATGCCGCGTCTTCGAAGGGCAGTTTGACCTGGTTGAGGTCCTTGCGGGTCTCCACCAGCACCAGCGGGCCTTCGTCCAGCACCACGGCCGGCTTGCGCTCGCGTGGCACATGCACGGGCTTGGGTTCTGCGGCAATCGCAGCCTGCACCTGGCGGATCTTCTCCTCGTTGGAGTTGACCCATTCCAGGCCCACTTGCTGAGCCAGTGCGTTCAGATCGTCGATGGGCAAGGCGTAGGCCTCGACCTTGACCGCCACAGGCGCTGGAGCTTCCACCATTGCGGGCGCTGCAGCCACTGGTGCGTCAGCAACCGGTGCCGGTGCGGGCGCTGCTTCAGCCGCTGGCATTTGCGCAGGGGTGTACGCAGGGGCCACAGTCGCCGTTTCAGGCGCCAGGCTGAAGGGGCCTGTGCCGATGTCATCGCTCAAGGGCAATGCCAAGCTCAGGCCGCTGGTCTCTGCCGTCTGCACGGTTGCTTCTTCCATCTCGCGACGGGGCTGACGCTCGCCACGGGGTTGACGCTCACGTTGGCGACGGGGTGCGGACTCTTCGTCGGCGGCAGGGCCACCTTCGGTCGACACCTGGACAGAAGTCGAGCCCTCTTCGCCAGCAGCACCTTCGGACTCACCGCCGCGACCACGACCACCACGACGACGGCGACGGCCACCATCACGGCCTTCGCGGGCCTCGCCTTGGGCATCATCGCTAACAGGCGCGTCGGCACGGCCTTCGCCAGCCAAGGCTTGGGCCTGGTCGTCTTGTTGCTCGTTCAGGCCTTCGGCGCCGGCTTCGCGCGGGGTGCGCTCACCACGGCGACGGCGATTGCCATCACGGCCGCCCTCTCGACCACCTTCTCGGTTGGATTCACGGGCACCTTCCGCAGCGACACCGCCTGGCACTTCCACGCCAGCACGCTCTTCGCGCTGGCCACGACGGCCACCACGACCTGGGCGTTCTTCGCGGACCTCACCTTCGGCCAGTGGGCGCTCGGTGCGTTCGCCGCGGCGTGGACCGCGCTCACCACGGCCTTCGCCGCGTTCGCTGCGACCTTCGCCACGGCTTTCACCGCGACCCTCGCCACGACGCTGACCGTCACGGCGACCACGACCACCCTTGCCATCGCGCCCTTCGGCGTCCGATGGTGCGGGCCTGACCACGGGTGCAGGTGCCGGCGCCGTGAAAGGCTCCGGCGCGCTGAACAGGCTCTTGATCCAGCCAAAGAAACCGCCAGAGGCAGGGGCTGCCGCCGCTGGCTTGGGGGCTGGGGCCACCGGGGCAGCGACCAGCACGGGCTCAGGCTTGGGTGGGGCGATCGGGGCCGGCTGGTCTGGCAGCACGCCCTTGATCACAGGCTCTTGCTTGGGCTTGGTCTTTTCGCGGCGGGTGATGCCGGTTTCTTCCTGCAGCTCTTCGATCAGAGAGTAGCTGGCCTGAATGTTGTCCAGACGGGGGTCGTCATGGCGCAGGCGCTCCAGCTTGTAGTTGGGCGTCTCCAGGTGACGGTTGGGCACCAGCAGCACGTGAACACGCTGCTTGAGTTCGATCTTGGTGATCTCGGTGCGCTTCTCGTTTAGCAGGAAAGAGGTCACTTCCACCGGCACCTGCACGTGCACGGCCGATGTGTTCTCCTTCATGGACTCTTCCTGGATGATGCGCAGGATCTGCAGCGCCGACGATTCGGTGTCGCGGATGTGGCCAGTGCCGTTGCAACGAGGGCAGGTGATGTGCGAGCCTTCGGACAGGGCAGGGCGCAGACGCTGACGCGACATCTCCAGCAAGCCGAACTTGCTGATGGTGCTGAACTGCACACGGGCACGGTCAAAGCGCAGCGCATCGCGCAGGCGTTGCTCGACCTCACGGCGGTTCTTGGACTCTTCCATGTCGATGAAGTCGACCACGATCAGGCCACCCAGGTCGCGCAGGCGCATCTGGCGGGCAATCTCGTCGGCCGCTTCCAGGTTGGTGCGGGTGGCGGTTTCCTCGATGTCGCTGCCACGGGTGGCGCGGGCCGAGTTCACGTCCACCGAGACCAGGGCTTCGGTGTGGTCAATCACGATGGCGCCGCCCGAAGGCAGGTTCACCGTGCGGGCAAAGGCCGTCTCGATCTGGTGCTCGATCTGGAAGCGAGCAAACAGCGCCGCATCGTCACGGTAGCGTTTGACGCGGTTGGCCGTCTCGGGCATGACGTGATCCATGAACTGCTTGGCTTGTTCATAGATGTCGTCGGTGTCGATCAGGATCTCGCCGATATCTGCCGTGAAGTAATCGCGGATGGCGCGAATGACCAGCGACGATTCCTGGTAGATCAGGAACGCGCCCTTGCCACGCTGGGAGGCATCGTCGATGGCCGTCCACAGCTTGAGCATGTAGTTCAAGTCCCACTGCAGCTCGGCAGCGCTGCGGCCGATGCCTGCCGTGCGTGCGATCAGGCTCATCCCCTTGGGGTATTCGAGCTGATCCATCGCTTCTTTGAGCTCTTCGCGGTCGTCGCCCTCGATGCGACGACTCACGCCACCGCCACGGGGGTTGTTGGGCATCAGGACCAGGTAGCGGCCGGCCAGCGACACAAAGGTCGTCAGGGCAGCGCCCTTGTTGCCGCGCTCTTCCTTTTCGACCTGAACCAGCAGGGACTGGCCTTCCTTGATCACGTCCTGGATCTTGGCCGAGCGGACTTCAACACCTTCCTTGAAGTACTGCCGCGAGACCTCCTTGAACGGCAGGAAGCCGTGGCGGTCTTCGCCGTAGTCGACGAAACAGGCTTCCAGGGAAGGCTCGACACGGGTGACGATGGCCTTGTAGATGTTGCCCTTGCGCTGTTCGCGCCCTTCGATTTCGGTTTCGAAGTCGAGCAGTTTTTGACCGTCGACAATGGCCAGGCGTCGTTCTTCCGACTGCGTGGCGTTGATCAGCATGCGCTTCATGTTCACTCCAGTGACATCGAGGCCCGTCCGGGATGGCAACCGGACAAAGCCCCTGTGCGCCTCAGACCCGAAGGTCTGAAGCACCTGTAGATGCACGAATCAACATGAACGAACCGGGTAAGGAATTGCCTGGGCTGTCTCTGACGCGCGTTTGTGGTTGCGCTTTGTCAGTGCAGCAAGGGCGCACACGGCAAGGGTTGCAGCGCACGGCCACCGTCCACGCAGCCCGCCGCGGTCCGGCACGCAGGTGCGCGCAGACCGTTGGAGCGGGTGAAGTGGGGGATGGGGACGACGGGGTGAGCCAGCCAAGGGCGTTGCGACCGCGCCCGCTCACTGACAGGCACCGTCGCGATGCGACGGGCGGCCAGGCGGGGGGTATCAGCAACACAAGCCTTGGAGGGCCCCATCATGCGTTTTGACTCTTGACGCGGGTGTCAGCGTCTCAAACGGGTTGAGCTCGCTGCCACCCATAAACCTTGTTTGTGGGTTCGATCGACGTTGCCTCTCACGCCGCCGCCGCCATCGCAAAACCGCACCTTGGGCGGCTTTCTCGACGTCAACACGCGGTGTTGCATCACCATCGGTCTTTTTTGGCAGGCACGCCTGCCACACCATGAATGAATGGCGCCTGACGGGCTCAGCTCAGAGGTCTGAACGGTACACTTCACGTCGGGCTTTGCCTGCATTGCAATCTAGACAATCACAATACACTTGTTCAATCGTGGCTAAGCCCATTATAGGCGTGAAAAACGCCTCCCCAGGAATGAAAACGCCCGCTGTCGCCGTTCAATACGTGCGCATCGATGAGGGCAGCGAAGGTCAGCGCCTCGACAATTTCCTGACCAAGATACTCAAGGGTGCTCCCAAGCCATTTGTTTACCGCATCATCCGAAGTGGCGAGGTTCGGGTCAACAAGGCCAGGGCTCAGCCAGACACCCGCTTGAACCTGGGCGACGAGATTCGGGTACCGCCGGTGCGCCTGCCCGAACCCAGCACCGATCAGGCCAGTGTGCCTGCTCGTGAATTTCCCATCCTGTTTGAAGACGATTACCTGATCGCCCTCAACAAACCCGCTGGCGTGGCCGTACACGGGGGCAGCGGCGTGAATTTTGGCGTGATCGAGCAATTGCGCCGCGCCCGTCCCCAGGCCCGTTTCCTGGAATTGGTGCATCGCCTGGACAAGGAAACCTCCGGCATTTTGCTGATCGCCAAGAAACGCAGCGCCCTGACCGCCTTGCAGGAATGTTTCCGCAACCGAACGGCCCACAAGACCTACGTGGCCATGGTGGCTGGACATTGGCCAGCGACCAAGAAGGTGGTGGACGTGTCCCTGCACAAGTTCCTGACTGCAGAGGGTGAGCGGCGTGTCAAGGCGGTGGCTGACGATGCCGACGAGGGCAAGCGGTCCATCACCCTGGTCAAGGTGCTCAAGACTTTCGAGCAATTTTCGCTGCTCGACGTGACCATCAAGACCGGGCGCACCCACCAGATCCGGGTCCACCTGTGTCACGAAGGCCATCCGATCATTGGCGATGAAAAATACGGTGATTTCGCCCTGAACAAGGCGCTGGCCAAGGGCAGCATCGTGCCTGGATGCAAATTCGAGCGCATGTTCCTGCATGCCCGTGAGTTGCGTTTGCCCCACCCCGTGACGGGGGAGGAGATCGCCGTGATGGCCCCACTGCCACCAGAATGCAAGGGTTTGGTGGATCATCTGATCTCCCAGCAACCTTGAGCTTTCTGCCCCATTGACTTGCCCGATTGTCTTGCCCAATTGCCCGCTGTGACCACCTTACGACCCCGCCAGTTCGATCTCATCGTCTTTGACTGGGATGGCACCTTGTTCGATTCCACCGCCCTGATCGCGGGCTGCATCCAGTCGGCCTGTGCCGATCTGGGGCTGCCCGTGCCGGCCCGCCAGGATGCGGCCTATGTCATCGGCCTGGGATTGCACGATGCCCTGCGCCATGTGGCCCCGACCCTGGACGAAGCCCGCGTGCCTGAACTGGGGCAACGCTATCGCCACCATTACTTTGCCAGCCAGCATGAGCTCAGCCTGTTCGAAGGCACGCTGGACATGCTGGCAGACATCAAGGCGCGCCAGCACTGGCTGGGCGTGGCGACGGGCAAGACCCGCCAGGGCCTGAACGAGGCCTTGCAGCATGTGGAGTTGCGGGGCGTGTTTGACGCCACCCGCACCGCCGACGAGACCCGATCCAAGCCGCACCCACAGATGCTGCAGGAGCTGATGCGCGAATTCGGGGTGGAGCCCGAGCGCACCCTCATGATCGGCGACACCACGCACGACTTGCAACTGGCGGCCAACGCCGGGGCGGCCTCGATTGCCGTCAGCTACGGCGCGCACGAGCCCGAAGCGTTTGCCCAGTACGACACCCGCCTGGTGGCCCACTCGGTGGCCCAGTTGCACCAATGGCTCAACGACCATGCCTGAACTGGACCTGACCCCTCAGCCCTTGTGCGCGTCTGCCGACCTGCAGGAATGCGATGGATCCTTCACGTTCGAGGTGATGGAAGATGGCCGTTCGGCCCCTGCGTTTGCCATTCGCTTTGACAATCAGGCCCAGGCCTTTTTGAATCGCTGTGCCCATGTGCCTTCCGAGATGGATTGGCAACCAGGCCAGTTCTGGGACCAGGACAAGCGTTTCATCATCTGCTCGGTGCATGGCGCCTTGTACGAGCCTTCGGATGGCTTGTGTGTGTCCGGGCCGTGTCACGGCAAGCACCTCATCCCCATTGCCCTGCACGAACGTGATGGCCAGGTGTTCTGGCAACCTACCGAGCAGCTTCAGCCCCTTTTCTGATTTGTCGAGCCCACCCCACCATGAGCCTTGAAGACACCTCCTCAGCCGTTCATCAGCAATTGCTGACGGATTTCGCACGCAGCTACCTGAGCGAGCAACGCCGTCAGTCTCGCTGGCGGTGGGTCTGGCGGGTGTTGTGGATCGGTCTTTTGCTGTCGATGATCTGGGCCACCCTGGACTCCATGCCCGCTGCCACGGCACCCATCAAGCCCCACACCGCCCTGGTCGAGGTGCGAGGCGAGATCGCTGTGGATGCTGAAGCCAATGCGGACAGCCTGAACTCAGCCCTCAAGAGTGCCTTTGAAGATGCAGGCGCCAAGGCGGTCGTCATTCGCCTGAACTCGCCGGGCGGCAGCCCCGTCCAGGCAGGCCTGATCAACGAAGAGATCATCCGCCTCAAGACCTTGCACAAGAAAAAGGTCTATGCCGTCTGCGAGGAGATGTGTGCTTCTGCAGCGTTCTACATTGCGGTGGCTGCCGACGAGATCTACGTCGACAAGGCCTCGATCGTGGGCTCCATTGGTGTCCTGATGGATGGCTTCGGCTTCTCGGGCGTGATGGACAAGGTCGGGGTGGAGCGTCGCCTCATGATCGCCGGCACGAACAAGGGGATGATGGATCCGTTCTCGCCGCGCAACCCGGTGCAGGAGGGCTATGCCCAGGCCATGCTGGATCAGATCCACCAGCAGTTCATCTCCGTGGTGCGCCACGGCCGGGGCAAACGGCTGATCGAGACCGAAGAGACCTTCTCCGGCTTGTTCTGGAATGGTGAGCAGGCCGTCAAGCTGGGCCTGGCCGACAAGATGGGCAGCCTGGACAAGATCGCCCGCGAGGTGATCAAGGCCGAAGACGTGATCGACTACACCGTCAAGGAAAACATTGCTGAGCGACTGGCCAAGCGCTTTGGTGCGGCCATGGGCGCCGGTGCGGTGCAGGCCATGAGGTCCAGCGTCACGGTACGCTGATCTTGGCGTCGGGCGGCGGCGTCAGCCTCAGTGATCCAGATCGTGGATCTTGCGCATGGCGGCGTCTTTGGAGATGTTGAGCAACTCGGCGACGCTCTCGGCGTCGTCCGGCAAGGCCGCCAGGGCATTGGGGGTGTCCCATCCATACTGGGTGTGGCGGG
>DAORJC010000113.1:0-9799 GCA_035438885.1 Aquabacterium sp. | reverse complement strand
CGCGCAGGCCCAGCAGCAGCCGGTTGCCATCGATTGCCAGGCCTTCGATGTCAAAGCCATTGTCCTTGCCGGGGATGGCCATGTAGGGCCCAAAGTGGGGATCCTTCTCCAGGGCCTGGGTGAGCAGGTTGCTTTGCGAGTCGCCCTTCAGGCGGCGGGCGCGTCGGCCGTCCTTGGCCTGCCGCACCAGGCAGGGCTCGCCTTGTGCGTCGTCCTCAATGGGCAGGCAGGCCAGCAAGCGCCGGTTGCCATCGAGCGAGACCTTGGACAGCCGCTTGGCGTTTTCTGCCGAGCTCAGCTCGGGCTTGGCGTTCTTGCGCTTGAGCCCGTGTGAGCCCACCACCCACAGGTAGCCATCGGCCACGGCCATGCCTTCCAGGTCGGCCTCGTCCGTGGCCTTGCCCGGCAGGTCCAGCAGGTCGGCCAGGGGCACGTCCAGCACCTCGCCAAAGCGCAAGCTCTCTGCGCCCACGGGCGGGAGCCGTTTCAGGCGCTCCAGGCCGCAGGCTTCGTCGCCCGCGACCCACAGCCACTCGCCGGTGAAGGCGGCTCCAGAGAGGTTGCTTTGAACCAGGGAGTCGGGGGCAAACTCCAGGCGGACGGCATTCTTGATTTGGGTCTTGGGCATGGTGTGGGGCTCTGTTGATCGGGCGGTTGATCAGATCACTGGCTGTCGACGTGCGCCACGAGTTCATGGGCTCGGTGCTTGAGCACCAGCACCCTGGATGCGGCACGTGTCAGTCGTGCCGACTGGCCAAAGCGCTCCGGCGTCCAATCCTGAAGGATGAAGGCCTGTTCGGCCTTGCGAAAGCTGAGCCACTGGCGTTGCGCCGCGATGAACTGCTGCCGGGCCTTGCCCTTGAGGCGTGTCAGCAGGTGCTGATAAGCGCGGTTGAGCTCCCCGTCCAGGTAACGCTCGTGATCGGCATAGGCCGCCAGGATGGCTGCATCGTCGGTTGCCTGGGTCTGCAGGCGAGTCTCAAAATCCTGGCATTGCTGCTCAAAGGGCGCCAGCCAGCGTGTGCCGTCGGGGTTGTCGATGGCCTGACTCAGGCTGGGGATGAGCATGAACAAGGAGGCCAGGACTGCGGCGCCCGTCCTGCGAAATGTTGGGTAGAGGCACGTGGACATCAAACTCCTTTGTGGTCGCCCACCGAGCCAATGGTGGGCCATCACCCTCAAGATGACAAGCGCGCCTTCTGAACCGCAGGTGATGCGGCACTGGACGTGTTGCCTGTGAACATTACACTGTGGTCACACGAACCCCAAGGAGGCTCACAACATGGCTGGCTCGATCCCCGGACCCCTGGGCCTGGTTACCGTGGCGGCGCCCGCGGTGGATGCCGGGACTTCTGCTGTGGTGGCCATGCCCGCGCCGGGTGTGGCGGGTGTGGCAGCGCCCAAGCCCCCGGTGCTGCTGGACGCCCATGTGCGCATCCTGGCGGCGACGGCCTATGGCGAGGGATCTGGCCTGAACGTGTTCGAAGAGATGGCCGCCATCGCCAACGTGCTGGTGCGTCAGCAAAAGGCGCGCAATTACCCCAGCATCACCTCATTCATCCAGTCAGACAAGACCTTTGCGTTTGCGGCCCACGACGGCAACCAGCGGTTCAAGAAGCTCAGCGAGGCCAGTGCGGTGGCCATTGCGTCTGACCCTGGCATGTCTGCTGCGGTGTTGGGGGCGCTCAATGCCTTGTCTGACAGTGGCTTGGATTATTCCAACGGCGCGTACTTCTGGGATGGTGCGGACATCAAATCCAACTATGCCAACCATGCCAAGGTCAAGGGTGGCATCTTGATCACCCAGCCCTCGCACAACATCTACAACATCGAGAGCAAGCAGGTGCCGGGCGAGAACTGGTGGCTCAGTGCCACGGGGCAGCCGACCAAGTTGCGAGGCAAGTGGACGCACAAATACGAGTCCACGGCCGCTCACGGCGGCACCATTTTCTGGAAGTACAACGATGACTTCATCAAGGCCACGGGCAACAAGGCGTACAAATGACGGACGGCTCGCATTCGCGCGTGGTGCCCGCGGTCTTGGCTCTGGTGGTCTGGTGGGGCTCGGCGCTGATCGGCGGCAGTCCCGCATGGGCGGCCGCCAGCCACGTTGTTGACTCGCCCCGGGCGTGGTTGCTTGCGCTCCACGTGGGACAGACTCCCGCGGCGCTGTCTCCCTTGCCCCTGGTGCAAGGCTGCTTCACGCCAGACCACTGCCAGACCCGCGTGGGTGCCTTGAGCGTGGATCAACGCGACGGCGCCCTGCGCTGGGACGGCGGCCCGCGCTTCAAGGCCCGCACCACCCGGCCGGCGCGTGACCTGCCGGTGCCCGACTGGACGCCGCTGGACGCTTTTGCCGTGAGCTCGCACGGCAAGCCCTGGGGGGTGTGCATGACGCTGGCCCACGAGGGGGTGGGGCGCAGCGGCAGCTTTCAGCGCTGGACCTCGGTGGTGCTGGTGCCTTTGGCCGCCAAGGCGCGGCCGGTGGCGCACCGATGGGTGGGGTACTGGGCCACCTGCGAGGCGCTGGTGCAGGGCGCCTCGGCCACGCAGGTGCGTTTGCCGGTGCTGGAGGCGCCGTCTGCGGCCGGGCAGACCTGGCCCTTGCGCTGGCAGGTTTGCGAGGGGCGCGCATGCGTCACCCAGGAGGACCACCGCCGGGTGGTGCCGCAACCGGGCGCAGAGGATGGCGCCTTGCTGATCTTGCCCGCGCGGCACTGACGGGCTGAGGGTGGCGGGCGCCTGAGGTGCTGGCTTAAGATCGGGCGATGCTTGACCCTTCTCCTGACGACCTCATCAAATCGCCCCGCCTGTGGCAGGACAACGGCTGGACGGCCCGCGTCATCAAGAACGAAGACGACGATGGCTGGGCCGTCGAGATGCTCAAGGACGGCGAGTCCGAGCCCGCGCTGGTCGGCCCCTGGACCATGGGGCGGGACAAGAAGAACCCCAAGCCGCTGGATGTGTCGGCGTTCAACACGCTGGTCAAGACGGCCTCTGAGGTGCTGCGGCGGCATGAGCAGCAGCTTCATGCGCTGCTTCACAAGGAGTTTTCGGTCAGCGCAGAGGGGGTGTCCTGGCGGGTGATGCTGGACATCGTGCCCGATGACGACGACCCTCACGCCTACCTGACGGCTCAGGATGCCTTCGGAGAACAGGCGGCTCGCGTGAAAGTGTGCGCTGACTTCAGGTTGAGCCCGAGTCGCGCGCAGGCCTGGGTCGAGGCGGGCTTTGCCGCCACGGGGCTGTGATCAGGACATGATGGTCTGGTTGCGGCCGCCACGTTTGGCCTTGTAGAGGGCCTGGTCGGCGCGCTCGATGGTCTGGTCCAGCGTTTCTTCGTAACGCTGTTCGGTCAGGCCTGCCGAGAAGGCAATGCGCAACTCGGGAACGGTGTGGGACACCTGCGCCCTGTTGACCATCTCTCGCAGCCGGGCCAGACCTTCTTCGGCTTGATCCAGGCGACAGTCGGTCAGCATCAGCAGGAATTCCTCGCCACCCCAGCGAGCGATCACGTCGGCATCGCGCAGCACGGACTGGGCGGTGGTGGCAAAGCTGCGAAGCACCTCGTCGCCCACCCCGTGGCCGTGGGTGTCGTTGACATTCTTGAAGTGGTCGATGTCCAGGATGGCGACGCAGAAAATTCGGCCGCCCCCGTCGCTGAACTTCTTTTGCAGGCCCAGCGTTTCCATCATGTGCCGGCGGTTGAACAGGCCGGTCAGGTCGTCGCGCGTGGCCAGCGTCTGGATGCGCTCCAGGGCCTGGCTGAGTTCGACCTTGCGGGCCTTCAGGCGCGCGCGCAGGTCACTGAGCTGCCCTGACAGCAGAGAGATGGTCGGCAGCGAGGTGCAGGCAAACAGGAAGTGGATCAGCTCCAGGCGCACCGGGTAGCGCGCGGGGTCGGTGTAGCTCATGTACACCATGGTCAGGCCCTGGCAGGCCAGGGCAAACAGCGTGGCCAGACGGGTCTGGCGGGCGCTGAGGTTGAACATGCCGAACATCAGGACCAGGGCCAGCAGGATCAAGGCAGCGCCTCGGGACTGGTCCAGGATGGCGTAGGCCCAGACCACGGAGGTCAAGGCCACGATGATCTGGGGCAGGGTCAGGGCCGGGTCCTCGAACCGCTTGTTGAGGCCGCTGCGCAGCAGGACATAGAACATGCCCACGGTGCTCATCATGTAGGTGCCCAGCGCCAGGCCGGCGGCGGGGGTCACCTCGCCCACGGTCACGGCGTAGGCCAGCACCACCGTGCAAATGACAAAGTTGGCGGCCGCCACCATGTAACGTTGGATGCGCAGGCGCTGCTTGGCGTCATCCGTGAAGACCCAGCTCAGGAGGGTGCGCATGGGGCGCGATTGCTCTTCAGCATCTGCATTGGTGACCTGCCACATGGACACCACAATCACGGCCAGCAGCATGAAGCGCACCAGCTCCTTGCCCATGTCGTAATCGGCGGGGTGGTGCTGTACCAGCCAGACCATGGCCACGCCGATGGAGGCCAGGCTGTAGCCGCTGAGCAAGCGAGTCTTGAGGGGGCTCAGGTTCATGAAGCCGAACAGCAGCACGGGCACCAGGGCCACCAGGATGGCATCACGCCAGGGGCCGCTGAAGGTGTAGATCCAGCCGGCCATGGTGGCGGGGGCCAGCATCTGGATCATGGTCAGCGACGGATCCCGGAAGCGGCGGTTCAAGCCGCTGCGCAGGACGACGTACAGCACGAACACCAGGGCGGCCATGGCGCCCGTCACGGCTTGGACCGATGGCAGAGGGAGCGTGCCCGAGTTGGCGGCCCGGAACAGCAAGAGGGCCACCACCAGGTAGCCCAGCCCACCGATCAGGCTGCGGCGGGTGCGCAAGCGCTGCTTCCAATCGGCGCCCAGAAAGAGGGCGCTCAACGGGTGGGGAGGAGAACGATCGGTTGAAAGCACAGCGCTCGACAAATTCAGGGCCATGCTGTCATATCGGCGAGCATGTCCCTGACTTGACGCCTCAAGTGGGGGGTGGGCCCCCCCTTTTTCGGGGTTCAGCGGTAAAAGACCTCAACCTTGCCCTTGAGTTTGATGGTCAGAGGGCGACCCTTGCGGTCGACCTTCTTGCCGGCGGGCACCTTGATCCAGCCTTCACTCATGCAATAGGCCTCGACATCGAAGCGTTCCTTGTCATTGAAGCGGATGCCGATGTCGTGCTCGAAGACGGCGGCGTTGTAGTGCGGGCTGTCCGGATCGATGGACAGTTGGTCGGGCAGGGTGGGTTGGGGTGTGGTGGACGTCATGCGTGAAGTTTAGTCAACAAGTCGGGGTCTCGCACGGTTTGCCCGCGGGCGCCTGGGTTGGGGGTGATCAGGGTAATCACCAGTGTGTGGTGCGACCTTGCCCGTGAGAAACAGGCCAGACTCGCGAATTGGATCATCGGCGTTTCTCGAACTTCACTTTCCCGGCTCCCATGCAAATTGCGCCTGTCAACCTCAAGACTCTGGCTTACGCCCTGGACATCGAAGGTTTCGATTCCCGTTCCGTTTTGCAGCAATGCGGCATCGAGTCCAACGAGGCCCTGAAGGAGGACGGCGAGTGGGTGCCCGTGTCGGTGTTCGACCGGATGATGGCCGCGGCCATTGAAACCACGGGTGATCCGGCGTTTGGCCTGGTGGTCGGCCGCAGCCTTGCGTTGATGAAGTACGGCGTCATCACGCCGCTGGTGGTGAGCACGCCGAGTCTGCGTCAGGCCCTCGAGGACCTGAGTCGCTTTGCCAGGTTGGCCCTGGATCGGTCCGAGATCGAGCTGGTGGAGTCCGGGCAGGGTGCGCACCTCCTGGTGCAGCCGGTGGTCCATGGCGGTTTGAGCGGTCGTTTTCGCATGGAGCAGGTGGCGACCAGCGCGGTGCAGATGTTGAGGTTTGCCGGTGCGACCACCGCAGGCATCCATCACGTGGACTTTCCGCACACCATCCCGATCGAGCACGAGGCTCGCTACGCGTCGACCTTCGGGCCCCGCATCAATTTTGACCGCAAGGCATGCGTGGTGCGATTTGATCCTGCGCTGCTGGATGCCCGCCTGACCAGTCATGATCCGGTGGCTTATGTGGCTGCCCGGACCAGGGCTGACTCTGCCCTGGCAGCCATGCATGCCGGATCCAACCTGGCCGAGCAGGTGCGCCAGTGGTTGCTGAACCATTTTCCTCGTTTGCCCACCGTGGCAGAGACCGCGCAACACCTGGGCATGACCGAGCGCAGCGTGCGCCGGCAACTGGCCGTGCTGGGGACGACCCATGCCGACCTGATCCAGGAGTGCCAGTGCCTCATGGCCGAGCGCTGGCTGGCCGAAGGCAAGAGGCCGCTCAAGCAGATTGCCGAATCACTCGGGTTCTCGTCCGTGCACAGCTTTCATCGCGCCTTTCGGCGTTGGGTGGGCCTGACGCCGTCGGCCTGGCGCGAGGGGCTTGGGGGCAACCCGCGGGCCACCCCCGCGGATGAGTGAGCTTACACAGGCGCCTCAGGGAAAGTCTGTGCCATCAAAGTCAATAGGTTGGTCTCTGCGGCTATAGGTGTTGGTGTCCCTGTTTCTTAGGATGTGACTCATTCTTGAGTGACCGCATTCAGACAATAACGGAGACAGACACATGACCTCTTCCACAACCTTCGCGCTTCGCGGCATCGCTGCGGCCTTGCTGGCGGTCGGTGCGACCGGCCTGGCCATGGCCCAGACCACGACACTGGGCACCCGCGGCACCACCAGCCAGGCCAACACGGCCATCACGACCAATGCCGGCAGCACGTGGAAGGAATACACGCGGGGTGAGGACCATGCCGGTTCGGTCACCCTGCCCTTGCAGTTCATCAGCACCGCGTCCGGTCAGCGTCTGGCCGTGCTGGTGTCGGTGCCTGCCGATGCCAGCGGCAATCCGGTGCCTGGCACCTTCCCGGTCATCCTGACCCAGACCGCTTATCGCATCGACACCGGCCAGTTGCTGGGCAGCGTCTTCCAGTCGGGCAACACCCTGCTGGTGGGTGGCGTGGACAAGTTCATGAACAAGCGTGGCTACATCTCGGTGGCGGTGGATGTGGTCGGCTCGGGCATGTCCACGGGCGAGGCTCAACTGCTGGGTGCGGCTGAGCAGCAAGGCCATGCCGATGCGGTGGACTGGGTCACCAAGCAGCCCTGGTTCAATGGCCAGCTCGGCCTGGCCGGCACTTCCTATCTGGGCATCACCGCCCTGCAGACCGCCAAGCAGCAGCACCCCGCTGTGAAGGCTGTTTTTGCGCAAGTGCCGATGGGCGATGCCTATCGCGGCACGGTGGGCATCGGCGGTTTGCTCAATGCCCAGTTCATCAGCCTGTGGCTGCCCCTGACGCAGTCCTTGAGCGTGTCCAACAAGAACGCGGCCAAGAACAACCCGGATTTTGCGGACCTGATCAATGCGGCCAACGAGCAGCACATTGCCGCCATTGACAGCTGGTACCTGCCGACGGTGGACAACTCCCTGACCGGCAAGACCGGCTTTGCCACCGACGATGGCGATTTCTGGTCGATCCGCTCGCCGATCGAAGGCGTCAACAAGATCAAGGTGCCAACCTTCCTGGTGGGCAGCTCCAACGACATCTTCCAGCGCGATGAGCCCCTGCTGTATGAGCAGCTCAAGAAGAATGCCAACACCAAGCTGGTGATCCTCAAGGGTGCCCACATCCAGTCCGTGCTGTCTGCCTCCAGTGGCGCTGACAATTTCACGTCCAAGGGCGCGCCTGGGTCTTCCGCGCTGATGCTGCAGTGGTTTGACCAGTACCTCAAGGGCATCAACACCGGTGCGGCCACCCTGCCCAACGTGACGCAGTTCGTCGAGGGATACGGCATTCTGGGCACGACCCGCTACGCCCGTGCCACCGACTGGCCGCACCCTCAGATGACGCCCCAGCGCATGTACCTGCGCGGCAACAAGACCCTGACCACGGCCAAGCCCGGTGCCAGTGAAGCTGCACGCACCATCAGCGAGCCCAAGGCTGCGGTGGTCACCTACAACAAGAGCGATGACGGCACCACGGTCAAGTCCGAGGTGACCATCAATGACGGCAGTGATTGCTCCAGCAGCTACGTGCAGTGGTCGCTGGGCATCGGCGGCCTGTTGCCCAAGGCTTGCTACACCAACAGCAACACGGTGGAGAACTCGCAGAACGCGCTGATCTTCCAGACGCCCACGCAGACCAGCGACCTCTACATCAACGGCCCCATCCAGGCGGACGTCTGGGTGTCCACCACCAAGACCGAAGCTGCCTTGTCGATCCGTGTGGACGATGTGGACGCCTTGGGCCGCGCCACGCCCATCACCACCGGCTTGCAGGCCGTCAGCCACCGCGCGGTGGACGTCACCCGTTCGCGCTTCGTCAAGGGTGTGATGATCCAGCCATGGCACCCCTTCACCGAGGCGGCCAAGCTGCCCGTGGTGCCGGGCAAGCCCATGCTGGTCTCGGTGGAGGTTTTCCCCGCCGCAGCCCTGATCCGCAAGGGTCACAAGCTGCGCGTGGCGATCAGCGCCAGCAACCAGGCCATGGGCGTGTGGTCCACGCCGCAGCAGGCCCTGGCCAATGGCAACGTCACCACCGTGTATAACGATGCAGCCCGCCCCTCCAGTGTGGTTCTGCCTGTGGTGCCCGCCAGCCAGCTGAACTGATCATTTCCAGCTGAGCATCAGCCCGTCAGAGTCTCGGCTCTGGCGGGTTTTTTTGTGCCTGGTCAGCGTGCTGCCTTGCGGTCATTCGGGCAGTTCCGGTCCCTTGTAGACCTGCACCTTGAGGGATCGCTCCTCGGACACGTCGGCAAACACGGCGGGGTTGGCCACGCGCTGCACGAAGGTCAGCTCGGGCGCGAGCTCACGCATCTGGTCCTGCAAAAAGGCGGTGCCCAGTTCGGGCGCGTTCAGGCACAGCAGGGCATGGCCACCCGGCATCAGCAAATCAGGCAGGCGGCGCATCAGGCGTGCGTAATCCTTGGTGGCCACAAAGCTGCCCTTCTGGTAGCTGGGCGGGTCGACGATGATCAGGTCATACGGGCCGATGCGGGAGATCTTGCCCCAGGTCTTGAAGATGTCGTGGGGCATGAAGCTGGCATCGGCGGTGATGCCGTTGAGCTGGTGGTTCTGCTTGCCCACGGCCAGTGCGCCATCGCTCATGTCGAGGTTGAGCACCTGTCGGGCCCCGGCATCCAGTGCGGCCACTGAAAAAGCGCAGGTGTAGGCAAACAGGTTGAGCACCTTGACGCGCTGGCGGGCGGCCACGTGCTCGCGCACCCAGCGGCGTCCTTCGGCCATGTCCAGGAACAGGCCATGGTTCTGCCCTTTGAGCACATGCACCCGAAACTTCAGGCCTTGTTCGGTCACCACATGGGGGTCGGGCACGCTGCCGGCCATGAGGCGGGTGTCGGTGCGGCCTTCGTGCCGGCATTGAAAGACCCAGTGAAGGGTTTGGTCGGGGGCCAGTTGTTGCCAGCGGGTGGCCAGGGCGGTGCCCAGGGTGTTCAGCTCATCGTCGCTGACGGGCTGGAAGCTGGTGAGAACCCAGACGGGGGGGAAGAAGTCCAGCGACCAATGTTCGCAGCCTGGGTGCAGACCGCCTCGACCGTGGAACACGCGCTGGGCGTCTTGGGGGATGTCCATCTGGGCGATGGCATCGAGGAGGGCTTGCATGTTGGTGGGCTTTGCGGGGAGGCTGGGGGAGCGTATTCTGACTCAGCGGATGTGGGTGTGAGCGTTTTGGCGTGGCAGCGCGGGGCGGCGCCGAGTCGGTGGCTGGCAGGGCTTCATGTGGGCGGTCCC
>DAORJC010000112.1:0-9848 GCA_035438885.1 Aquabacterium sp. | reverse complement strand
TATACATCGTAGAAAGTATACAAAGCACCCAGCAAGGTCCTTCAGACTCAAACCAACACACCACTTCCAATCCAGCAACAGCAGCCCCAGTGAGGCTTGCTGAGCTTGCGAATGGGCCCAGACCTGGGCCAGCACTTCATCCAGATGGCGGCGGTTGGACACCTGGGTCAAGGCATCGGTCCTGGCCGTTTGTGCCACCGCCTCGTTGGCCTTGAGCAAGGCCTGCTGGAGTTCCGCCTCCTGCAGCGCCATCAGGTAGGCGTGCCGCTGGTCACGCTCCAGCGCGTAAGCCCCATACAAGGTGAACAGCACACACGAGATCAACAGCATGGTGCTGGACATGCCCACCGCACCGTCCAGCAAGCCCATCCACCGCAGACCGACCACCTGTGCCGCCACCACGCACACACACATGACCAGGGATGGCCAAAAGCGCGTGATGGACGTGACAAACACCACCACCACGGTCAAGGACACCAGGCTGTCCACCACATGGGGGCTCTGGCTGGGCAGCGCCACGGCCAGGCACAAGACGGCTGCGAACAGCCCAGCGCTCGCCAGGGCCCACTCCCTCAGCCTGGGCGAGGCCCAGCGGGAAATGATGGCCAGGCCCACCACACACACGGGCACAAAGACCCCGATCCGCAGCCAAAGGGACCAGGCCAGCCGATCTGGCAGCAGCAAGGCATCGACCCCCACCAGCCCGAAGGCAAACAAGGCGGCCAGCCAGGTCGCACGACGCATCAGGCGCAATCGCTGCTCCGCCTGGTCGGCCAGAAAGCGGTCCTCCAGCGGCTGGGCAAACCAAAGCCGATCGAGCCCCTGGTCCAGAGCCTGATCCATCCATGACGCACCGTGAGAATGCCTGCCGTTGTGCATGGCAACACCTTAATGGCATGACGTATGCTGGAGGTCTTGGACACCCTCCACGCTTACCCTGATCAACATGAGAAAAAGTGACGAAAGCGTCAAAGTTCGGCGCTGGCTCGGCCCCCTGGCACTGAGCCTGGCCACGATGATGGCCGCCCCTGCACACGCCGGGTCCATGGTCGACGCCATCAAACAGCGTGGTCAGCTCCGCTGCGGGGTGAGCACCGGCGTGGTCGGGTTCTCGGCACCAGAGACGGCCACCCGCTGGAAGGGCCTGGATGTGGATGTGTGCCGTGCCGTGGCCGCCGCCCTGCTGGGTGACGCCAACAAGGTCAGCTATGTGCCGCTCAATGCGCAGCAGCGTTTTGCAGCCCTGCAGTCCGGGCAGGTGGACCTGTTGTCCCGCAACACCTCGTGGACCCTGACGCGCGATGCGTCGCTGGGTTTTCACTTCGTGGCCGTGACCTACTTTGACGGGCAAGGCTTTCTGATCCCCAAAAAGCTCAAGGTGACCAGTGCGCGGCAGCTCAAGGGTGCGCAGGTGTGCGTGCAGGCCGGCACCACCACCGAGAAAAACCTGGCCGACTACTCGCGCCGCCATCAGCTCAACCTCAAGCCCGTGGTGTTTGACACCTTCGAGGCGGCCTTCAAGGCGTTTTTCTCGGGGCGCTGCCAGGCCTACACCACCGATGCATCAGGCCTGGCCAGCGTGCGCAACAAGGAAGCCCCCAAGCCGGAGGACTACCTGATCCTGCCCGAGCTGATCTCCAAGGAGCCCTTGGGGCCCATGGTCAGGCGTGGTGACGACGACTGGCTGGCCATCGTCAAGTGGTCGGTGTTTGCCTTGCTGGAGGCCGAAGAGCTGGGCCTGACCCAGGCCAACATCGACAGCCGCAAGGCCGATCCAGACCCGTCCATCCAGCGCTTCATGGGCACCACGGAAGACATGGGCAAGCTGCTGGGGCTGGATCGCCAATGGGCCGTCCGCATCGTCAAGGCCACTGGCAACTATGCTGAAATCTATGAGCGCAACGTCGGCGCGCAGTCGCCCTTGAAGCTGCCCCGCGGGCTGAACCGGTTGTGGAACCAGGGCGGCCTGATGTACCCGCCGCCCATCCGTTGAGCCAGGCCCTGAGCATGGACCTGCTGGCGTTTCTGTCGCAACCGGCCGGTTTTGACATTGGCGAGACCGGTGGCTGGCTGTTCCAGGCCAGTGAGCCGCTGTGGCAGGCCTTTCTCGTGGGCCTGAGCAACACGCTGCGCGTGAGCCTGCCCGCCCTGCTGCTGGCCCTGATCCTGGGGGCTGCGCTGGGCTTGGGGCGTCTGTCTGCGGCCCCCGTGCCGCGGCGCCTGGCCTCGCTGTATGTGGACACCTTCCGCAACGTGCCGCTGCTGGTGCAGTTGCTGATGTGGTACTTCCTGCTGGTTGAATGGCTGCCCGACCCCACCGAGGCCCTGCCCTTGTTGCCAGGCCTGTGGCTGAGCAAAGGCGGGCTGAGCTTTCCCTGGTGGGATGCCGCGCAGGGGCAATGGAGCATCCCCGTGCAAGAGGCCTTCAATGTGCAGGGCGGCGCTGCGGTGACACCTGAATTTCTGGCCGTGGCTCTGGCTTTGAGCACCTACACCGCCGCCTTCATGGCCGAGATCGTGCGGGCGGCCGTGTTGTCCGTGCCCGCCAGCCTGCTGGAGGCGGCCGAAACCCTGGGCGCCACCCGAGTCCAGGTTCGGTGGCGGGTGCTGCTGCCGCAAGCCTGGCGCTCGGCCATGCCGCCCATGAGCAACCAGGTGCTCAACCTGATCAAGAACTCCTCACTGGCCGTGGCCGTGGGCTACCCCGACCTGGTCTCGGTGGGCAACACGGCCTTGAACCAGACCGGGCAGGTCATGGTCTGCATCGGCCTGATGATGGGCACCTACCTGTTGCTGTCCCTGCTGGTCTCCCTGGTCATGAACCTGCTGGCGCGGCAAAGCAGATTGGCACTGAGCGCATGAACACGGTCATGCGCAAGACACCGCACCGGGTCCACTGGCTGTGGTGGTTGCCCGTGGCCTGGCTGGGCTGGCATGTGCTGGACTGGGCCGTGCTGCAGGCCACCTTCCGCCCCGATCTGGCGGCGTGCCGGGCGGTGGTGCATGACGGCGCCTGCTGGGGCGTGGTGCAGGTCAAGGGCATGGCCTGGCTGTTTGGTCGCTACCCGGAGGCCGAGCGCTGGCGCCCTGCCCTGGCCATGCTGGCCTGGGCCTTGTCACTGGCGTGGTTGTTGAGGTCGGTCTGGTCGGCTCCCACCCGTTCGTCGACCTGGCCCGCGGTGGTGTCGCTCCTGAGCTGGCCGGCCGGCATGTGGTTGATGTGGGGGCCAGGCCTGGGTTTGAGCGTGGTCGACACCGCGCAATGGGGTGGCTTGCCGTTGACCCTGTTGCTGACGGCTTGCAGCCTGATCCTGAGCGCGCCCCTGGCCCTGGGCCTGGCCTGGGCCCGGCAGATGGGCCCGGGGTGGCTGAGCGTGCCGACCACAGCGATCATTGAAGTGGTGCGGGGTGCGCCCCTGGTGATGTGGCTGTTCATGGCCGCATTTGTGCTGCCGGCCTGGCTGCCCAGCGCGTGGGACCTGGGCCCGGTCAGTCGGGTGCTGCTGGTGCTCAGTGTGTTTTCAGCCGCCTATGCGGCAGAGATCCTGCGCGGCAGTCTGGCCGCCGTGCTCAAGGATCAGTCCGAAGCGGCTCAGGTGCTGGGCGCCAATTGGTGGGTCACGCAACGCGTGGTCGTGCTGCCGCAGGTGCTGCGTGGCGCACTGCCGCCATTGGTCAGTCACGTGATCGGTGTGCTCAAGGACACCGCACTGGTGATGGTGGTCAGCCTGCATGAGCTGACGGGCTCCATGAGCCTGAGCCTGAGTGGCGACGCCGATTGGCGCCCCTATTTCCTGGAGGCTTACCTGGTCATTGCCGCAGGGTATGCCGCCATGTGCCTGGGCGTGGCCGCCGTCGGCAAACGTCTGGAGTCACGCTGGCCCGCGCAGGGCGCGCAGCGCTGACTCGTGAGTCAGACGCGATCAGGCGTGCAATGCACGACGGTCGGTTTCCGTGTCATCCGAGTCGGCTTCACCATCGACCATGGGAATCAGTGGCTTGTCCAGCGGACGGCACACCCGGCTTTGCAGGCGGTTGAGACGCTCGGAGCGCTCCATGGCTTCGACGACGGCCTGGGGGTCCATCATCAGGGCGAATGGATTGGCGTAAAGACCTTGTTTCTGCATGGTGCCTCCGTTGAGAGCAATGACCGGGTTGATGGACCCAATGTAGGGTGGCGCCATCAAGGCGACCAGTCGCTCAATGACTAAACCTCATGTCAGAAATTCTCTGACACGCTGTCATCCAACGGTGTGTGCAAACCCTTTGTCAGGCCATGACCTGCGAGAACAAAGTCTCGAAATTGCGCGTTGTCGCAAGGGCAACGTCCTCTGTGGAGATGCCTTTGAGCGATGCGACCTGCGCAGCCACGTGCGGCACGTAGGCCGGGCTGTTGGTCTTGCCTCTGTAAGGCACGGGCGCCAGGTAAGGCGAGTCCGTCTCGATCAAGCAACGCTCCAGCGGCACAAATTTGGCCACTTCACGCAGATCAGCCGCGTTCTTGAAGGTCAGGATGCCCGAAAAGGAGATGTAGAACCCCATGTCCAGGGCTGCCCGGGCCACGTCCATGCTTTCGGTGAAGCAATGGAACACACCGCCCACCTGCCCCTGCCCTGACTCACGCAAGATGGCCAGGGTGTCCTCGCTGGCCTGCCGGGTGTGGATCACCATGGGCAAGCGGGTCTGGCGGGATGCCTCGATGTGAACCCGAAAGCGGTCGCGCTGCCAGGCCATGTCGGCCACGGTGCGCTCACCCAGGCGGTAGTAGTCCAGCCCTGTCTCGCCGATGCCCACCACCCGGGGCAAGGCTGCGCCATCGAGCAGGTCCTGAAGGGTGGGTTCGCGCACGCCTTCATTGTCGGGGTGGACGCCCACCGTGGCCCACAGGTTGTGGTGCGTCACCGCCAGCCGATGAACGGCGGGGAAGTCTTCCAGGGTGGTGCTGATGCACAAGGCGCGATCGACCTGTGCCTGAGCCATGTCGGCCAGAACCTGGTCAAACCGATCAGCGTAGTCCGGGAAATTGAGGTGGCAGTGGGAATCGACAAACATGACAACGCGAGGAGGCAGATGCGGCAAAACCGCGATCTTGCCAGCTTCAGAGTGTCTGCGTTGGCTTGGCCGATGAAATCGACGTGCCCAGGATCTCTTCGATCTTCAGACGCAGCAGGCGCGTCTTCTCGTCGCTGGGGAACTTCACGCCCACGCCCTGGGTGCGGCCACCCGATGCGTTGGCGGGAGTGATCCAGGCGATCTTGCCGGCCACGGGGTAACGCTGCGCGTCATCGGGCAGGGACAGGAGCAGGTAGATGTCGTCGCCCAGGCGATATTCACGCGAGGTGGGCACAAACAGGCCCCCATCGGCAAAGGCCGGGATGTAGGCGGCATAGAGAGCGCCACGCTCGCGAAACACCAGCTGGATCACGCTGGGTCGAGCACCACCTGCCGTGCTGGCCGGGGCAGAAGAAGCACTGGCTGACATCGCACCACGCCCTGGGGAGGACGGCGCGAACGCAGAAATCATTGCGGCGGATTGTGTATCGCTCATGTGGAGGAAGTTTAGCGCCTTGCTTTGCGACACGGGCGTGAATTCACTCACGTTTACCCGGCAAAACCATCACCGCACCCAACCCAGGGGGTCATCGGGCCATGGCTTTGCGGGCCTGGAACAACAGGCTTTCAGCCTTGAGCGATGCGTTCCAGGGGTGCTCGGCATGGCGCATGGCTTTGCGCAACTCCTGCGCCCAGGCGGTCACGCGGGCCAGGTCGGCCGATCGGGGCAAGGCCTCGGCCGGGAAATAGCGCGGCGGGGCCTGCACGGCGACACAACCGAGGTCATGGGCCAGTTTCTGGAACGCCTCGACCAGGGCCGCCGTGGGCCAACCGGCGCATTGCCCCAGCAGACCGTCCTTCAGGTCGCGGGGCCAACGCGCCCACCCCGTGGCATCCCATCCCAGCGTCAGCAAGCCCAGAGCGGCCTGCGGGCTGCCCCCGGCTGCCTTGAGCAACAGGGCCGCCTCGGGTGCACCCAGGCCGGATGCCTGGGCCTGCAACCAGGGCAAGACCTCATTGGCCTGCGGCAGTGGCAAGTGCCAGGCCTGACAACGGCTGCGCACGGTGGGCAGCACGTCTTCCAGCGATCCGGCGCTCAGCACAAAACGAACCTGTCCGGGCGGCTCCTCCAGGGTCTTGAGCAGCGTGTTGCTGGAGACCATGTTCATGCGCTCGGCCGGATGGATCACGACCACCTTGGCCCGCCCGCGCGAGACGGTGCTCTGGCTGAAGGTCACCACCTGACGGATGGCCTCGACCTTGATCTCCTGGCTGGGTTTGCGCTTCTTGCCCTCCCCCTTGTCGGCCTTGTCGGCGTCTTCCTCCAGGTGCGACCAGCCCAGCTCAGGCCACAGGGTCTCGGGCAGGACCACCATCAGGTCCGGGTGGGTGCCCGCGTCCACCAGGTGGCAACTGGCGCACTGGCCACACGCGGGTTGATGGGCGGCCTTGGCATCGTGAGCCTCGCACAGCCAGGCCTTGGCCAGGTTCAGGGCCAGGTTGAGCTGGCCGCTGCCCGGTGCGCCGTGGATCAGGGCGCCCGCACTGGTCAGACTGGCCAGCGCGTCGCGCAGGCGGTCGGCCTGCCAGGGCAACAAGGTCAAGGCGCTCACCACCAGCCTCGCTGTTCAAAAATGGACTGCACTTGTGCGCCCACCTCATCGGGGCTGCGGGATGCATCGACCACGGCAAAACGCTCGGGCGACTGGGCCATGCGGTCCATGTAGCCCTGCCTCACCCGGCTGAAAAACGCCTGGTCCTGGGACTCGAAGCGGTCAGGGGCCCGTGCGGCGCTCAGGCGTTGCGCGGCCACGGCCGGGTCCACATCAAAGATCAGGGTCAGGTCAGGTTGGCGACCGTTCTGGACCCAGGACTCCAGGGTGCTCAGCACACCCAGGTCAAAACCACGGCCGGCCCCCTGGTAGGCAAAGGTGGCGTCGGTGAATCGATCACACAACACCCAGGCACCCCGCGCCAGCGCAGGCTCGATCACCTGACGCAGGTGGTCGCGACGAGCCGCAAACACCAGCAGGGTTTCCGTCAGGGCGTCCATGGACTGATGCAGGACCAGTTCGCGCAGCGCCTCGGCCAGGTCGGTGCCGCCCGGCTCGCGGGTGCGCACCAGGTCACGGCCCTGCTGTTGCCAGCGCGCTTGCAGGGCGTTGACGTGGGTGGTCTTGCCGGCACCATCGATGCCTTCCACGCTGATGAAGCGGCCCGCCAGATCGGTCTCAGGGTTCATGGTCGGTTGCGCTGGTATCGGTTGACGGCTCGGTTGTGCTCGTTCAGTGTCTCACTGAACGCACTGCGGCCATTGCCCTGAGCCACGAAGTAAAGCGCCTTGCTTGGGTCGGGCTGGACGGTGGCCAGCAAGGCGGCCTTGCCTGGCATGGCAATGGGCGTGGGCGGCAGGCCCCGGCGGGTGTAGGTGTTGAACGGGGTGTCGGTCTGCAGGTGCACTTTGCGCAGGTTGCCGTCAAACGCATCGCCCAGTCCATAGATCACGGTGGGATCGGTCTGCAGCGGCATGCCAATGCGCAGCCGGTTGTTGAACACCGCCGACACCAGTCCCCGGTCGGCCTCGTGCCCGGTTTCTTTCTCGACGATCGAGGCCATGATCAGCACCTGCTCAGGCGTTTGAAGTGCCAGGTCCGGTGCACGCTGCGCCCAGGCCTGATCCAGTTGGCGACGCATGGCCTTGTGGGCCCGCCGCATCACGGCCAGGTCGCTGCTGCCCTTGGCATAGGCATAGGTGTCAGGAAAGAACTGCCCCTCGGGTGCGGCGCTGTCAGCCTCCAGCGCCTGCATGATGGCCTGGTCGCTCATGCCTTGGCTGTCGTGCCGCAGCCCTTCGGCGGTGGCCAGTTCCTGGCGCCAGCGCTTGAAGGTCCAGCCCTCAATCAACTTGACGGTCGCGAGGCTTTCATCGCCCTGCACCATCATGCTCAGCAGTCGCCGGGCACTCATGCCGGGCTGGGTCTCGTAGCTGCCCGCCTTGAGCTGGCGGGCCTGGCCCGACCAGCGAAACCACTGGTAGAGCATCACGGGCGAGGTATCGACCCCTGCATCCACCCAGGCCTGCGCAATGCCCCTGGGCGTCATGCCCGGCTCGACCGACAGCTCGACCACGTCCTGGCGCAAGGGCAATGGCTGGTTCACCCAGCGCCAGGCCCAGACACCCACCGCGCCTGCAGCCAGCACGGCCAGAAGCAGCAAGGTGACCAGGAATCGAAAGAAAACACCGCCCCGCTGAGCAGCAGGTGGGCGACTGGAATGACGGGGCATGGCCCGTGTGGCGGCATGGAAGTTCACGGCGGTGATCATAATCACCCCATGAACACGATTTCACTCCCCGATGCCTCGTTGTGGCAAGGCGCCACATCCTTGAGCCAATTGGCGCCCATCCTGGCCGAGGGGCCCGATGCCGCGTCCTTTCTGCACGGACAGCTCAGCCAGGACGTGCTGCTCCTGCCCGAGGGGCAGGCACGCCATGCCGCGTACTGCTCTGTCAAAGGCCGCATGCTGGCCGATTTCCTGATGTTCAAGGCCGGGCCTGATCAGATCCTGCTGCTGTTGGACGCAGAGGTCCTGCCGGCCACGCTCAAGCGCCTGTCCATGTTCGTGATGCGAGCCAAAGCCAAGCTCAGTGACGCCAGCGCACCATGGGCGGTGGTGGGCGGTGTAGGCGCCAGCGCCCTCACGGCTTTTGGCGGCGCGGCCGACCAGGCTGCCCACAGCGTGCAGCCCGGCGCGCACGGCGGCTGGGTGGTCAGGCTCCCGGACGTGCTCGGCGCTGTCCGCAGCCTCTGGGTGGGACCACGGGAGGCCAGCGAGGGCCTGCTGGGCACCCTGCCCGCGCTGCCTGCTCAGGTCTGGCCCTGGCTGGATGTCATGAGCGGCGTCGCTCGCATCCAGTTGCCCACGGTTGACCAGTTCGTGCCCCAGATGATCAATTTTGAAGTGATCGGTGGCGTGAACTTCAAGAAGGGCTGCTACCCCGGCCAGGAAATCGTGGCCCGCAGCCAGTACCGCGGCACCCTCAAGCGGCGCCTGCACCTCGCTCACAGCGATGCCATGGCCAGCGTGGGGCAAGAGGTGTTCTCGGCAGACGACCCCGGGCAACCCGCGGGCCTGGTGGCCAACGTGGCGCCCATCCCCGGTGGGCAGGGCTGCTCGGTGCTGATGGAACTCAAGCTGGCCCATGCGGGCAGCACCTTGAGCCTGGGAGCGCCCGATGGCCCGTCCCTGAGCGTCGACGCCCTGCCCTACGAGATCCCGCCACAGGACGCCTGATGTGAACTCAGTCACACCGGGGAGGCCTCAGACCGCCCACCATTGCCCGGTTTGAGGCCTTTTTCCGTGAACTGATCCGCCACGCAAGGCCGGGGTGTCGTACATTCGCCCCTCATGAGGTCCCTGTACGTCTATTACCGAATCCAGTTGGCTCACGAAGCGCCCCTGTGGCAGGCCGTGACCGACATGCAGCACCGCCTGCGCAGCCGCATGCCAGGGCTGGCGGCCGCCTTGCACCAACGGCTGGACCCCGGCACCTCGGGCCTGCACACCTGGATGGAGGTCTACCACTTCAACGGCCACGCCAACGACCAGGCCTGGTCCACCTTTGAAGCGGCATTGCTGGCCCAGGCCGCGACCTTGCCTGCAGGCATCGAAGGCGAGAGGCATCTGGAGCGCTTTGTTCGCCACGACGGGCCCACGGCCTTGCCCCCCAAGGATTGAGCCATGTGCCTTGTCTCGCTTGCATTGGACCTGAGCAGCCGCTTTCCTTTTGTCATGGC
>DAORJC010000111.1:0-9901 GCA_035438885.1 Aquabacterium sp. | reverse complement strand
ATCCACATCCGTTCCGACTTTTTGATTGACGATGACGAGGCCCCTCGCAACGTTCGCGTGGCCTTCATCCTGCACAACAACGTCTTGTTCTCGGTGCACCGAGAAGACCTGCCCGTCTTCCGGCTGCTGCGCATGCGCGCCCGCCGCATCCCGGCCTTGATTGAAGACGCCAAAGACGTGCTGCTCAAGCTGTACGACGCCGATGCGGAATACTCTGCCGACACGCTCGAGGGCATCTACGACGACCTGGAAAAGGTCAGCCACCGCGTGCTCAAGTCTGAAGTGAACGACCAGGCCGCCGCCGAAGCGCTGGCCGCCATCGCCCGCCAGGAAGACTTGAACGGCCGCATCCGCCGCAACGTGATGGACACGCGCCGCGCCGTCAGCTTCATGATGCGCGCCCGCATGCTCAGCCCCGATCAGTTCGAAGAGGCCCGCCAGATCCTGCGCGACATCGACTCGCTGGACTCGCACACCGCCTTCCTGTTCGACAAGATCAACTTCCTGATGGACGCCACGGTCGGTTTCATCAACATCAACCAGAACAAGATCATCAAGATCTTCTCGGTGGCCTCGGTGGCCTTCCTGCCCCCGACCCTGATCGCCAGCATCTACGGCATGAACTTCAAGGTCATGCCCGAGATCGACTGGTCCCTGGGCTATCCGTTTGCGGTGGCCGTCATGATCGCCTCGGCCATCACGCCCTTCTGGTACTTCCGTCGCAAAGGCTGGCTGAACTGACCCCCGCTGCCCCCATGAAGCTGCCCGCCGGCCTGTGGCGCGTGATGCTGGGCACCGCCCTCGTGGTGCTCAGCTACAGCCTGCTCAACCCCGTGCTGGCCGTGCGCCTGCAGACCGCCGGCGCCAGCAACACCGCCATTGGCCTGTTTGCCACGCTGCCCTTTGTCAGCGTGGCCTTGCTGGTGCCGGCCGTGCCCTGGGTGTTTGCGCGCATCGGCGTGGGCCAGGCCTACCGATGGGGCCTGGCGCTGGAGCTGATCGCCTGCCTGGGCTACCTCCTGACCGACCACTATGTGCTGTGGTGCGCCCTGGGCCTGATGGCCGGGGTGGGCGCTGCCGCCGCCTGGAACGCCACCGAGGCCCTGATCGCCCACAACGTGCCCGCCAGCCACCGGGGCCGCCTGACCGGCACCTACCAGGCCCTGCTGGGCGGGGCCATGGCCCTGGGGCCCCTGCTGCCCGGCCTGCTGGGGCTGGGCTCGGACCAGGCCACCCTGGCTGCCGCCCTGGGTCTGGCCAGCGGGTTGGGGCTGACCCTCTCACCCGCCATCGGACGACTGCGGGCCATGCACGAAGGGCAGGTCCACATGGGCCTGCTGGCCGCCGCGCGTTTTCGGCCCACCCTGGTGTGGGCGGCCATCGTGGGCGGCGTGTTCGAGGTGGGCCTGGCCTCGGTCACCACCGCCTATGGCTCGCAGATCGGCCTGGACCTGGCCAAGGCCACCTCCATTGCCGGCGCCGTGGGCATCGGCAGCTTCCTGCTGCAGTACCCCATTGGCTGGCTGGCCGATCACTTCCCGGCCCGGCGGCTCTTCATGGCGGGCGCGGCCCTGCTGATGGCCTCTGCCGTGGCCTTCACGCAGGCGACCACCTGGCCCGCCCTGATCTGGGCCTGTGCGCTGGCCTGGGGTGCGGTGGGAGGCGCGCTGTACACCCTCAGCATGATCCGCGTGGCCCATGATTTTGCCGACACCTCTGCGCTGGCCGGCACCTCGGCCATGATCGCAGGCTACACCGCCGGTGGCGCCATCGGTCCGGTGCTCAGCGGCTGGGTGTTCGACCACCTGGGCGTGAGCGGCCAGGGCGCCTGGCTGGGCCTGCTGGCCCTCAGTCTGTGGTGGGTTCAGGCTGCGGCTCGGTCAGGCACTGGCGCAAGGCCTGCTTGAGCTGCAGCGCCGGCACCGGCTTGTGCAGCAACAGCGCATGGGCGGCATGCGCCTCGCGCAAACGCTCGGGCCCCGTGTCGCCCGTGACGATGATGCCCGGCACGTGCCAGCCCATGCGGTCACGCACCTGCGCCAGGGCATCGCGGCCATTGTGGTGGCCCCGCAGCCGGTAGTCGGCCACCACCACCTGCGGCACAAAACGCTGCAGCAGCACCATGGCCTGCTCGACCGACTCGGCCACCTCCACCCAGGCCCCCCAACTGGTCAGCACCTCGGCCATGGCCGCGCGCACGGTCTCGTCGTCATCGATCACCAGGACACGGGCCCCCAACAGATCGGCCGGGTCCTCATCGGGCACCGGCATGGCCATCACGGCCTCCTGGCTCAAGGGCAAGGCCAGGCGAAACACCGAGCCACGTCCCGGCCGCGAAGCCACCTTGACCTCCACCGACATGGCGCGGGCCAGCCCCTCCACAATGGCCAGCCCCAGGCCCAGGCCCTTGCGGCGGTCACGCTCGGGGTTGCCCAACTGATGGAACTCCTTGAAGATGGCGTCGATCTCGTGCCGCGGGATGCCCAGGCCCGAATCCCAGACCTCCACCACCGCCATGCCACCGCGGCGGCGCACCCCCACCAGCACCCCGCCCCGCTCGGTGTAGCGCAGGGCGTTGCTGATGAGGTTGCGCAAGATGCGCTCGACCAGGGCGTGATCGGCCTGCACCACCCAGGGGCAGTCGTGGGTGCGGTAGTTCAGCCCCTGCTCGCTGGCCTGGGGCGCAAACTCCTGCTCCAGCCGGTACAGTAATGGCTGCAGGGCAAAGGGTTGCGGGTTGGCCTTGACCATGCCCGTGTCCACCTTCGAGAAATCCAGCAGGGTGCTCAGCAACTCGCGCGCCGCCTCGGCCGACAGGTCAATCTGGCTCAACAAAGACCTCTGATGGGCCGACAAGGGCGTGCGTGCCAGCGTGCCCGCAAACAGCCCCAGCGCATGCAGTGGCTGACGCAGGTCGTGGCTGGCAGCCGCCATGAAGACCACCTTGGCGCGATCGGCCTGCTCGGCCTCCTGCAGCGCCTCTTCAGCCACCTGGCGGGCCTCCATGGCCCGTTGGGTCTGATCGCGCAGACGCCGCACCAGCTCGTCATTGGCAAAGCGCAGCGAAATCGCCGAGTTGACCATATTGGCCGATCGGTAGGCCACCGGCACCATGGCCAGCAGGTACAGGGCCACGGCCATCCCGATCACGACCGCGTCGGGCGGCCCCATCGACAAGGCCACGATGCTGGGCACCGAGAGCATGACCAGGTGGGCCAGGCTGATGGGCCATGAGGCCGCCATCACGATCATGGCGCTCGACGAGATGCCCGCCATCATGGTCATCACCAGCGTGACCGAATACGGCTGGGCGGTGTCCACAAAAAACACCGACAGGCAACCCCACCCCGCACCGATCATGATCGACAGTACCTGAAGCATCCGCCCCATGCGCAGGCCCTCATGGGGGGTGGCAGGATCGGGCAGATACCTGACCAGGGCCAGGCCGGCCACATCGATCAGGCAACTGACCAAGGCCCACAACCAGATGTACGGATCGCGATAGAGCTGGTGGTGAACCAGGGCCAGGAGCAGGGCCGCCGGGATGGACGCGGCCATGACCACGCCCAGGTTGCGTCGGATCAGGATGACCTGCGCCACCAGCAAGGGCGAGGCCTCCAGCACCAGGGCCTGGCGCCACAGCGGCTGGCTGCGATTCATTGCGAGCTGGACGAGGTGACCCACCCCTCCTGGCGCGCCACTTCCAGCGCGGCGGCACGGCTGATCACGCCCATGCGCTCCATCAGGGTGGACACCTCGGCACGGACCAGGTCTTCAGGCAGTTGCAGGGAGCGGGCCAAGGCCTTGTTGGACTTGCAGGCCGCCAGCATGCCCAGGATGCGGCGCTGCTGCTCGGAGGGGCGCCAGTCCGCGCCGTCCGTGGCGGGTGGGGGCGCAGCAGGCTCAGGCCAGACCTCCTGGCCATCACAGGCCCGCTGGAAGGCGTGGATCAGTTCATCGGGCGTGGCTGCCTTGGACACAAAGCCGCTGGCACCGAGCCGAACGGCCTCGGCCACCACGGCCGCATCGTCACGTGCCGACAGCATCACCACCGGCACCCGACCATACTGCTGACGCAACCACGCCAGCCCGGCCAGGCCGTGGATGCCCGGCAAGGTCACGTCCAGCAGAATCAGTTGGGGGCAGGTCTCGGGTGGATGGGCCATCAAGGCCTCCATCGAGTCGACCTCGCTCAGGCGGGCCTGCGGCCACCGTTGGGCCAGCAGCATGCGCAGCCCCGTGCGAAACAGGGCATGGTCATCAACCAGCAAAAAGAGGGGCGGCGGCACAACAGCGAGCATGGCATGACAACAGTACCGCAAGGGCAGGGCGCAAACAATGCGCGCCCACCCCTCTGATGGGGGAGTCCCCCCCATCAAAACGCCTGATCAGGCCTTGCGACGGGCCTTGACGGCCTCCGACAGGATCTGCAGCACCTGCTCGGAGTCATCCCAGCCAATGCAGGCATCGGTGATGCTCTGGCCATAGGTCAGCTTGGCCGGGTCGTCCTTGCCGGGCGTGAACTTCTGGGCGCCCGCGCACAGGTGGCTCTCCACCATCACACCAAAGACCTTCGTGGAGCCGCCACGCAGTTGCTCGGCAATGTCCTTGGCCACCACCACCTGACGCTCGTGCTGCTTGGAGCTGTTGGCGTGCGAGAAGTCCACCATCAACGACGGGTGCAGCTTGGCCGCACTCAGGTCCTGGCAGGCCGCATCCACGCTGGCCGCGTCGTAATTGGGGGCCTTGCCACCGCGCAGGATCACGTGGCAGTCGGGGTTGCCGGCCGTCTCGACAATCGCGACCTGGCCATTCTTGTGGATGGACAGGAAGTGGTGCGGGCGCGCGGCCGCCTGGATGGCGTCGGTGGCGATCTTGATGTTGCCGTCCGTGCCATTCTTGAAGCCGATGGGTGCCGAGATGCCCGACGACAGTTCGCGGTGCACCTGGCTCTCGGTGGTGCGGGCACCAATGGCGCCCCAGCTGATCAGGTCGCCGATGTACTGCGGGCTGATCGTGTCCAGGAACTCGCTGCCCGCGGGCACGCCCATGCGGTTGATCTCCAGCAGCAGATGGCGGGCCATGCGCAGGCCTTCGTCGATCTTGTAGCTCTCGTCCAGGTACGGGTCGTTGATCAGGCCCTTCCAGCCCACCGTGGTGCGGGGCTTTTCGAAGTACACGCGCATGACCACTTCCAGGGTGTCGGCGTATTGCTCGCGCAGCACGCTCAGCTTGCGGGCGTACTCGATGGCGGCGGCCGGGTCATGGATGGAGCAGGGGCCGATGATGACCAGCAGGCGGTCGTCCTTGCCGGCCACGATCTTGCGGATGGCCTTGCGCGTGTCCGAGATCAGCGACTCGACCGGCGTGCCGCGGATCGGGAAAAAGCGGATGAGGTGCTCGGGGGGGGGCAGGGGCGTCACGTTCTTGATCCGTTCGTCGTCAGTCTTGGAGGTTCTGTCGGCGGGCGGTTCGTAACCGGCGGAGGCGCTGGACTTGCTCATCGGATGCTCTCTCGAAGGATGGAAGGGATGAAGGGTCAAAGTCGAAAAAAAACCGCCGGGTGCTCCGGCGGTTTTCAGGATGTTTGTGTGGCTTCGTCAAGCGGTGGCCACTCCTGCGCCGGTGATCAGCGGGAGCTCAAAGTGCCAAAAATAAAACGAAGCCGTTTTCATGCCTCCAAATGTAGCACGAACGCGCGGGCTCAGTGTGCGCGATCATCCGCCACAGCCACGGTGGGGGCCACGCCGGGCTGGCGTCCCCCGAACATGATGGGCAGGTAAGCCTCTTGCGCCGCGCGCCCGCGCCGGGCCATCTGCTGCAGACCACCCGGCCACACGCGGTGCGCCGCGGTCCAGGCCAGCCGCGGCAGCAAGGTCAGCGCGGGGTACCACACGGAAGAGGGCGGCAGCCCCAGGTGCTTCATGCCCCGGCGGCCCACAAACAGGCGCACCAGGCTCAGGTGGCGGGCCTTGTTGAAGGGGCCACGCACCGCACCACCCCAGGGGTAATGGCGCTGCAGGGGCTCGTCCATCAAGGCACGCCCCAGCGCCACACTGCTGGAATCGGGCGGCGCCTGGCTGATCACGTTGTGATACAGGCCGATGCGGCCGGCCATCTCGTCGTCGTACAACCAGCGCGGCTCTACACCCATCAGCCAGCCGATGTAGCGCCACAGGTGCATCACGGCCCGGGCATCGTGCGCACTCACCACCACCCCCGTGGCACGCAGGGCCAGCAGGTGCACCACGCTGAAACCCAGGTAGGTCGCCTGCATGTCGACCTGATTGATGGGCAAGCCCAGCCAGTCGGCATCCCAGGCCGGACGGTTGCGCACGCTGGCACGCACCAGGGCATGCATCACGCGCACCTTCAAGGTGGCCTTGAAACCACGGCCCTGACGCGACATGCCGTCGTCGGCCGTGCAGTCCATCCACCACGAGGTCGTCTCCGCAATGCGGCGCTGCACCCCCTTTTGCAGGGCCCCGGTCATGACCAGGGTCTGGTTGATGGCACCGGCCTGATAACCCGCCATCAGGCCGGCATCACGCAACACCATCATCCCGTGCAGCCCCGTGCTGTGCAAAAAGCGAGCGCCGTCACGCATCAGCGCCGGATCCACCCAGCTCGGCACCGCCTCGGTCTCGCGCAGAAAGCGCTGCAGCTCTGGCGGTGCATCCGGCACGGCCTCCAGCCCCCCTTCAATGGCGCGCTCCAGGATGATGCGCCCCGTGGCCATGCCCTCGCGCAGCAACCAGGCCGCCACCTCGTCGGCCAGCGGGTCGCCGTCCCACAGCGCTGCGCCCAGGTCGGCCCAGGTCCGGTGATCGGGCTCGATGTTGCCGCGCAGGGTCCAGCGCAACTGCCGCGCCATGCGGCGTGTGGTGCGCAGATCCGAGCCGTGCCTGAACGGCGGCCGGGGCCATTCGCTCACGGGTTCGCTCGCACGTGCAACAGGGTTGGTGGGGGTCATCGGCAGACGGTCTTTCAAAACCCGGATGCTGCGTGCTTGTCTCCTCGCTGTCACTGACTGCACACGCCAGCGCGTTGTCCGAAGGACACCCTGGCCGAAGCTGCCCTTGTCAGTGCACAATCGAAGGGCCCACGCTTGGTGGGTTTAGCAACATGACTCCATCATGAATAAAACCGAACTGATCCAACGTCTGGCTGACAAGCACCAACTCTCCAAGGCAGAAGCCGGCCGCGTGCTGGAAACCCTGCTCGACACCATCGTCACCGCCGTCAAGAAGGGCGATGGCGTGGTCATCCCCGGCTTCGGCTCGTTCAAGCAGCACGCACGTGCCGCTCGCTCCGGCGTGAACCCCAGCACCGGCGAGAAGATCAAGATCGCTGCTGCCAAGCTGCCCAAGTTCTCGCCTGGCGCCACCTTCAAGGCCGCCGTGGACCCCAAGGGCGCCGCCCGCAAGGCCGCCAAGGCAGAAGCCAAGCCTGCAGCCAAGAAGCCCGCCGCCAAAAAGGCCGCCGCTCCTGCCAAGAAGGCCAAGAAGGCCTGATCGGGTGATCCCGGCGCTGCCCGCCGACCACGCCTTTGCGGGCTTGAAGCCCCCGGCGGTGTGGTCGCACTTTGCAACCTTGTGCCGCATCCCGCGCCCTTCCAAACACGAAGGCGCCTTGCGCGATCACCTGTTGCAATGGGCCAGCGCCCAGGGTCTGCCTGCGCACGTCGATGCCGCAGGCAACCTCCTCATTCGCAAAGCCGCCTCGGCGGGCCATGGAGCCTCGCCAGGCGTCGTGCTGCAAGCCCACCTGGACATGGTCTGTCTGACGAACGACCCCATCGTGCCTGTGCGCACTGACGATGGCTGGGTTCGAGCCGAACACACCACCCTGGGCGCCGACAACGGCCTGGGCGTGGCCCTGATGCTGGCCCTGCTGGCCGACCCCGATGCCGTTCACGGCCCGCTGGAGGCCCTCTTCACGGTCGATGAAGAAGCCGGCATGGGCGGCGCTCATGGGCTTGAGCCCGGCGTGCTGCAAGGCCGCCTGATGCTCAACCTGGACACCGAAGAGTGGGGCGAGTTCTACCTGGGCTGCGCGGGCGGCCTGGATGTGAACGTCCAGCGCCCCGGTCAGCCCGAGCCCCTGCCCGCCGGCTGGCACGTGCAGCGCGTGGTGCTGCAAGGCCTGCGCGGTGGCCACTCCGGCGTCAACATCCATGAAGAGCGCGGCAACGCCATCAAGCTGCTGGTGCGGCTGCTGCAGGACCTGAGCCAGCGCACGCCCATGCGCCTGGTCGAGCTGCGCGGCGGCACCGCTCGCAACGCCCTGCCACGTGAAGCCAGCGCCCTCGTGGCCCTGCCAGAGGCGCAAGCCCGGCACCTGCACGCCGCCATGGTTCTGTGGCAGAACCTGTTGCGCCAGGAGCTGCAAGGCACCGAACCCGGCCTCACCCTGCAGTGCGACAACGCCCAGGCCAGCCACAGCCTGAGCCCCGCCGAACAGGCCGTGTGGCTGCGCAGCCTGCACGCGGCACCGCATGGCGTGCGGCGCATGAGCCAGCGCGTCACCGGCGTGGTCGAGACCTCCAACAACCTGGGCATGGTGGCGCTCACGCCCGACGGCGGTCAGTGCAACTTCATGGTTCGCTCACTGCTGGACAGCGGCAGCCGCGCCCTGGCCGATGAGCTGGTCAGCCTGTGGGCCCTCTCTGGCACCGTGGCCGATGTCACCGGCCACTACCCCGGCTGGACACCCAACCCCGACTCCCCGTTGCTGGCCACCTGCCAGGCGGTCTACCAGCGCGAGTTCCACGAGGCCTCCCGCACGCAGGTGATTCACGCCGGTCTGGAGTGCGGCATCATCGCCGCCAAGTACCCCGGCATGGACATCGTGTCGTTCGGGCCCACCATCCGCGGCGCTCACGCGCCCGGCGAGGCGGTCGAGATCGAATCCGTCGCACGCACCTGGCAGCTCCTGCGTGCCATCGTGGGCGACGTGGCCACTCAAGGCGGCGGCGCCACCTTGCACACCACCGACAGCTGAGCCTGCACCTCGTCGTCGTCCAGCCAGGCGGCGGCGGTGTTCCACCAGCGCGTGGGCAGGTGCTCGCCCGACAAGCGCGTCTGCGACTGCGTCTGACGCGGCGAGTCATATCCTTGGGGACACAGGCGAGCAGCCTCGGCCAGCAGGTGCGCCATGCTGGGCCCCCGCAGCTCATAGGCGGGCACCCTTGGGTCGGCCGACACGCTTCGCACCTGCAGCGGGGCACAGCCGACCATGGCCCCAACCCCCAGGGTGGCCAGGCCAAGGCGGATCACGAGGCAGTACATTCCACTCATGCGCCCCAGTGTGAGGGACATGCCCCCACCACGAACGTTCGATCAAGGCCCCTCTTGACCGCCAATCCCCCGACTCCCGGGCTCTTTCGGCCCCGCCTGACGCTCCAGACCCTCACCCGGGGCGACGGCCTGCTGGGCATGCGCGCCGCACCCGGCTTCGGGCCACGCAGCAGTGCCGTCACTGTGGCCCGCGTGGACTGGACCTACACCGCCCCCGGCGGCCTCAAGTGGGAGACGCCCGCGCCCACCCGCGTGCTCAACAGCCGCGCCCCCGCCACGCAGTTGTTGCGCGGTGCCTGGCAGACCGAGGTGCTGCTGCAACGCGACCTCGCAGCCGAGGCCGATGCCCGCGACGCCCTTTGGCAAAGCGGCCTGCGCCCCTTGCCACCCGATGCCCTGCAATGGCGCACCCCTGAGGCGGCCAAAGATCACCCCCACCTCTGGGCCCTGCCCGAAGAGACCCACTACGGCGACTTCTGGGCAGACCACATCCCCCTGCTGCAGGCCCAGAACTGGTCCATCGTGGTCTGGCCCGGCTTTGCCCACCAGAGCGTGCCCATCGACGCCTGGCGCCTGCTGATCGATGCCGACACGGGACAAGA
>DAORJC010000110.1:0-9920 GCA_035438885.1 Aquabacterium sp. | reverse complement strand
GACGCCGATCGGCGACGACGACGACTCGCACCTGGGCGACTTCATCGAGGACACCGCCACCCTGGCCCCGGCCGAGGCGGCGATGTACTCCGGCCTGCGCGACGCCACCTGCGAGGTGCTCGACTCGCTGACCCAGCGCGAGGCCAAGGTGCTGCGCATGCGCTTCGGCATCGAGATGAACACCGACCACACGCTGGAAGAAGTCGGCAAGCAGTTCGACGTCACCCGCGAGCGCATCCGCCAGATCGAAGCCAAGGCCATCCGAAAGCTCAAGCACCCATCTCGTTCAGACAAGCTGCGAACCTATCTGGACAACCTCTGATTCCGGATCGGATCCCCTTCAAAACGCCCGGCATGCCCGGGCGTTTTTTCATCGCGAAATTTCCGGCCTGACCTGACGCAAGCCGCTCATAAACCGCGTATTTCGTCACACCAGACACCCCCAACTCAGGCCAAGATGACGGCATGAGTACCACCCGGAACTGCGCCGTGATGTTTGCCGACCTGCGCGGCAGCACGGCGCTTTACCTTCGACTGGGCAACACCGAGGCGGCCACCGTCGTGACCCACAGCCTGGCCATGCTCGGGCAGATCATTGCCCGCAGCGGCGGCGTGGTGATCAAAACGCTGGGGGACGGCATCATGGCCGTCTTCAACGACCCCGAGCGCGCCATGGATTCGGCCGCCGGGCTGCATGACTCCCTGGAGCGCATCGCCCCCGTGCCCGATGGGTTGCCTGCCAATGCGGCGGCCCTCAAGCTCAAGGTGGCCCTGGCCTGGGGCGAGATCGTGGAGGTGGACGGGGACTGCTTTGGCGATGCCGTGAACGTGGCCGCACGCCTGCTGGACCTGGCCGGCGACAACGAAACCCTGGCCACCGGGCCCCTGGTCAAGAACCTGCCCAGCGAGCAGCAGGAACGCTTCAGAAGCCTGGACCGGCTGCACCTGCGCGGCAGGTCCGAGCCGGTGGCCGTCCTGCGCATGGAGAGTGTGCGTTTTGGCGACACGGTCTCCACCCTGCAGGTGCACAACCTCAACTCCGACGTCCCGGACGGCATCCGCCTGTACTGGCAGGGGCAGGAACGCATTTTCTCGTCGGCCAAGATGCCCATCGTCCTGGGACGCAGTCCCCAGGCCCACATCTGCGTGGCCGACTCACGGGCCTCGCGCTCGCACGCACGGGTGGAGCGGCACAGCGGCCACTTCTACCTCAGTGACCTGAGCTACAACGGCTCGTACGTGCAGTTCGACGGCGACGCCAAGGTGCTGTCACTGCGCAGGAGCACCTGCACCCTGCATGGCAGCGGCATCATCACGCTGGGCTCACCGCCAAGCGATCCAGACGCGCCACGGATCGGGTTTGAGGTCTTGAGTTTCTCCGATACGCAACCCCAGTGGTGAAACCTTCGTATTGATCTGTTTCATGCGATAGAGTTCGTCGGTCGACGCCACGCATGAAACCCCAATGAAGACCGCGGCGCCCCCGGGCTCCTCCGAGACAAACGAGCGCGAGCGACTGGCCCTGTTGAGCCTGTCGAAATGGCTGGATGCCGAGGCGCCAGCCGCCTTGCAATCCCTGGTCCGACTGGCTGCCAGCCAGACCGGTTGCGCGGCTGCGGCCATCAACCTGATCGACGCCCACCGGCTGTATGCGCTGGCCCGACATGGCCTGCAGAGCCGCCATGCCAGCCGCGAAGGCTCCTGGTGCGCCCGCACCATGGCTGCAGACGCCCTCCACATCGATCAGGCCGACGACGCCTCGGCGCACTGGCAGTTTTACGCCGGCTTGCCGATCGCCGTCGAAGGTCATGTCCTGGCCACGCTGTGCGTCATGGATCGACAGCACCGAACACTGACCGCCGAGCAGATCACCGCGCTGGAGGATCTGACCCAGATCGCGCAGCAAACGCTGGAGGCCCGCATCCACCATCGCCGCACCAAGCGAGAGGCCGCACGCGTTCGGGGGGCCAGCCTGGCCGGCAGCGACTGGTTGTGGGAGACCGATCAGGAGGGCCGACTCCAATGGGTATCGGAAGGCTTGATGCAGCACACGGGGCTGGATCCCATGGCAGAGATCGGGCTGGTTGGCGCCAGGGACATCTACACCCCCAGCACCCTGGACCATGGCGCGTCATGGGAGCGCCTGATCCAGGCCCGCCAACGCCGAGAACCGTTCAGCCATGCTCTTGGAGAACGCCTGACCCCCCGCGGCCGAATGGTGGTCAGCGTCAGCGGGACGCCCGTGTTCGATCAGGATGGCAGTTTCATGGGCTACCGTGGCGCCAGTCGCAACGTGACCCGACAGTTGACCCTGGAAGCCAGTGAGCGCCAAAGAGAAGGTCTGCTCAAGGAGGCGACCGAGACCTTCCATGCCGGCGTGATGATCTCCGCCCCCGACGGCAAGATCCTGCTGGCCAATCGACACTGGCTGCAAAGTGTCGGCCTGTCCGATGTCGACCAGGCCCCGCCCTGGCCCACCCTGGTCAGGCACCTGATCCGTCAGGGTCACTACCTTGATGCAGAGGGGCGCGAAGACGAGTTCTTCGAGTGGCGCATCCATCAGCACCAGGAAAACCGCGCACGGGTGATCCGGCTCAAGGACCGCGTGATCCTGTCACGCGATCAACTCCTGTCCGACGGACGCATCCTGCACTTTGCCACCGACATCACGCAAGCCCACACCGAATCGCTGGTGCTGGCCGAGCAGCAAGAGGCCCTTCAGGCCTCTGAGGCACGCCTCAAGGCCGTGCTGGCGGCCCTGCCTGATCTCTGGTTTGTGCTGGACGACAAAGGTTGTTATCGAGACGGTCACCGCAACCACCCGATGATGCGCCGCCCCTTCGAGGACATGCGAGGGCGCACGCTGGAGTCCGTGGTCGACCCTGAGCTGGCCAGCACCGAAAGAGCCGCCATGGAGCAAGCGCATCAAACCGGCCAGCTCCAGCGCTTCGAGTTCAAACTGACCACGGCCGATGGCGTCGCGCGTCAGTTCGAAGGGCGCATGTCGCCCATGCCTGCGGGCCGGACCCTGTTCCTGACCCGGGACATGACCGAGCAGCGCACCCTGGAGCGCGACATCCAGACCTTGCAGCAGGTGCTGCAGGCCGACCTGAGCCTGGGCCTGCTGGTCATGGATGCCACAGCGCCAGGCCACCCGGTGGTCTATGCCACGCCAGGCAACGAGGCATTGCTGAAGCTGCGCGTGGCGCAACTGCTGGGCCGTCCGTTGCTGACCGTGCTGAGAGGGCTGGGCGACAACCCGGCCGGCCTGGCTCTGCTGGATCAATCACTGAGTGCAGGCCTGCCTTGTGTGGCCATGCTGACCGCCAGAGACGCTGTTCAGGACCAGGATCGCACCTACGAGCTGCGCCTGACGCCCCTGAAGGCTCCGCAAGGCCAGGCCGTAAGCCACGTGATCGGGTTGCTTCACGACGTGACCGAGCGACAGATGGCAGCCGAGCGCCTGCGCCTGAGCGAAGAGCGCTGGAAGTTCGCCCTCGAAGGGGCTGGTGACGGCGTCTGGGACTGGGACCTCACCAACGGACGCGCTTTTTACTCCGCGCGCTGCAGGGCACTGCTGGGGCTGACCCAGGAAGACCTGGACGACTCGCCGCAGGCCCTGCGCGAGCATGTGCACCCGGACGACCTGACTCGCGTGGAATCGACACTGGTGCAGTTTCAGCAGGAGGGCCGAGGCATTCTCCAGCTCGAATGCAGGCTCAAGCACCGTGACGGGCACAACATCTGGGCCTTGCTGCGCGGAAAGGTCGTGGCCAGGGACGCGCAAGGCCATCCGACACGGGTGGTCGGTACGTTCTCCGACATCACACCCATCAAGCATGCCGAGCGCGCCCTGCGTGACAAGCAATCAGCCGAAGCCGCCAACCAGGCGAAAAGCGAATTCCTCTCGCGCATGAGCCACGAGATCCGCACACCCCTCAACGCCGTGCATGGGTTTGCCCAGTTGCTCAAGCAACGGCTCGATCAGTTCGACCGTGTGCCCACCAGCCCTCACGAATTGATCGAGTACGCCGAGCGCATCCTCAGTGGCAGCGAACACCTCAACGAGCTGGTCAACGAAGTGCTGGACCTGCAGCAGATCGAGTCCGGCGTGGTGACGCTCAAGCCCGAGTGGGTCGACCTGCATGATGCCGTGAACCAGTGCGTGCACATGCTGGGCCCCATGGCCTCTCGCTTTGGCATTGCCCTGCGGGCCCCCATCGAGCCAGGCTGGCAGGTCTGGACCGACCGCCAACGGCTCAAGCAGGTGCTCAACAACCTGGTGTCCAACGGCATCAAATACAACCGCCCCAGCGGCGAGGTCCGCCTCAGCCTCTCAAGTGCACCCCACGACGCAGTCCAGATCATGATCGAGGACACCGGACTGGGCATGGACGCGGGCCAGTTGTCGCGCCTGTTCCAACCCTTTGAACGACTGGGGCGCGACACCTCCGCCATCGAAGGCACGGGGCTGGGTCTGGTCATCACCCGATCCCTGGTCCAGGCCATGGGCGCCGAAATCGAAATCCGCAGTGCGCCCAACGCCGGTACACGCATCGTCATCACCCTGCCCCAGGCCAGGATGGGGGAGCCCCCATCGCCTGAGCAAGCCCCCCCCGTGGTTCCCCACCCCATGCCCGCCAGCCCAGAGCCCATCATGAATTCAACGGCCCACAGCGCCGAACACCCGCTGAGGGTGCTGTACATCGAGGACAACCGCATCAATGCCTTGTTGTTTGAAGAAGCCCTGCGCCCCTACCCCTACCTCCAGCTGGAAATTGCAGAAGACGGTCAGTTGGCCTTGACCATCGCCCGAGAGTTCCAGCCGGAGGTTCTGGTGGTCGATGCCCACCTGCCAGGCATGAGCGGCTTTGAAGTGCTGCAGGCCTTGCGAACCCAGCCCGGTCTGAAAGACGTGCCGGCCTACATGTGCTCGGCCGACGCGCTGCCCGAAGACCTCGCGCGGGCCGCTCGTGAAGGCTTCGTCGGTTATTGGACAAAACCCATCGACATCCCCTTGGTCATCTCGACCTTGAGTGCCCTGGCCTCCCAGGACCCGGATCAGGCCCACAATGCGGCCTCATGAGCTTTGCCAAAGAACCCACCTGTGACCATGCCCGCCGCCCGACCACGGGCGTGCTGATCGTCAACCTGGGCACACCCCAGGCCCCCACCGCATCGGCGCTGCGCCGCTACCTGGGGCAGTTCCTCAGCGACCCCCGGGTGGTCGAGATCCCGCGCCTGATCTGGAAGCCCATCCTGCACGGCATCATCCTGCGCGTCAGGCCGGCCAAATCGGCCTTGAAGTACGCCAGCATCTGGATGCCCGAGGGCTCGCCCCTGCGGGTCTGGACCGAACGCCAGGGCACCTTGCTGCAAGGCTACATGGGCGAGCGCGGGCACCGTGTCATCGTCAAGTGGGCCATGCGCTATGGCGAGCCCAGCATTGCCTCGCAGCTCACGGCGTTTCAGGCCGAAGGTGCCACCCGCGTACTGGTGGTGCCGCTCTACCCGCAGTACAGCGGTGCCACATCAGCCAGCGTGATGGACGATGTCTTTGCCTGGGGCCGCAAGGCACGCCGGATCCCCGAGTTGCGCTTTGTCAGCCATTTTCACGACGACCCACGCTACATCGAAGCGCTGGCCGATTCGGTGCGCCAGTACTGGCAGCGCGAAGGCCGCGGTGACAAGCTGTTGATGAGCTTTCATGGCATGCCCGAGCGCACGCTGCACCTGGGCGATCCCTATCACTGCGAGTGCCACAAGACCGCACGCCTGCTGGCCGAGCGACTGGGCCTGAGCAAGGACCAGTACGTGGTGAGCTTTCAGAGCCGCTTTGGCCGCGCCCGGTGGCTGCAGCCCTACACCGAGCCCACGCTGCACGAGCTGGGCAAGGCCGGCGTCAAACGGGTCGATGTGATCTGCCCGGCCTTTGTGTCGGACTGCATCGAGACGCTGGAAGAAATCGCCATGGAGGGCAAGCAGGCCTTCCTGAGCAGTGGTGGGCAGGACTTTCACTACATCGCCTGCCTGAACGACCGGCCGGCCTGGATGTCGGCCCTGGCTGCACTGTGCGAGCAGCACCTGCAAGGCTGGCCCACCCGTGCGGCCGAGCAGCCCGGCGAGGGGGAGCTACAAGCCACGCTGCAGCGCGCCAAGGCCCTGGGCGCCACGCGCTGAAGGACGGCCCCCTCAGGCCTTGTGACCGGCCCGTCGATCAATCGTCGGCAGCGATCAGCAGGCCCGGTTCGGCGTCGTCCGGCCCCATGGGCAGGATCAGGCTGGCCTGGGCCTCAGGCATGGTCTCGACCTGCTTGAGGGCGCGGCCCATGACCCGGGTTCGGGTCTCGGCCTGAGAGATGGTGTTGCTGGCTTCGTCCAGTTTTTTCTTGGTCTTGGCCAGCACATCCCCAAACTTGCTGAACTCGGTCTTGACCGCCCCCAGCACCTGCCAGACCTCTGAAGATCGCTTCTCCAGCGCCAGCGTCCGAAAGCCCATCTGCAGGCTGTTGAGCGTGGCCAGCAAGGTGGTGGGCCCGGCCAGCATCACGCGGTGCTCGCGCTGCAAGGCCTCCATCAGGCCCGGGCGGCGCAGGGCCTCGGCATACAGGCCCTCGGTGGGCAGGAACAAGATGGCAAAGTCGGCCGTGTGAGGCGGTGCCAGGTATTTCTCGGCAATGGTGCGGGCCTCCAGGCGCAGCCGCTGCTCGACCGCCTTGGAGGCGGCCTCCACGCCGGGCGCATCGGCACGGTCCTGAGCTTCCAGCAGGCGCTCGTAGTCTTCGCGGGGGAACTTGGCATCAATCGGCAGCCACAAGGGCGCGCCGTCATCGCCCCCCCGCCCTGGCAGTCGGATCGCAAACTCGACGCGGGCCCCACTGCCCGGCACGGTTTCCACATTGACCGCGTATTGTTCGGGCGTGAAGACCTGCTCCAGCAGGCCTGCCAGCTGCACCTCGCCAAAGATGCCGCGGGTCTTGACGTTGGTCAGCACCCGGTTGAGCGACCCCACGTCGCTGGCCAGGCGCTGCATCTCGCCCAGGCCCTTGTGCACCTGCTCCAGCCGCTCTGCGACCTGTTTGAAGCTCTCGCCCAGGCGGGCTTCCAGCGTGGCGTGCAGTTTTTCGTCGACCGTCTGGCGCATCTGCTCCAGCTTTTTCTCGTTGTCGTCCTGCAGGGCCTGCAGGCGCGTCTCCACCGTCTGGCGCACCTCCAGCAAGCGGCGCTCGTTGCTGTCCGACAGCAAACGCACCTGCTCATTGAGTGCATCGGACAAACGCCGGGATGACGCCTCTTGCGCCTCCGAGAACTGCAGCAGCGAGGCCTGCTGAGACTCACGCGTGCTTTGCGCCTGCGCCATCAGGGCCTGGGTGGTCTGGCGCAGCGTGTCAGCCAGCGCCTGCTGCATCTGGGCCAGTTGCACCCGAAAGCTGTCGAGCTGTTCGTTCTGTGTGCGCACTCCATCGCCCTGCTGGGTCAGCAAGGTTTGCTGGAAATGCGCCAGGGTGCCACCCAACTCCTGGCGCGTCCCACCCGCGCTGCGGCTGAGCTCATCGCGCAGGTCGCGCTCCAGAGCGTCCAGCCTTTGTTGCAGGTTCATCTGCAAACTCAGCAGCACCTCGTGCACGGCAGGCGCGCCACCGTCGGCCTGGGTGCGCTGGCGCATCCACACCAGCGCCACCACCAACAACACCAGCAGGTTGAGCCCGACAAGGCCCCAAGTGATCAGATTCATGCTCATGCGCGAATTGTCACCCAGGCCACACCCCGCACCGACTCAGAACGCGTAATCCGGGTTCTTGGGGTCAAAATCGGCATCGGTGAACCGGGCTGGCACGACCCGGTCAAACGCGATGCGCTCGATCATGTCGCCCCGGTCGTCCCAGGTTTCAATCTGCCGGATCATGGGCTGCTTGATGTCCACATGGATCCGGGCCTTGCGGGAGTAGGCCTTGGTCACACTCGGTGGCGTGATCCAGGTCAGCGCAACCATTCGCTCACCACCCAGGCGACTGACTTCCACCCGGTCAGGGGCCGATGAATGGCCCTCTTTCATGCGCTGTCGATTTTCTCGGGCGATGATGCCCACAATGGGTTGCAAGCCCAGGTCTCTGACCGTGTGATTCGAGTTGCTGCGGGCCATGCTGCCATCCATCGCGGTCCACATCGACACCATGCTCAAAAGCCCGCCCAGGTGCCCGTAGATGGCGTCCTTGCGCTGGGTCTCGTCATAGATGATCTCCTGCCCGGCGTTGGGGCCGCCCTTGAGCCACTTGACATACACCTGCCGGGGCTGATGCCGGTACTTGATGTAGTTGACAAAGGGCTGAGGGGTCCACCCGCTGGCCAGTCGCTCTTCCCGGCGCATCCACAGTTCGTACTCGCCCAGCACCTTGACGCTGGCCTCCAGGTAGGCCAGGGCCGCCTGGGGGTTGAGCTGTGTGAACACCTTGACGAGCTGATCGTCGGTCATGGCCGCCAGAGACCCGGATTTGATCTGCTGCACCAAGGTCTCCACCTCTCGCGTCAAGGCAGAGGATTCGATGGGGGGCAAGCCGTCAGGCGCAGCGGCCTCAGCCATGGGCAGGCTGGCCAGAGAGGCACTCAGCGCCAGGGCGGCGCAGGCCCAAGAAAGCATTTCTTTCATGTCTCGATTCCCTCAACAATCTGTCAGTGCATTAAATGCACAAACAGGCATGCCAAAAGGGGCATTTCGAACCAGCAGCCCCGTCCCATGGAACCGCAGGCGACAAAAAACCGCCCGAAGGCGGTCTGGTGTCACTGCACCGGCCAGGCCGGCGCTCATCAAGCCGTCAGGTGCGACAGATGAACGTGGGCACCGGTCTTGAGGCGGATCTCATCAGGGGTGACGCCAGGCGCCAGCTCGACACACTTGAAGCCGTCGGGTGTCACGTCCAGCACGCACAGCTCGGTGATGATGCGGTCCACCACGCCCAGCCCAGTCAGCGGCAAGGTGCAGTGCTGCAGCAGCTTGTGCTCGCCGTTCTTGGCGGCGTGCTCCATCAGCACGACCACGCGCTTGACGCCCGCCACCAGGTCCATCGCACCGCCCATGCCCTTGACCATCTTGCCGGGGATCATCCAGTTGGCCAGGTCCCCCTTTTCGGAGACCTGCATGGCCCCCAGGATGGACAGGTTGATCTTGCCGCCACGGATCATGGCAAAGCTGTCGTGCGATCCAAAGATCGACGAACCTGGCAACACGGTCACCGTCTGCTTGCCGGCGTTGATCAGGTCGGCATCCACCTCGTCCTCGGTCGGGAAGGGGCCGATGCCCAGCATGCCGTTCTCGGACTGCAGCCATACATCGATGTCAGGGCTGACATGGTTGGCCACCAAGGTCGGCAAGCCAATGCCCAGGTTCACATAGAAGCCGTCTTGCAGCTCTTGTGCGGCACGAGCCGCCATTTCGTCATGCGTCCATGCCATGGTCAGACTCCTGCCTTTTCGGTGAGCGTGCGCTTTTCAATGCGCTTTTCCGGGTTCGGGTTGTGCACGATGCGGTGCACGTAGATGCCGGGCAGGTGCACGGCATCCGGATCGATGCTGCCGGTCTCGACGATCTGCTCGACCTCGACCACAGTGATCTTGCCCGCCATGGCGGCAGCCGGGTTGAAGTTGCGGGCCGTGCGGCGAAAGATCAGGTTGCCCGACTTGTCGGCCTTCCAGGCCTTGACCAGGGCCACTTCCGGCATGAGGGCACGCTCCATCACGTAGACCTCGCCATCAAACTCACGGGTCTCCTTGCCATCGGCCACGATGGTGCCCACGCCCGTCTTGGTGAAGAAGGCGGGGATGCCAGCGCCGCCCGCACGCAGCTTTTCAGCCAGGGTGCCTTGGGGGGTGAACTCCAGCTCCAGCTCGCCGGCCAGGTACTGGCGTTCGAACTCCTTGTTCTC
>DAORJC010000109.1:0-9921 GCA_035438885.1 Aquabacterium sp. | reverse complement strand
CGGGGCATCGCGACGGGTGATCAGGCCGCCCACCTGACGTCCGAGCACGGTGGCCGTTCGCTCCAGGTCGCGCAGAGCGTAGTTGATGCGGCGGCGCAGCAGCGGCGCGTCGTCTGACGGTTGGAGCGTCACGCGGGTCTGCTGCTGGATCAGGCCATGGGCAATGGCCAGACGCTGGGTGGCAAAGGCGATGGGGTCGCGCCCCAGGTCGAAGGCCAGGGCTTGCGGGTCCAGGCCGAGCAAGTTGTCCTCGTCCGTGCCGTAGTCCAGGGCGACCTGCCAGGTGGGGTCGGCGCTGCGGTCCGCGATCTGCTTGAGGGCCTGTGCCTGGGCGGCCTCATCACCGATCAACGGCTTGTAGCCGTACTCGATGGCCCAGAAGTCGTAGGGCCCCAGGGTGGTCTGAAACGGCGCGCCCCAGGGCAGGCCGGGCAGGCCCAGGTTGATGGGGGTGTAGTCCATGACCGAGGCGCTGTTGCCTTCGCGGCTGGTCAAGGCCAGTTGTTGCAGTTGAGCGTTCTCGCGCCAGCGTGAGGCCCGGAAGTTGTGACGCAGGCCCAGGGTGTGACCCACCTCGTGCATGGTGGTGTCTTTGAGATAGGCCAGCACAAAGGCCTTGACCTCGGCGCTGTCGGGCGGCAGCTCGTGCTGAGCGGCCAGCCAGTCCAGGCCGTAGTCCAGCTGTTCGGCGGCCAGTTCGGCGTGCTGGCACTGGTCGCGGTGCCAGCCGTGCCCGGAGGCGTCCGGCGCATCGGTGGGGGCCTGGCTCTGCACGCCCAGGACCTGACTGCGTGCGGTGCGGATGGCTCGGGTCGACAGGCTTTCCAGGGCGATCTCGGAGGTCAGGATCTCGCCGGTGCGTGGATCCACATGGCTGGGCCCGATGGCGCCGAAATTGGGCCGGTGGTTGGTCATCCAGCGGATGACGGCTTGTCCCTTGCCCACGACGTCTTGGGGTTGATCGGCGGTGGCGTCCTTGACCTCCAGGGCGCCCTGGATGCCGATGGCCTCGAAGGCCTGGTTCCAGGTCAGCACACCTTCACGGATGGTGTCGCGGTACTCGGTGGGAATGCTGCGGTCCAGCCAGTAGGTGATGGGTCGCACCGGTGGCGACAGCGGTGCGGCCGGGTCGCGTTTGGCCAGTTGCCAGCGGTTGATCAGACGCACGCGAGGGGTACGCGCCAGCTCGTTGGAAAAGTCGGCAATGGTGGTGGCAAAAAACCCCACGCGCGGATCGGCCACCCGCACCGGGGCGGGCTGAGTGGGCAGCGGTGTCAGCGTGTACTGAAGGTTCAGGAACAGGCTGCGCGGGTCGGGCAGGGCCGAGGGCACCACGGGTTGAGGGGCTGCGGTGCCGGTGGGCAGGCTCAAACCACCTTGCGCAAAGTGCTGCTGCACGTCGATCAACAGCGCAGTGGGCGTGGTCCGGGCCAGCGTGATGGCCGTGTTGCGTGCATCGAGCGAATAGCCTTGGCGGAAGGTCTGGTTCAGTTGCAGACCCAGGCCCAGCACATCGCCCGTCAGCAGGGCAGACAATTCCACCAGCACCGTGTGGCGCGTCGGATGCGCGGCACTGGCCACCGGCACGCTGGCCAGCAAGCTGGGCGAGAACGCCGCCGCCACGGCCAGGGCCTCGGGCGAATCCTTGCGAGCGCGATACGCCGCATTGACAGCCACCAGTTGCACCTGCTGGTTCAGGCGGCGGAACTCTACCCACTGCGGTTTGCCGACGCGGGCCCAGCGGCTGGCCAGCAGGCCGCCAAAAAAGCCACCTTCGCCCAGGCCGCTGCGCAACTTGGGCGAGAGGAACCAGGCCCGCCCGAAGTCCTCGGGCGCCAGCTCGACCCAGACCTTGTCCTGACGCTTCCACAGCGGCAGCAAGCCAGCCTGGCGATCGGCCCCTTTGACCACGGTCTCGAACGCAGGGGCGGTCGCTGTGGGGGGCGTGGTCGCCGCGGCAGAGGGCGCGTTGGCCTGCATGCCGCTCGCGGGGCTGGCTGGGCTGGCGTTGACCGTTGGCGTGGCGCCTTTGCCCGTTTGGGTCGATGCGCAGCCAGGCAGCGTCAACAGTGCCACCGTCGCGGCAGCCATGACGACGGCCGTGAAGGAAGACGGTGGGGTGCGTGAGAGATGCGACAGGGCCTGAGACATGCGTCCATTGTGCCTCTGTGTCAGCCCCATCCAATGGGGGATTGGCCACTGGCTGTCCATGATCCGCCCATGAAAAAACCGGCTGCCGCATGAAGCTGGCAGCCGGTTCCTGGCGTCACTCAGGGATCACAGCACGGGCGCTGACGGGAAAGAGTCCCTGATGAAATGCAGCGCAGGCGCATCGTTCACCAGCATCGGACCGAAGGCCACCAGCAGCAGGCCCACCAGCATCACGACCGAGGGCAGGATCCAGCGCTCATAGCGGCGGTAGAAGCCCAGGTGGCGCACTTCGGAGTCGCCCTGATCGATCTCTTCTTCGCCAATGACCTGGCGGGTCAGCAACTGGTTCAGGGCCACAGGGGGCGACAGATAGCCCAGCTCGAAGGCCACCAGCACCACCATCCAGAAGTGGATCGGGTCGATGTTGTTCCGGTAGGCGATCGGTGCCAGGGTGCCCGACACCAGGATCACGGCGCCAAAGGGATCCATGACCATGCCCAGGAAGACCAGGACCACCAGCAGGAAGCCCATGGCGACCCAGTGGTCGGCAAAGACCTTGGGGGCCAGGTCCATGATTTCCGAGCGCTCGATCACGCCACCGATGGCCAGCGACAGGGTCATCAGCGTGATCAGTGCGCCGATGTGGCCAATGGTCTCGTTGGTGGCAAAGCGGATGGATGACTCCACGCCGCTTTGGCGGTGGCTGGCGTAGTCCGGCGTGATCTCTGCCTTGCCCTTGTTGAGGATCTTGTCGAAGACCAGGATCAGCAACAGCATGATCGGCATGATGATCGGCGCGGTGATCTCGTTGAGCTTGGTGTCCAGACCATACTGGTACAGCGCGATGATCACGGCACCCACCGCAAGGTAGGGCAGCAGGGGCGGCACTTCACGCAGCATGGCCGGGATGGCCTTGCCGGGCGACTCGATGCTGGCGCGCTGGGTGCGCAGCATTTGCGAGGCCAGGAAGAACAGCGTGGAGGTCAGCAGGAACACATAGAAGCCCCAGTGGTACAGACCACTGGTGGTGACTTCCTTGTTCATGGCGGCGATCAGCACCACCAGCAGGCAGGGGCGAAGCACCACACCCAGAGAGCCGGACATGGCCGTGGCAGCCGCAGCAAACTGTCGCGAACCACCCGAAGCACGCACCTCGTGATAGATGATGCCGCCAGCGGCGATCACGAAGATGCCCGAGGCACCGGTGTAGGCCGTCGGAAGCGCAGCGGCCAGCAAGATGATGTAGGTCAGCAACTGGGGCGACAGGCGCCACGGACGCAGCAGGTTCATGAACAGGTCGACCACACGGCTCTGCTTGAGCAGCATGCCCGACAGGATGAACAGGCCCAGGTTCAGGAAGATGCTGGGCAACTCCATCAACTGGTTGATGTAGATGGCCAGGCCAGCCTTGTGACCCTGGGACAGGAAGTACGCGCCCCCGATCAGGCCCATCGTGGCAAACAGTGGAATGGACAAACCGGCCAGACCCCAGGTGCCTTCACCATCGGGGCAGTGCGGCGGGAAGATGGCGCGCTTGAGGCTGATCAGGAAGATCGTGCCAAACATGAACCACCACAGGTAGTGCAGGTGCGCGTGCTCCAGCACGGTGCCGCTGTTCAGCAGGATCTGGTAGTAGCTCAGGCACGAATACAGCAACAGGCCCGAGGCAGCAGCCATCGACAGCGCCGTCAGGCGATGGTCCTTGGTGTAGCGGGCCGGGCGGATGCTGATGTGGTGGTTGGCCAGGGTGGTGGTGATGCTGGCAATGACCACCATCAGCAGCAGGATCAGAGGGCGGTTGGTGGTGCCCAGTTCGAACAGCTTGAAGAAGCTGGTCTCCAGCATGCGGTAGGCCTTGACCTCGGTGGTCTGGTGTTCCAGCACACGCTGGTACATGTCCAGTTTGCCCTGGCAGATCTGGTTGGCCTGCTCGATGGACTTGCGCTGGATGGCGGGGTCCACGGCGGCCGAATCAGCGAACAGGTCGTCGATGTCATCGCCACCCCCTGCGGCATCGGCGGCGCCTTGACGGGCGACTTCGGCGTCGATGTCGGTGATGATGGTGCAGGTGGGCTTGACGGGTTCGGCGCGCAGCATGAAGTACTGCACCTGGGCCTCTTTGTTGCCGAACATGGACTCGCCCAGCCTGAGCAACTGGCCGTGCACCATTTCGCCGGTGCCGATGATCAGTGTGATCAGAAGCAGGGCAAAGACGGGCAGGCTGGACAGCCATTCCAGTGGGGTTCGGCCCATGAACTTCGGGGCGTTTGAGTTTTGCATCACGGTCTCACAAAGGCGGCGGATCAGGAACAACAACATGCCCGCGCCACAAAAAAGAAGAAGGGGGTTTTGACACCCCCTCCTGACTGCTCCTGAATCAGGACCCGATCACTTCCAGTCTTCTTCAGACTTGGTGGAGCACTCGGGGTCCGCAGGGTTGACGTTGCAGCGGATCTTCTTGATGACCTTCAGACCGCGTTTGTCGTAGATGCCCTTTTGTGCGATGTCGATGCGCGATTCGCGCAGCATCAGGGTGTACTTGTAGTTGTTCTCGGGGCTCAGTTCGATCCAGGTGCCAGGTGGCACGGTGGCGTCGGCCTGCTTGACCAGTTGCATGGCGCGGTCGAACTGTGTCAGCCAGTAGTCACGCGACTTGTCACCGAAACCTTCGGGGAACTTGGTGCGGTTGACGATCATCTGGTAGGTCAGGATCATGATCGGGAAGCGAGCGATGCCGCCCTTGCTGCCGATGCCCTTGTGCAGTTCAAGCGGCTTGTAGGCCAGCGAAGGCGCAGCGATCATGTCGAGCGAGCCGTTGTTGAACTTGGTCGAGAAGTTGGTGATGTCCGACGAGATGGGCTGTGCGCCGATCCGCTGGATCATGATGGCGTGGGCCTTGTCGTAGTCAAAGGCTGCGATGCGCTTGCCCGCCAGTGCTTCCACGGTGTTGAGCTTGCGGTCGTTCAGGACGGGGTAGGCCGCGCCGATGGGCACGATGCCGCCGACTTCGTGGTTGCCGTCCACCATCAGCTTGGCAGCCTGGGGTGCCGAGTAGGTCTGGACCAGCTTGCGAACCACATCGTAGCTGCCAGGCATGTCGATCTTGCCGTCGCGCACGATGGTGGTGGCGCCCAGGGTGTCGATCGAGCCGGCCACGGCGTTGAACTGACGGGTGCGGAAGGCGGTGGCGATCACGCCATCACATTGGCCCGTGCGGTAGTCTTCGGTGGCAACGCCTTCGTTGTTGTAGGCCTTGAGCTCCACGCTCACACCATGCTTCTGCATGGCCACAGCGTAGTCCTTGGCCATGTTGAACAGGTCGCCGGAGGCGCCCAGCATGTCGTAAACGCAGATCTTCTGTGCGGCCTGGGCCGACAGCGATGCAGTGGCCAGGAGGGCTGCGGTGCCCATGGCGGTCAGTGTGTGAGTCAGCTTCATGAAGTCTCCTAAAAACGGCTGAGGCATGAATGGCCTCTGCGCCCTGTGTTCAACGTGTCAGGTTCTGTTGGCGACGACATCGCTTGAACGGGTGCATTGAATCAGTAACTATATCTTTCAAGAGGTTCCCAAAAAAAACCCTCCCCGCACTTGTGTGGGGAGGGTTTTCACTGAAAGGGATTACTCGAGGAAGGAGTCAGGGTTGATGTCGCTCTTGACCTTTTCGTCCCAGAACTTGCCCAGGTTGTTGAACGGCGTGCGCGAACCCGTGTTCTGGGTCCACATGCGGTCGGAGATGTTCTGCAACTGCATCTTGGCCATCACGTCAAAGATGCGGTAGTCCTCGTTGACCTTGAAGTTCTCGACCGACACGAAGCGCTTGATGGCGGCGCGAACCGTGGCCTGGTCGTCGGACGAACCGGCGGCCACGGCCTGGAACACGTGAGCCAGTCGCACACCGCGGGCTTCGCCGATGCGCATGGACTCTTCGAAAGTGCCCTTGACATCCTTGCCTTCGGAGCCGCCTGGGATCAGGCTCCACACGGCTGCGCGACCGGCCATGGGCACGCCCCACCACTTGGTGTTGTCCAGGCAGGTCAGGGCGTATTCGGCCAGGGGCGCGATGTCGGTGGGCACACCCACGGCTTGCTGGGCCTGGAAGTCATTGGTCACGGCCAGCAGGCCCGACATGGTGCCAGCCAGGTAGACCAGCTCGTCGAAGTCGCGCTTGAAGCGGGGGCAGGTCTTGCCGTATTCAAAGAAATACTTCTGCTCCAGCTTGGTCTTCATGCGCTTGAAGGCGGTGTACTGACGATCGGCCGTGGTGGCCAGCAGGCGCTTTTGAACGATGCGGGCGTCCTGGGCTTCATCAGGGCGCTTTTCACGCACGGCACGCATGTAGCGCAGCTCTTCGGTGATGGCCTGTGAATCAGAGCAGAAGGAGGCCGTGGTGTACAGCGTGGCTTCCATCAGGGATGGGTCGCCATGGTACGTGCGGGCTGCGCCCACCAACGGTGCGTTGACCGTGGCGAAGTTGCAGACCATGTCGGCATCGGCCAGTTTCAGGGCTGGAGGTGTGAAGCCTTCTTCCAGGATGTTGAGCGTGACGCCGGCAGTGCCCGACTGGAGCATGGCGCAACCACTCATGGTCAGGGCCGAGACTGCCATCACGCTGGCGGTCAGTAGGCGGGTCATCCTTGGAATCATTGAACGGTCTCCGAGAGGGGCAAGTGATTTGTCGAGTGAGCAACCCATTGCCGAGTTGCAAAAAAGCTCACAAATTCTAGCCCCAGCGTCAAGGCAGACCGACCACGGAAACCCTAGGGTTCACCCAGTCACGCACCATGAGTTTGCGGTGATGCGCGCAGGAAAGCAGACAAGAAAAAGCCCAGCGCGGGCTGGGCTCTGGCGGGGATCAGCGCCGGGGCGCAGGGGTCACTTGATGGGCTTGAAGCGAACCCGCTTGGGACGGGCACCTTCTTCACCCAGGCGGCGTTTCTTGTCGGCTTCGTACTCCTGGTAGTTGCCGTCAAAGAAGAACCACTGCGAATCACCCTCGCACGCCAGGATGTGGGTGCAGATGCGGTCGAGGAACCAGCGATCGTGGGAGATGATCATGGCCGAGCCAGCGAATTCCAGCAGCGCATCTTCAAGCGCGCGCAGGGTTTCGACGTCCAGGTCGTTGGAGGGTTCGTCCAGCATCAGCACGTTGCCGCCCTGTGCCAGCGTCTTGGCCAGGTGCAGGCGGCCGCGTTCACCACCGGAGAGGTTGCCCACCAGCTTCTGCTGGTCGTTGCCCTTGAAGTTGAAGCGGCCCAGGTAGGCACGCGAAGGCATCACGAACTTGCCGACCACGATGTTGTCCAGGCCGCCTGAGACGTCCTGCCACACGGTGTTGTCGGCCGCCAGGCCTTCGCGGCTCTGGTCGACAAAGGCCAGTTGCGCGGTCTTGCCGATGATGACTTCGCCGCTGTCGGGTTGCTCGACGCCCTGGATCATGCGGAACAGCGTCGATTTGCCGGCGCCGTTGGGGCCGATGATGCCGACGATGGCGCCTGCGGGCACCTTGAAGCTGAGGTTGTCGATCAGCACGCGGTCGCCAAAGGACTTGGTGACGTTCTTGAACTCGATCACTTCATTGCCCAGGCGCTCGGCCACGGGGATGAAGATTTCGTTGGTCTCGTTGCGCTTCTGGTATTCGACGTCGCTCAGCTCTTCGAAGCGGGCCAGACGGGCCTTGCTCTTGGCCTGGCGTCCCTTGGCGTTCTTGCGCACCCATTCCAGTTCGACCTTCAGGGCCTTGGCGCGGGCGTCTTCGGTCTTTTGTTCGGCCTCCAGGCGCTTGCCCTTGGCTTCCAGCCAGTCGGAGTAGTTGCCCTTGTAGGGGTGGCCGGCGCCACGGTCCAGTTCAAGGATCCACTCGGCGGCGTTGTCCAGGAAGTAGCGATCGTGGGTGATGGCCACCACGGTGCCCGAGAAGCGGCTGAGGAACTGCTCCAGCCAGTCCACCGATTCGGCGTCCAGGTGGTTGGTGGGTTCGTCAAGCAGCAGCATGTCGGGCTTGGACAGCAGCAGGCGGCACAGGGCCACGCGGCGCTTTTCACCACCAGAGAGGTTGCCGATCACGGCATCCCAGGCGGGCAGGCGCAGGGCGTCGGCGGCCAATTCCAGTTGCAGGTCGGTGTTCTCGGAGCCGCCGGCTGCAATGATGGCTTCCAGCTCGGCCTGTTCGGCAGCCAGGGCATCAAAGTCAGCGTCTTCAGCGCCGTAGGCGGTGTAGACCTCGTCCAGGCGCTTCTTGGCAGCCAGCACGCCGCCGATGCCTTCTTCAACGGCTTCGCGGACCGTCTGGTCCGGGTTCATGACGGGCTCCTGGGGCAGGTAGCCGATCTTGATGCCGGGCATCGGGACGGCTTCGCCCTCGATGTCCTTGTCCACGCCTGCCATGATCTTGAGGAAGGTGGACTTGCCCGAGCCGTTCACGCCCAGCACGCCGATCTTGGCGCCCGGGAAAAAGCTCAGGGTGATGTCTTTGAGGATCTGCCGCTTCGGGGGAACTGTCTTCCCGACGCGGTTCATGGTGAATACGTATTGCGCCATGGTTTACCGTGGTGTGATGAAAAGGGGTCGAAGTGGCAGGTCAACCAGGTTGATCTGCCATGTCGTGAAAAATGCCGGGCCATGGGGCAACGAGCAAACGACTTGCGACAAACCCGATAGCTTAAGGCAAGGGCAGGCCTTTGGCGAATCTGGTTTGCAATCGATGCGTGTTTGTCTGGCGCGGACGGACCCCAGGGCGGCGCAAGGCGCCCTCACGGTCGGGAGGACTCAGGCGCGGCGGCGGATGCGATCGAGCAGGGCCACAGTCTCGACGCGGGCCTGGCGCATAGCGACTTCTTCGTCCTGGGTGCGGGCCAGCTCCATCAGGGAGGCCTTCAGGCTCATCAGTCCTTCGTGCAGCTCATACAGGGCCGACTGGACGTCGGCGATGTCGTGTTTGCCTTGCGGCGGATTTGGATGTGCGGACATGTGCTGCTCCTGGCCCCCGTGCACGCGGGTGCACCACAACGGACGAGATCCTGGGGCTGGATCACTCGCCCGACACCGCCAATTTAGGGCTTGCCGGCGTGCTCGCCAACCGCTCAGGTGAGGGGTTCGAGGGCGGACTGTGAACTCAGCCACGCAACGACCTGGGACTCGTTGAGGTCCAGCGCCCATTGCTTGCGCCGACCACTGGCGCCGCGCAGCAATTCGATGCTCGCTTGTGGCGCGTTCAGCTCTTTGGACAGCCATTTGCGCAGGGCCTCGTTGGCCGCACCATCGACCGGAGGGGCCGACAGGCGGATCCGCACCGCACCATCGTGCCAGCCCACGACCTCGGTTTTCTTGGCATTGGGCGAGACACTCACATCCAGGATCACGCGCGTCTGTCCACCCTTGGTCTCGGTGCGCAGGCAGGGCCAGGTGCGTGTTGAGGGGGTGCTCATGATGTCTCAGTCGGGCATGAAAAACCCGGCCGAAGCCGGGTTGGAAGTGACGCCGATGAATCACCGGTGTCAGGTCACGGTGAGGTGACTCAGGGCTTGTTGCCCGTGGGGAAAGGCCAGGCTGCCTGTGGGCTCAGCGTGGTCTTGGCTGCCTTGGCTGGAGCTGCAGGCTTCTTGGCAGGAGCGGCTGCGGGCTTCTTGGCTGGGGCTGCCTTCTTGGCGGGTGCTGCGGGCTTCTTGGCAGGAGTTGCCTTCTTGGCTGGGACTGCCTTTTTGGCTGGAGCTGCCTTCTTGACAGCGGCCTTCTTGACAAACACTGCGACCTTCTTGACTAAAACTACCTTCT
>DAORJC010000108.1:0-9959 GCA_035438885.1 Aquabacterium sp. | reverse complement strand
GGTCGAGCTGCTGTACGGCAGCGGCCTGCGCAATGCCGAGCTGCTGGGCCTGGACGTGCAGGCCAGCCCCCATGCCGCCGGCTGGGTCGACCTGGTCAGCGCCGAAGCCCATGTGCTGGGCAAGGGCCACAAACGCCGCACCGTGCCCGTTGGCAGCGTGGCCGTGCAGGCCTTGAAGGCCTGGCTGGCGGTGCGCGAAGAGTTGCCCCCCCACACCGACGGGGCCTTGTTCATCAGCCGCCTGGGCCAGCGCCTCACGTCGGTTCAGTTGCGCAACCGACTCAAGCAGATCGCCATCCGGGCGGGCCTGCCCACCCACGTGCACCCGCACATGCTGCGCCACAGTTTTGCCAGCCACGTGCTGCAGTCCAGTGGCGACCTGCGCGGGGTGCAGGAGCTCCTGGGCCACGCCCACATCACCACCACGCAGGTCTACACCAAGCTGGACTTTCAGCACCTGGCCAAGGTGTACGACGCCGCCCACCCACGGGCTCGCAAGCGCGAGACCTGAGTCGCCTGTCCGGAAAACATGATCATTCGGCGCAAAAGGCCCCACCGAGCTGCCGGCAAGCATGTCAATTGCGGACAAGCACCGCATCGAACCGGACATAATGAACCCAACTTGAACGGGTTCTGGTGAGACGAGCCCAGGCCAAGAGCGAGAAACTATGCCCCAAAGTGTCAAATTGCCCCATTGGGATTTCCGACGCGGAATCGCCACCGCGCGTGTGCTGACGCAGCTGGGCCGCGAGCGCGGGGCCGATCTGTCCCTCCTGCTGCGCGAGACCGACGTCACGCCCGATCTGCTCAACGACGCCAACGCCGAGATCGAAGCCACGCAGGAGATCCAGCTCATCCGCAACCTGCTGCAGGCCTTGGGCAACCCTGCCGACCTGGGGCTGGATGCGGGCCGACGCTATCGCCTGAACAGCTACGGTCTGTGGGGCTATGCCCTGCTCAGCAGCCCGACCATGGGGGACGCGGTGGATGTGGCGGGGCGCATGCTCAACCAGACCTTCTCTCTCACGCGCAACACGGTGCAGCGCCAGGGCGACCAGATCATCGTCACGCACCATGACGAGCACCTGCCCCCTGACATTCGGCACTTTGTGACCGACCGCGATCGCGCGATCGTCTCGACCCTGCAGCGTGAGGTCTTGGGCAAGCCCCTGCCCTACTCAGGCTTCGAGATGAAGCACACCGAGCCCGACGCGGGCCTGATCGCCCGCTACACCGAGACCTTCGGCATCCGGCCGACCTTCAGTGCCAGCCAGCACCGCAGCCTCTTCCCGGCCTCGGTGCTGACACAGCCCATGCCGCCCGCGGATCCGCAGACCGTGCGCCAGTTCGAAGAGCTCTGCCGCGGCCTGGTCGACTCGCACGTCACCCGCACCGGCGTGGCCGCCAGTGTGCGCGACCGCCTGGTGCGCACGCCGGGCCAGATCCCGGACATGGAGCTGATTGCCAGCGAAATGCGCATGACCTCGCGCACCCTTCGCCGCCACCTCACCAGCGAAGGCGTGACCTTCCGAGCCTTGCTCGAAGAAGTCCGCAGCACCCTGGCCGTGGCCTTGATGGGCAGCGCGCGCCTGACCCACGCCGAAATCGCCCAGCGACTGGGCTACGCCGACGTCACCACCTTCATCGAGGCCTTCCGTCGCTGGAAGGGCGTGCCGCCCAGCGAGTTCCGCCGCCGCCAGGGCATGCGCCCGGCCGCCGCTCGCGTGGGCAGCGTGACGAGTGCGCCGCCCGGTCCGTCAGACCCTCCAAGCGCGTGACAAAGACCCCGCGAGCGGTGTTTTTTGAGCTTTGAAAAATGTCCTCGCGCACTAGACTGGTCCAATCACCAAGATTGAACGGGTCAGGTCCCCCATGAGCATTGATCCCAAACTGCGGGAACTCAACATCGATTTGCCCGCGTGTCCCGCCACGCTGGTCAAACTGTCTCTGCTGATGGCCGACGAGCAGGTCGCCATCGCAGACCTGGCCACCCTGATCGAAGCGGACATGGCCCTGGCCTCCGCCGTGGTGCGAACCGTCAACTCGGCCATGTTCGGCCTGCTCAAGCGGGTCGACACGGTGCACGATGCCGTGCGCTACCTGGGCATGGCGCAAGTGGCCTCCCTGACCTATGAGATCGGCCTGCGGGGCGCCTTCCCGCCCACCCCCTTGCTGCAATCCCTCTGGGACCGCGCCGGCATCCGCGGCCTGGCCATGGGCCGCATCGCCCGACAGCTGGACGTGGACCCCTGGCTGGCCCACACCATGGGGCTGTTTGCCGAGACCGGTCGTGCCGTGCTGTACGCCTACGACCGCGCCCGCTACATCCAGATCAACGAGGTCCACCTGGACGAGCCCTCGCTGAGCGCGGCCGAGATCGAAGCCTTTGGCGTGAGCCACGCCGCGCTGGGCGCCGCCATGTGCAACGCCTGGGGCCTGTCCCGCGACGTGTCCGACGGCGTGCGCTGCCGCGTCCAGGCGCCCAGCCAATGGGGCCCGGAGCGGCCCACGGTGCGAAAGCTGCTGGCCATCGGGGCGGCCGTCGATGCCCTGTTGCTGGACCCAGCCCGCGCCAGTTGCCCTGAGACGGTCTGGGCCGACCTTCAACCCATCGCGGACGACGTGGGCCTGCATTTCGAGGCCTTCCAGCTGGCCACCCAGCGGGTGTGCGAACGCCTCAACATGCCCGGCTGAAACGGCCCCTCCCGAGAGGCCGTCACCTGCACTTCCCGGGTTCTCACCACCCCCACAAGGGGGGTGTGGGGTCCCAGATTGTCTCTTTCCCCATCGAATCCCCCGATCCAAGTCTTGTCGTGACACGCAACCACGACGATGATGGGGTCATTCCATGGAGGAAATTGCATGACAAACATCACACTCAAAGCCCTGGGTGCCGCCTTGTTGGCGGCCGGCCTGTTCAGCGCCACCGCCCAAGCGGCCACCATCGGCCAGGCTGAGGCCAGCATCACCGGCCTGCGCTACCGACTGATCGACCTGGACCTGGCCGATGGCATCACGCCCACCTTGAGCGTGAGCGGCGAGCTCACCGCCGTGAGTTCGGCGGGGCAAATCGACTTCTTCAACGAATTTGCTTTTAATCGGGATGGCTCCGACGTCATCACCGCCCCCGTGTTTGGCGAGTCAGGCCTCCTCTTCCTGACCAACAACCTGGTGCCCGGCACGGCCGCCACCCTGGGCTCGGTCATCTCGACCTCCAGCAGCATCACCAGTGAATCCTGGAACGAGGCATTCAGCCAGAGCACCAGTGAGCCCTACAGCTACAACAGCAGTGCCTACGACAGCGAAGGGATCCTCCGCAACGCCGTGATCACCGAGACCACCACCGTCGCGGGCGGCCTCCAAGGCGTTCGCGCAGACGCCGGTGGTACGAGCCTCCTGACCATCAACGGCAAGGCCTTGCTGGTGATCGAAGGCACGGCCACGTTGAGCACGCTGTTCGATCGCAGCACGCTGATCGACGCCTACGCCAACGTCCCAAGCGACGGCTACTACAACAACTACGCCTTCGGCAAAGGCCAGACGGCCAGCAACATCAACCTGATGTTGAGCACTGAGGCCTACACCACCCTGCCTGGCAGCACCAATACGGGCGGCTACCAGGGCAGCGCCTTCATCCTGGCGAGCACGGTGGGCTTCACCGAATCCGGCGCCACCTTGAACGACGATGGTTGGGGCGGCGGCACCAACATCGAGGACGTCACGGGCGGCACCGGCGACACCCAGGACTTCCAACTGACCTTCGCGCACCTGGCGGAAGGCCCGATCGACGTGAACTTCGGCATGTTTGTCGACTCGACGGTCAAACAGCAGTTCGAGAGCACCAGCACTCAGGTCGTCACCGAACTGGGCGACCCGATCGAAGTCACCCCGCCCCCCGTGGTCGTCGTGCCCGGCATCCCCGAACCCGGCACCTACGCCCTGATGGGCCTGGGCCTGGTCGGCATGAGTGCTGCCGTGCGGCGCGCTCGTCGGAGCGCCCCAGGCGCCTGACCGACACACCGCGTCAGGTCCTCAAAACCCGGCTTCGGCCGGGTTTTTTCATGGACCCCCGGGACTGCCCGGATTCAAACCGTGCATTTTTTGGCCGATATAAGCATGATGCGCTTCATGGCCAACCAGCCCAGGGTCACCCCGGACGATCCCCAACTCACCGCCCTCATCGATGGAGAGCGGATGCGGATGCTGTTTGCCCCCACCGGGGAGATGGTGATCGTGGGCAGCATCGTCGCCGTGGTGCTGGCCCTGGTGGTGGGCCCCCAGGTCGGCCAGATGCAGGCACTGTGCTGGGCCGCCCTGTGCGTCACCGCCGGCGCCATCCGCATGGTGCACGCCCGGGCTTACCACCGCAGCCAGGACCGGCTGAACCCACGCTGGCTCACCACCATGACCTGGTTGACCGGTTTCAACGGCCTGGCCTGGGGCTCGTCGGCGTTCCTGATCATGCCGGTGCACGACCTGCTGACCAGCTCCGTCGTGGTCTCCACCCTGGTCGGTGCCGCCGCCATCAGCACCTTCACGCTGCAATCGAGCATGGGGCCCAACCTGGCCATGAACGTGCCCTTGCTGGCGCCCGCGGGCATCATGCTGGCCACCCGGCTGGACAGTTATGGCCTGTTCGGCAGCGCCGGGGTGCTCACCCTGGGGTTTTTCATGCTGCTCGAGAGCCGCCGCGCCGAGCGCCGCATCAACGAGCTGCTGTGGCTGCGCTTCACCACCGACCGCATCTCCATCGAGCGGGCCGAGGCGCTCAAGCTGGCCCAGCGGCATGCCGCCATCAAGGACCAGTTCCTGGCCACCATGAGCCACGAGATGCGCACCCCCCTGCATGGCATCCTGGGCCTGGCCCACCTGATCCAGCACCGGCTGCCACCCCGCCCCGGTCCCCTGGCCGATGCCCGCCGACACGCCGCCCTGATCCAGCGCTCGGGCGACCACCTGCTGGCCTTGATCAACGATGTGCTGGATTTCTCCCGCATCGAGGCCGGCCGCCTGCAGATCGAGCAGGCCCCCTTCGAGCTGGGCACCCTGCTGGACGACGTGCTGGCCCTGACCCGTGTCACGGCCGTGGCCAAGGGCCTGCAACTGATCGACGAGATCGACCTGCCCCGCCCCTGCTGGGTCGAAGGCGATGCCGCCCGTGTGCGCCAGGTGCTGTTCAACCTGCTGGGCAACGCCATCAAGTTCACCGAACACGGCCACGTCAAGCTCAAGGTGGCGCGCAAGGCCTGCGAGGACGATGACGGGGGGGATGACACACCCTGCGCTCGTCGCATTCGCTTTGATGTGGAGGACACCGGCATCGGCATCCCCGGCGAGATGCTGGACAAGGTGTTCGATGCCTTCCAGCAGGTGGACCACAGCTTCGGGCGCCACCACCAGGGCACCGGCCTGGGGCTGAGCATCTCGCGCGAGATTGCCCGCGCCATGGGTGGCGATCTGCTGTGCCGCAGCGAGGCTGGCGTGGGATCACTCTTCTGGTTGACCACCCCATTGCCGGCATGCGGGGCCCCAGCTCACGCCGCCACCGGGGCCGATTCCACCCTGGCCGAAGCCATGGACACTCAGCCCAATCCCTCCGCCTTGCTGGACTTCGAGGGCCTCGATGAGGGCGACCTGGCCGTGACCCCCCCGCCCAGCGAGCCCGAGCCCCTGAGCGGCCACGTGCTGCTGGTGGAGGACAACCCGGTCAACGCCCTGGTGGCCGAAGCCGCCATGGCCCAGATGGGACTGACCATCACCCTGGTGACCGATGGACAACAGGCCCTGGACCTGCTGATCCCGGGCCCGCACCCCTACGACATCGTTCTGATGGACTGCCAGATGCCGGTGCTCGATGGCCTGGAGGCCACCCGCCGTCTGCGCATCCACGAGCACGAAACAGGCAGCCCGAACGTGCCGGTGGTGGCCCTGACGGCCAACGCCCTGCCACCGGACCGCCAGCGTTGCACCGCCGCGGGCATGGACGACCACCTCTCCAAGCCCTTCCGGCACGAAGAACTGGCCGCCGTCCTGCGGCGGCACCTGGTTCACAAGGACATCACTGCTTGACCGCTTCGATCTGGATCACCAGCTTGATGGCGTCAGGGATGCCGGGCAGGCCGTAGGTCATGCCGTAGCTGCTGCGCTGGATGGTGGTCTCGAAGTCACCACCACACACTTCACGCTTGAGGTGTGGGTTCGGGTAGCAGCCAAAGCTGCTTCCCTTGAGCGTCACGGGCTGGGTCTTGCCCAGCAGCGTCAGGGTGCCGGCCACTTCGGTGACCTTGTCGCCCTCAAACTTAAACTGGTTGCCCACAAAGGTCGCGGTGGGGAAGGCTTCGCTGTTGAAGAAGTTCTTGCTCTTGAGGTGGCCGTCAAAAGGGCCGGTGCCGGTGTTGATGGAGCCGGTCTGGATCACGATCTCGGCCTTGCCGGTCTTGGCAGCCAGGTCCAGGGTGACCGTGCCTTGGGTCTTGTCGAAGCGCCCCCGGTTGGTGGACACGCCAAAGTGCTTGGCCTCAAAAGTCACGAAGGTGTGGGTCGGGTCCAGCGCGTAGGTGCTGGGTGCGGCCTGGGCGGTGGTGGCCAGGGTGGCAGCGCCCAGGGCCAGGGTCAAGGCGGACAGGGTGAGCTTTTTCATGGTGAGGATCCTTCGGGTCAGACGTGGGTGAAAACAACCAAAAAGCGCGGCAAGCCGCAGGGAAACATCAGAACGCAGGCAGGCCTTGCAGGGCCAGCTTGAAGCGCACCTGCACCTCGTTGGCCACCACGGAGGTGTCGGCCCAATCGCCGTCACCGACCTTGAAGTCCAGGCGCTTGAGCATGAAACTGCCGGTGGCCACGGTCTGGGCGCCAGCGTTGCTCAGGGTGACCGGCACCACCAGATCGCGGGACTGGCCCTTGATCATGAGCTTGCCGGTGACCTGAAAGCGCCCCGGGCCGCCCGACTGGATCACGGTGGACACAAAGGTGGCCTTGGGAAACTTGACCGCGTTGAACCATTCGGGCTTGATCAGCTCGGCATCGGTTTCCGGGCCCACGCTGACGCTGCCCAGGTCGACCGAGAAACTCACCTTGCCGCTCTGGGGTTGCTTGGGGTCCAGGGCAATCTGGGCGTCAAAGCGCTTGAAGCGCCCCTCCAGCGGCACCCCGATCTGCCTGGCCGTGAAGGTGACCTCGCTGGCAGCGGGCAGCAGCCGTGCGGGCGTGACGGTCACGGGCGCGGCCGCGTGGGTCACCACCGGCAGGCACAGCGCCCCCATCAGGGTCCAGCCCATGAGGCGGCCGTTCAGTCGAGACAAAGTCATGGCAGTTCCTTCAGGAAGGGTTCAGGGGCAACGGTGGGGTCAACGACCGGGACGCATGCGATCGAGCAGGCCATCGCGGTCGATCAGGTGGTGCTTGAGCGCGGCCGCCACGTGCAGGGCCACCAGGCCCATCAGGGCAAAGGCCGCCAATGCATGCACCTCCTTGAGGAGCGCGGCCAGGGCTTCGTCCTTGCCCACCAGGTCCGGCAAGGGGAGCACGCCAAACCACACGATCGGAAACCCTTTGGCCGAGCTGTAGGCCCACCCGGCCAGCGGCACGATGAAAAACAGCGCGTACATCAGGTGATGGGTGGCGTGATAGGCCAACATCTGCCAGCCCGGCATGCCCAGGCTGACCTGAACCGGCAGCGCAGGGGGCCGGTGGGTCAGGCGCCAGGCCAGGCGCAGCACCGACAAGGCCAGGATCGTCACGCCGGCCCATTTGTGCCAGTTGATCAGCTTGAGCTTCTGGGGTGAGAATGGCAGATCCTCCACATACAGGCCCACCGCAAAGGCCGACACGATGGCCACGGCCAGCACCCAGTGCAAGCAGATGGCGGTGGCGGAATAGCGCGGGCGGGTGGGTGCTGTCATGGGATCTCCTGGCCAATCAGAGTATCTGAGCGACTGGGTAGAAGATTAGTTCAAGACCGAAACAGACGGTTGCACGGCCTTGTCCGCTTTATTCAAGGGATTTGAACGATGCAAACCATTCAACCTTGCACACGTATCTGCCGAAAACCCTGATACCAAGCGTGGTGTGCTCCACCACCCCGCCACGCTGGGTCCAACATGAACAAAACCTTCGTCCATCGATTCTGGGATCTCCTGCTCGGCGACGAGCCCAAGCAACGCCTGCGAATCAGCCGAGCGCTGACCGCCGCCAGCGTCTACATGGTGTGCGTCGGCCTGATGGCCTATTCATGCATTGCCGGGTTCATGCACTGGGATGCCGCCATCACCCTGTCGAGCCTGATCCTGATCAACGTGCTGTGGTGGTACATGTTTCTGCGATTGGGCTGGAACCTGCGCTACAAGGATCCGGCCATGACGCTGCCGCAGATCCTGTCCGCGCTGACCGTGATCGCCGCCGCCTACGCCATCACCGGCCCCATCCATGGCTCGACCATGATGCTGCTGTCGCTGGTTCTGGTGTTCGGCATCTTCAACATGAAGGCCCATGCGGCCCGGATCGCCGGGGCCTACACGGTGGTGATCATGGGTGGCACCATCATCTACAAATGCATCACCGAACCTGCGCTCTACCCCGTCAGGCTGGAGATCGCCCACTTTGTGCTGGTGGCCGCCATCGTGCCCACCATCTCAGCGCTGGCCGCCCAGCTCTCGAACCTGCGCGCCAAACTGCAGGCACAGAAGGAAGAGCTCAGTCAGGCCGTGCAACGCATCCAGATCCTGGCCACGCGTGACGACCTGACCGGGCTGTTCAACCGCCGGCACATGATGGACGTGCTGACCCAGCATCAAAAACGCCTGGTGCGCTCGGGCCACCACCGTTTCTGCTTGGCCATCCTGGACATCGACCACTTCAAGCGCATCAACGACTCTCACGGCCATGGTGTGGGCGACGAGGTCCTGCGCGGCTTTGCCCAGGCGGCCGAGTCGGTGCTGCGAGAAACCGACGTGCTGGCCCGCTGGGGCGGCGAGGAGTTTCTGGTGTTACTCAATGACACGCAACCCGGCCAGGCCAACATCGGCCTGGAGCGCCTGCGCGAGCTGCTGGAGAAGGTCACCCTGGTGCCTCACCTGCCCGACCTCAAGCCCACCTTCTCCTCTGGCCTCACGGCTTACGAGCTGAGTGAGCCCTTACATGCATGCATCGAACGGGCGGATCAGGCCCTGTATCGAGCCAAGGCCAACGGGCGCAACCGGACCGAGCTGGCCGTGGCGCCGCCCCCCACCAGCCCGGTGGCCAGCGTCGCGCAGGCCTCCTGAGCCTGGCGGCAAGCGCCCCCACGCCCACGCCCCCCCCTTTTGCATTGCCCGACTTTGTGCGACAGTGCAAGCTCAGTCTGGTGCACCACTCCGCCGGATGAACGCCTGCCCCGTTGATGGGGGTCACCGAGTGGGATTTTCGCGGTGGTATCGCTCGCATGCCCACAGATCGGAAGCCGATCGACCTCGGTGATTTGCTGCTGTCCCTGAGCACCCGTTACCGCGTGGGTGCGTCGCTGGGGGACCTGTTCGACTGGCTGTTGCCGGATCTGGCTGCGGCCCTGGGCGCGCCGCACGTGCTGCTCGTGCACCGCCCTGGCCTGGCCGCCTCCCGCACCCTGATCGCCTTGCACGCCTGGCTGCACACGCCCTCCGAGTCACCGCCATCGGTCGTGCCCTTGTCGCTGGATGTCTGGCCGTCCGACGTGGCCCATGTCCTGCAAACGGGCCAGCCGCAGCGAGCCGAGGCCCTGGCCGTGTCGGGACACCCCATCCCGGGCCCCTGGCTTGTGTTGCCACTGATGCACGCCGGCCAGACCGTGGGTGTGCTCGGCCTGGTCACCCGGCCGGCCGCCCCGGAGGGAATCGACCACACGCTGGAGCGAGCCCTGGCGCCCTTGGGTGCCCTGCTCGGCGGCATCCTGGGCACCCATGAGCTGACCCTGGCGCGGCAAGCTGCCACCCAGGCTCAAACCCGCG
>DAORJC010000107.1:0-10000 GCA_035438885.1 Aquabacterium sp. | reverse complement strand
GGGTGCTCGTCGTAATAAGCCACTTGCATGCGCGGCGGCGCAGTCGGGCTGGCCTGCCAGCGGCCATCGTCCTGATGCTTTAGGGCGAGCCACTGCCGTTGAAGGCCTTTGCGCACCGCCAAGGGTGGCTGGCGGCCTGAGTCGGGGCGCGCCAGGGCGATCTCGTCATACGCCAGGGGCAGGATCTCGTGGCCATGCAGGTCGAACAGGCCCAGCTTGCCTGGCTGGCCCACCAGCAGCAGTTGATCGTCGGCCCGATCGGGAACGAGAGGCTGCAGCCGTTGCTGGCCCAAGGCAAAGGGGCATGCGCCCGTGGCTGCATCGCACAGCGCCTGGCGGCTGCCCTGCTCCAGCAACACCATGGTGCCCTGGCCGGACAACTGGGCCATGTGTGAGAACTGCGGGGCAATCGTGATGCGGCCTGCCAGGTTCACGGCACCGATGCGGCCGCCACGCTGGATCTTGAACAAAGCCTGGCTGGGCGGATCGCCTGCCGCGTCATCGTCCTGCGGGCGTTGGAGCAGATCGATCGATTCCCACGCGGGCTCGACCAGCGTGCGCCCGGTTTCATCGATGATCCCGGCGCGCAGCGAGCCGCTGGGGCCTTCCACGCTGACGGCAAACCACGCGTGCGCACCTCGGCGCAAGATGCGCTCGATGTAGCTGTAGCGCAAAGGCGTGACAGGCCGTCCTAGCGCGTTGATCAGCCCGTGGCGTTCCTGGCGGCTGACCAGGGCCACCGATCCGAGAGGCCGGATCGACTCATAGCGGCCGGCGGGCACGATGATCTGCCCGTCAGATGCACGTAGAACGGCTTGGTCGGTGGTGATCTGAAGACCGGCGTCTGGCCACTCGCGTTCGATTTCCGCGTGGGCCGAGGTCAGCAGCGCAAGCAATGCGATACCGACCAGGCGATGGATGAACCATGGCTTGGACATGACGAAGAGGGATCCCTGTTGAATGTATTGGAGGCGGCCGTGATTGTCGTGGCGGATGAGGCCTAGCTGATGGCGGCACCGGGCTTTCGCTCAAGGCAACGGAAGGCTTTCTCACTCCCGATCTGGAGTTCCCTTTCCAGATCCGCGCCGATGAAGGGCTCGCCGCCGCCGACAGACGGGGCATGGCCGCTCACCTTGTCAATGACCTTGGCACAGGCCCCTTCTGGATAGGGCCTGGTGGTCTCCAGGCAATGGACGGCCTGGGGTGATAACTGTGATTCCAGGCCCAGTCGCAGCTTGCCTTTCTGGGTGTCGTTCAACTTCGCGAACTGCTTCTGCCATGAAGGCGTTTCCCAGTTGTTGGCGATGCACATGTGAGAAGTCATCATGTCCATGATGAAGGCGACCTGTGCCGATGCGGGAAGACTGGACAAGGCCGCAATGAGTGCCAGATGGGATGGGAAAAGTCTCATGATGAATTGTTTTCAATGTGCCTGAGGTTCAGGCTTGCTCGGTCTCGTGTCGGTCTCGTGGCTGGCGTGCCCAGACGATCAGCCAGGCAGCGATCGTGTGCACACCAAGCCAGAAGATGACGATGCACGCCTGGCCCAACGGGGTGATTGGCGCCATGAACATGCCTTCCTGGAAGCGACCAATGGTCGGTATGCCCAGATGCTGCAACAGAGCCGCCACAGAAAACCAGGAGTGGTAGGCGAGCCAGGCCAGGCATAGCGGTGCTTGTTCAAACTGTAGGGGTGCAAGCGACAGCGCAGCATGCAGGGTGGCCAGCGCGCCGACCACAACGGGAATGTATTTGACACCTCGCATGAGCAGGTAGCGTGCTTTGACTGATCGTCGGCTCGTGCGAGCTATGGGGCGGTGCGAGCGGAAGCGGACCCGGATAAGTTGATGCGAAGTCTTGACATGACCATGTTCCCTGAATTGTTCGTTATCGTCATATTTTGCCGTGCTTTTTGTGCAAGGCCGACAGGAAGAGCAAGCGACTGTGTCAGCGAGTCTCAGGCCGTCACGCCTTCTGGCGGTGGTTGCTTGCGAGTCGATTCAAGCCAATGGGTGGGTGGCTATTCGTGCACACGTGGTGGCAAGTTTGCAACATCCCACTGGGTGTTTTAACGTCTCACAATGACCTGCCACTGGTGACGGTAGAAAAGACGGTAAATGAAAAGATAAATGGCTTGAAACCCAGTATTCATGCGGGTTTCAAGCCATCGGAAATGATCGAGTGGGAGTGATTTGAGCGCGCTTCAGCCTATGGCCCCGAGTTGCTCCCGCGCAGTGCGGCCTGGCTGACCTTCAAAGAATCGCGCGCCAGCTTTGCCATTGAGCGCGAAGCAGACAAGCAGGACCGGGTGAATCGCTTCGCGGGGGCCATCCGTGCTTACAGCGGTCGCATGAACGATCCCATCTCATCTGAGCGGTGTGCTCCGCCAGTACGACGATGCCCGCGCGGCGATCAAGAGCCTGGTGGAGATGCCCGATCAGGACACGGACCGCATCATTCGGTTGCTGAAGGAAAGGCACAGGCAGGTCAGCAATAAGCTGCGCAAGGGTCTGCCTCAGGTGTTCTCTGAAGAAGGTGCCTTGTACGCCAGGTACGAGCAGATCGTGGCAGCCTTGAACCTGCAACTCGACTTTGACCGTTTGCCGTCTCTCTGCACCATCACGTCCTCGCGAGAGCTCAAGATACACCCACGCTTCAGTGCGACTTGTTTTCACCTAGGGCGTAAAAAACCCATCGACGGTATACTCGACCTCATGTGTTCTATCTACTCCCAAGTTGCAGTGAGCTTTGCCTCGGGCAAAGCCAGCGCTCAGCGCGCTCGCTCGCTGTGCACGCCGCAAGTGCGTGCCGGGATGGGAACACACACCCGTCAGCCGGCCGCACATCCCTAAGCCCGGCGATCACTTCCACCCAATTTGCGCAAACTTCAGATCGCCGGGCTTTTAGCCCGCGCGCTGGTGTGCGTCTGCCTTCGGTAGACGCGCATCCTGACACTGAAGGAATGCCTCGTGGAAGTCTTGACACTTGAGCGTACGCTCACTGAACTGGACCATGTCCGTCTCCTGACTCTGCTGCGCCGCGATGCGCGCGGCGAAGGCCGCCCTGCACAACTGCAGGCCATAGAGTCCATGTTGGACGCCTCCGCCCTCGTGCCTTCGCGCGAGGTGGCGCCTGACGTCGTGACGATGCACTCGCAGGTCCTCTTGCAAGACACCCAGACCAGCCAGCGCCACACGCTGACCCTGTGCTACCCGACAGATGCTGAGCCCGCGATGGGCTTCGTGTCGGTGCTGTCACCGGTCGGAAGTGCCTTGCTTGGCCTGCGCGTCGGCAGCGTGGCCCGGTGGCCCACTCCCACCGGCGATGAGAAAGCGGCCGAGATCCTGGCCATCCTCTTCCAGCCTGAATCGAGCGGCGACTACGCGATGTAGCCGCCGCGCCGTACGCCGCAAGTTTGGCGACGACGCTCTGAGAACCTGCTGCTTTTGTGCGATCGACCGCGCTCCTAGGGATGCGCTTGTCTGCCGAATCGCAACAAACTTGGTCATGAGGACAACGAAGATGACTCGATTCAAATCCATCTTGGCTGCCACCGATTTTTCGGCTGATGGCAACAACGCGGTGCGCCGGGCAGCGCTGCTCGCGCACGAACACGGCGCTCAGCTTCACATCCTGCATGTGCTCAAGCTGTCGCGCTTGAAGCCCTTGCGCGACTGGTTCGCGCCCACCATGGACATCGACCTGAAAGGCGCACAGGCACGTGCAACGCTTCGTCGCATCGCGGTCGAGATACTGGGTTCCTATGACGTGAATGCCACCGTCGAGGTGGAAGTTGGTGACCCGCTCACGGCACTGATGCGCGCTTCGAAGGGTGCTGACCTGGTCGTCGTGGGGCAGCGGGGGCACAGCCGGTTCAGCGGTTTGCTGGCAGGCAGAACGGCGGACCGCCTGCTCAGAACGTGCCAACTTCCCATCCTCGCCGTCCGTACGCCAGTCGAACATTCGTATCGGCGTGTTCTGCTGCCCATCGACTTCACGTTGTCATCGGATGCGGCCATCCAGGTCGCGGCCCAAATCCGGCGGGAGGCCAGCATGCTGGTCTTTCACGCCATCAACTCCCGCAGCGACTTCGTGCTGCGAGGCGCCGACCTTCCGGAACACATCATCAGGGAAGCACGCCTGATGGAAGAGGAAAGAACCAATGCACGCATGCGTCGCAAGGTCGATGGGCTCGGTCTGGACTGCATTCCCCTGAGCTTTGCGTTGGTATACGGGCCTGCTGTGAGATCGACCCTGCGTCAAGCCCAGCAGCTCCGGGCCGACCTCATCGTCGCTGGAAAGCAGGGCCGTTCCACCTTGCTCGGGTTCCTGTACTGCAGCGTCAGCAGCAGCGTCCTGTCCGAAGCTGCCTGTGACGTGTTGATCGTGCCGAGGCCTCGGGACAGCGCTCCATCCCGTGCTGCAGCGACGGTTGCGCCTCGCCTGAACTCTGCGGCCCACTCGGACAACGCAGCGATCGCCCGGAGCTCGGCAGCGCATGCCGATGTATCGACCCGGGGCCATTGGATCTACAACACGCCGCGCTTTGTGTCGAGGATTGAAAGGCGCTCATGAAGATATCTTCAACTGCTCTGAGGGCCAAGCGATCCTGCGCAAGCGGCTACCGCTGGTTCGCCCGGCGTTTCAAGAGCCCGGCCGAGTACCAGAACGTGATCGACGCGCTCGTTGCCGATGGACGCGTCGACGACGCCTGCTGGCTGCTGGATCAGTTCGGACCGATCGAATCCGTTCTCGTGGTCGATGCCATCGTGGCGGATGCCTTCGTCTATGCGGGCTCGGTTCAGGTGCGTGGCGACGTGGATGTTGACGCGGTTCTTCGCACGGGCGGCTCGCTGCGGGCAGGCGGCAGCATACGCACGGGCAACGCGGTCTCGGTTGGCGGCGACCTGCACGCTGGCGCGGGTTTGCGCACACTCGGCTCACTGCGCACCGGGGGCCATCTGGTCTCGTCCTGGCGTGTTGAGGTGCATGGCGCCTTGACGTGCGGTGGTGATGTGCGCGTCCGCGGGGCTTTGGCCTGTGGGGGCGCGCTGCGTGGCGAGGGTTCTGCGGTGGTGGCCGAGGACCTCGAGGTCAACGGCCCGATCCATTGCGCCAAGAGCCTGCAGGTTGGGGGCCATCTGGTGTGCACGGAGGGCCTGCGCGCTGGACACGGAATCCAGGTTGGACAGTCGATTCGCAGCGGTATGCACATCGATGCGGGCTGGGGCATCGTCGCGGGATCGGATATCACGGGGGACGGTGCCATCAGAGCCGGCGAGTGCGTCGTCAGTGGCGGCAGCGTCCGGACCGGCACCGGATTCAGCCTCTACGCCGGACTCAGTGCGCGCCGTGACGCATGGTCTTCGTGTGGTCGGGTGGTGTCACGGACGCGCCCTGCGAACTTGCTCAGCGGTATATGGGACTGCCCTCCAGGCGAAGGCCTGGCGTGAACAGCGAAGTGTTCGCATCGACTCCGGTTGACCGTAGAGTCCCAAGCCGCCCTGCGCGATCTGGCGCATCCCCTGGCGTCACGGTATGAACCGGTACCCGACCCCCGTCTCGGTGACCAGATGCCGCGGGCGTGACGGATCGGCTTCGATCTTCTTGCGCAACTGGACCATGTAGACACGCAGGTAATGGGTGTCCTCCCCGTGGCCGGCGCCCCATACCGCCGTAAACACCTGGCGATGCGTCAACACGCAGTGGGGATGGCTCGTCAGGTGCGTCAGCAATCTGTATTCGTTCGGCGTCAGGTGCACCGCCTTGCCGGCACGTTCAACGGTTCGTCGCGCCAGGTCAATCCTGACATCCGAAAATTCGATCACCGTGCTGCCGTCGGTGACGCCATTGATTCGGCGCCTGAGGTGAGCGCGCACGCGGGCTACCAGTTCGACGGCACTGAACGGCTTGACCAGACAATCATCCGCGCCGGCGTCTAGGGCACTAACCTTGTCCTGCTCGGAGGTGCGTCCCGACAGCACGAGGACGGGCACATCCGAGCAGGCGCGCAGGTCGCGGATCAGGTCCAGGCCATTGCCATCGGGCAGGCCCAGGTCAAGCACCACCATGTCCGGCCTGCGGGTGCCTGCCTCGATCAGTCCGCGCTCGACGTTACCTGCCTCGTGCACCTCGAAGCCTTCTCGTTCCAGCGCCAGGCGTACCAAGCGCCGGATTTTTTCCTCGTCCTCGATCAACAGAACCCTGTGTGTCGGCTCGCTCATGCAGTGGCCCCTCCGGCTTCCTTGACGTCTTGGATGTCGTCGATGGATGGCGGCACCCCCCGTGGCAATTCGATGGTGAATCGAGCGCCGCCTTGAGGCTGCGTTTCGCCATCGATGGAGCCGCTGTGTGCTTCGACGATGGCACGGCAAATCGCGAGGCCCAGGCCCACCCCTGGGGTAGCCCCCTCCTTGCTACCACGCTCGAACATCTCGAAAATGGTGGCTTCGCGCCCGATGGGCAGCCCTGGGCCTGTATCCGAGACGGTGAGGCACACGCTGTCGCTCGATGCCGAGGCGCCGATCTCGATGGGGCTGTCGGGTGGGGTGTACTTGACGGCGTTCTCCAGCAGATTGCAAATCACCCGTTCAAACAACACCGCATCGATGTGCAGCAAGGGCAGGTCATCGGGCAAGGCCACGCGAACTCGCCGAGGCTCCAAGGTGCCCATCATCGAACGCAAGGCACTGCCGACAACTTCTTCCAGGGGCTGCCATTGCAGGTTCAAATGGACCTGGCCGGATTGGAGGCGGGCCATGTCCAGCAGGTTGGTGACCTGCGCGTTCATCCGCAAGGCCGACTCGCGGATCGAGACGAGCATCTCTGCCTGAGGATCATCGGGTTTGCGGCTCAAGGCCAGTGTGTCCGCCATGCCGACCAGCGCGGCGAATGGTGTGCGCAGGTCATGCGAAATGGCGGCGAGCAAGGAGTGGCGCAAGCGCTCAGACTCCATTTGTACCGTGGTGCTCTGCGCCACGTCCACATAGTGCACCCGCTCCAGAGAAATCCCCAGCAGCGAGGCGCAGGTATCGAGCAGGCGCCGCTGCTCGGGGCCGATGATGCGTTCGGGGTTTTTCGGATCGAGCACCAGGACGCCGCGCACGCGCATCGGTGCTTTGAGCGGCACGTACAGCAAAGGCGATCCGGGGAGGGTGTCGGTGCCGTAGCCGGCGGCCTCGGCATGGTCGAAAGCCCACTGCGCGATGCCCAGGTCGATGCCCACGGGCAGGTCGGGCTGCGGCAAGGCTGGCATCACACGGTCTTGCGGGGCGCTCACCATGACGGCCGACTTGGCTTCGAACTCCGAGCGCAGGAACCGGGCGGCAATCTCGGCGATCTGCTCCGTCATCAAGGCGCCTGACAGGTCCCTGGACATCTTGCATAGAAAAAGTCGAAGGAGGCCACGCTCATGAACGCGGCCATCACCGCCGGGCCAAGGCCATACCTGACAGCTGCGATGGCCGCAGACGGTGGAGTCACTGATTCAGTCGAACGAGTACCTGGCAGCCCTGCAGACGCAGGAGAAGCAGGAGCGCCAGGTGTTGGCCGAATCGACAGCAACACACCTGGCAAGGCACGAGATCGTTCAGGAAAGCGGGCTGAGTCTGGCGCCGCCGACGAGCATGTAATCGACGCCGAAGAGAACGGATAGAGCGGCCGGGGTCAGAAGTTCAAAGACACCATTGCCGCCATCAAGGTGCTGAATGCCATTCCCGGCAACGACACGAACTTAGCGTAGGCGCCAGCGTACTTGCTGATGTCGCGGTGCTGCTCGGCAGTCAGACTTTCTTGGAGGTCAAACCACTGGGCTTCCGTACCGAATGCGCGCGCAATTTCTCGAACTTCAAGTGCTTGCGGTACTTCGACAGGGATGTCGTAAGCAGTGTCATTGGGAAAGTCTGGCCCGTCTCGCTGCAGGTCACAGATGACTCCATCCTGAAAGACCCGCACACGCCGCGCGGGTCGCTCAGTCCTTTACTGCGGGTGTACTTGGGCTTTTTCACGAGGGCCAGTATAGCCATCGCCCAGGCGAAGCTGACACCCAATGAATGCGGGGCAGGGCTGGACCTCGTGGACCCTGGTGAAGAGTGGCCATGGCCAGGATTGCCTTGCTGGCATTTTTCATGGTACCGAGCATCACTTGACAGCTTCCTCCATAGGAGAAAGGTGGCCTCGTTGATAAATGAGTGGGAGTGATTTGAGCGCGGTTCATGCCGCGCCAAAACATCCCATGAATGCATGCAGGCCCTTGATCTTCAAGGGCCTTTTTGTTTGTGACGCGCATGAGCTTGCACGACATCCCGGGGACAATACGCGCTCGTTCTGCGTTGCGAGCCTGCGCCCTTGCAAGAGCGGTTTGAAGTTTGTTCGTTGGATCGCTCAGTGCTGAGGTCATTGCATGGAAATCAAGGTCAATTTTCTCGACAAGCTTCGTCTTGAAGCCAAGTTCGATGACTTCACGGTGATCGCCGACCAGCCCATCCGATACAAAGGTGATGGCTCGGCCCCAGGGCCATTCGATTATTTTCTGGCGTCATCGGCCCTGTGTGCGGCTTACTTCGTCAAGCTGTACTGCGACACACGCGACATCCCGACCGACAACATCCGTTTGTCGCAGAACAACATTGTTGATCCGGACAACCGCTACCAGCAGATCTTCAAGATCCAGGTCGAGTTGCCGGCGGACATGTCCGACAAGGACCGCCAGGGCATCTTGCGATCCATCGACCGTTGCACGGTGAAAAAGGTGGTGCAGGCCGGCCCCGAGTTTGTGATCGAGCAGGTAGACAACCTGGACGCCGATGCGCAGGCCCTTCTGTCATTGAAGCCGGACGCTGCGGGCGCGAGCACCTGCATCGCAGGCAAGGATCTGCCGCTGGAGCAGACCATCGCGAACATGTCGGGCGTCCTGGCCGCCTTGGGCATGAAGATCGAGATTGCGTCCTGGCGCAACATCGTTCCCAACGTTTGGTCGCTGCATGTCCGCGACGCGCACTCACCCATGTGCTTCACCAATGGCAAGGGGTCGACCAAAGAGAGTGCCCTGGCGTCGGCTTTGGGGGAGTTCATCGAGCGCCTGAGCTGCAACCACTTCTACGGTGGCCAGTTCTGGGGCGAAGACATCGCCAACGCGCCATTCGTGCATCACCCGAACGAGCGCTGGTTCCAGCCCGGCACCGATGATGCGCTGCCGGCTGACATGCTCGATGTGCACTGCCTGGACATCTACAACCCTGATGGCGAGCTGCGTGGCTCGCACCTGATCGACACCAACTCAGGCAATGTGGCGCGCGGCATTTGTGCCTTGCCTTTTGTCCGCCAGTCGGACGGGCAGGTCGTCTATTTCCCGTCCAACCTGATCGAGAACCTGTATGTCAGCAATGGCATGAGCGCTGGCAACACGCTGGCCGAAGCGCAGGTGCAATGCCTGTCAGAGATTTTTGAGCGCGCTGTCAAACGCGAGATCCTGGAGGGAGAAATCGCACTGCCCGATGTGCCGCAAGAGGTGCTGGCCCGATATCCCGGCATCCTGGCTGGCATTCAGGGGCTGGAGGCGCAGGGCTTTCCGGTTCTGGTGAAAGATGCATCGCTGGGCGGCAAGTACCCCTTGATGTGCGTGACGCTGATGAATCCGAAGACCGGCGGGGTGTTCGCCTCATTCGGCGCGCACCCCAGCTTCGAAGTGGCGCTGGAGCGCAGTCTGACGGAGTTGCTGCAGGGGCGCAGTTTCGAAGGCCTGAACGACTTGCCTCGCCCCACCTTCTCAAGCAACGCCGTGACGGAGCCCAACAACTTCGTCGAACACTTCATCGACTCCAGTGGTGTGGTGTCGTGGCGCTTCTTCAGCGCCAAGGCAGACCATGACTTTGTGCATTGGGACTTTTCTCGCCAGGGGCCAAACGCCAATGCCGAGGAGGCCGCAGTCTTGTTCGGCATCCTCAGAGACATGGGCAAGGAGGTGTATGTGGCGGTGTACGACCAATTGGGCGCCACGGCT
>DAORJC010000106.1:0-10040 GCA_035438885.1 Aquabacterium sp. | reverse complement strand
TCATGCCGGTGGCGCGCCACAGGGCGCGGGCGCCCGCCATGTTGCGGCCGGCGGTGGAAGTGCGGGAACGGTACTGGGGCATAAAGTGGCTCCGGGGGACAGGCGTCGGTCAAAGGATCCTGATTTTATCCCCTGCCCCGCCTTTGGGCGCCACCTCGCCACCCTGCCACCTTCAGCAGAAGGGTTGCACTGCGTCAAAAAACGTCAGCCGGCTCAGCGCTTCTTGCGTCCGGCCGAGATACCGAGGGCATCGAGCTGCTTGTTGCGCCGATCTACCTTGCGGGCGTCGACCTTTTCCATGGCCTTGCGCTGGGTCCAGCCGGTGGAGTCAGCCCAGGCCCACCAGATCACCGCCAGCACGAAGGGCGCCAGCATCTCCATCCAGTTGCCACGCCAAGTCCAGGCGCCCACCGGGCCAATGCCTGCCAGGTTCATGACCTGGATGGCCACACCAATCACGACAAACCACATAAAACCCCCCGACAAATGTTGATGTCCTTCAACTTCGTGAGATTGCACCACACGTGTCAACCAAAAGGCCACGGAGAAACGTTTATAACGTCATCTACTCTTGTGCACATTGCCTCACGAAAGGTTCTTTCATCATGAACTTCAAGACTGCTCTGCTCGTTGGCACCACCCTGCTGGGTGCCTTGGCTGCCCCAGCCATGGCCAACCAGGAGCTGGCCCAGAAAAAAGCGTGTCTGGCCTGCCATGCCATCGACAAAAAGATCGTCGGCCCCGCATTCCTGGACATCGCCAAGAAGTACAAAGGCCAAAAAGGCATCGAAGCCAAACTGGCAGAAAAGATCATCAAGGGCGGCGGCGGCGTCTGGGGCACCATGGCCATGCCGGCCAACGCTCAGGTCACCCCTGCTGAAGCCACTCAACTGGTCAAATGGATCATGGCACTGAAGTGACCCTTGTGCTCATCTTCCTGCCTTGAGCCTCAGCGCCGGACCAAAAAAAGCCCCGCAACTGCGGGGCTTTTTCATGGGTGCCCCACCGGGGCACCACACGATCAGTCATTGGCGTAGATGTCAATGTCCTTGGTCTCGCGCACAAACAGCATGCCGATCACGAAGGTCGCACCCGCGATGATGATGGGATACCACAGGCCGTTGTAGATGTTGCCGGTCTGGGCCACGATCGCGAAGGCCATGGTGGGCAACAGTCCCCCGAACCAGCCATTGCCGATGTGGTACGGCAGGCTCATCGAGGTGTAGCGGATGCGGGTCGGGAACATTTCCACCAGCATGGCGGCGATGGGGCCGTACACCATGGTCACATAGATCACCAGGATGGTCAGGATCGCAATGATGACAGGCTTGTTGACTTTGGCCGGGTCCGCCTTGGCAGGGTAACCAGCCTCCTTCAGTGCACCACTGACCGACGTCTTGAACTGGTTCTCGATCACCTTGGTTGCCGCAGCCTTGGGGTTCGTGTCGAACGCAGCCAGGTTGCCCGTGGCGTCCTTCACGTCCTTTTCTGCCGCCTTGAGCTTGCCGTCAAACTCCTTGCCCGAGCCGCCGGTGGCCTTGAGCGCCTCCAGCTTGACATTGGCCGACTCGACCGCCTTGGTGGCGGCATCCTTGGCGGCGGGCACATCAGCGTCCGTCACTTTGTTGGCCGAGTAGCTGTTGATCGCCACATCACCCACCTTGATGATGGCCTGGGTGCCTGCCGGCGCGTCCTCGTTCTCATAGTTGACCGAGTTGTTGGCCAGGAACTGCTTGGCCACGTCACAAGAACTGGTGAACTTGGCCGTGCCTGTTGGGTTGAACTGGAACGAGCACTCGCTCTGGTCCGCGATCAGGGTCACAGGGGCCGTGGCTTGTGCCTTGGCCAGGTCAGGATTGCCTGCTTCGGTCAGTGCCTTGAACAGCGGGAAGTAGGTCAAGGCAGCGATCAGGCAGCCGGCCATGATGATCGGCTTGCGACCGATCTTGTCAGACAGCGTCCCGAACACCACGAAGAAAGGCGTACCAATCAGCAGGGAGATGGCCACCAGCACGTTGGCCGTCGCGCCGTCCACCTTCAGGGCCTGCGTCAGGAAGAACAGGGCATAGAACTGACCCGTGTACCAGACCACCGCCTGACCGGCCACCAGACCGAACAGGGCCAGGATCACGATCTTGAGGTTCTTCCACTGGCCAAAGGACTCGGACAGCGGGGACTTGGAGGTCTTGCCCTCTGCCTTCATCTTCTGGAAGGCGGGGCTTTCGTTCATGCTCAACCGGATCCAGACCGAAATGGCCAGCATCAGGATCGAGACGATGAACGGCACGCGCCAGCCCCAATCCTGGAAGGCTTCCTCGCCAATGATGGTGCGGGTGCCCAGGATCACGAGCAGCGACAGGAACAGACCCAGCGTGGCCGTGGTCTGAATCCAGGCGGTGTAAGCCCCCCCGTTTGCCATGCGGTGCGTGCTCAGCCACGTAAGTGGCAGCACCGCCATACTCGCCACCCAGTGCCAAGCCTTGCAGCATGCGCAAGATGATCAGGATCACTGGCGCGGCCACCCCGATGCTGGCGTAGTTGGGCAGGATACCCACGATGAAGGTCGAGGCACCCATCAGCAAGATGGTCACCAGGAAGGTGTACTTGCGCCCGATCATGTCGCCCAGTCGACCAAAGACCAGCGCGCCAAACGGCCGCACGATGAAACCGGCAGCAAAAGCCAGCAAGGCGAAAATGAAGGCTGACGTGGGGTCCAGACCCGCGAAAAACTGTTTGGCGATGATGGCCGCCAACGACCCGTACAGATAAAAGTCGTACCACTCGAAGACCGTGCCAAGGCTCGAGGCGAAGATGACCTTCCTCTCCTCTGCCGACATCGGCCGGTTTGCTGCCACTGCTGCATTTGCCATTTTTGAGCTCCTCATCGTTGCGGGTCGAAGGCTTGTGACCTTCTTACCCCCCCCCAATCTAGGGGGTTATGGGTGATTGTTAATAAGGGTGAACGTGAATTCCCGGTGTTTTGTGTCCAAATAACACTCGGTTATTTCCATAACCACCTTGCGTTGCGGTGCTGATGCACACCAGACCACCAGAGCGAGGATCGCCCTCCCTGGCAGTCCGTGTCAGTTGGCCTGAGCCAATTGGTCCAGGATCGCCGGGTTCTCCAGCGTGCTGGTGTCCTGGGTCACGGAGTCGCCCTTGGCGATCACGCGCAGCAGACGTCGCATGATCTTGCCGGACCGGGTTTTGGGCAGGTTGTCGCCAAACCGAATGTCCTTGGGTTTGGCAATCGGGCCGATTTCGTGGGCCACGTGGTTGCGAAGCTCCAGTGCCAGTTGGCGGGCTTCCTCTCCCGTCGGTCGTGAACGTTTGAGCACCACGAAGGCACAGATGGCTTCGCCGGTCAGATCGTCCGGTCGGCCCACCACGGCGGCCTCGGCGACCAGGGGGTGCGAGACCAGGGCCGACTCGATTTCCATCGTGCCCATGCGGTGCCCGGAGACATTGAGCACGTCATCGATGCGACCGGTGATGGTGAAGTAACCGGTTTGAGCATCGCGGATGGCGCCATCGCCAGCCAGGTAGTACTTGCCGCCAAAGTCAGGCGGGTAGTAACTCTTGACGAAGCGGTCGGCATCGCCCCAGATGGTGCGGATCATGGAGGGCCAGGGGTTGCGCACCACCAGCACGCCACCCTGCCCCCACGGGACCTCCTTGCCAGTTTCATCGACCACGGCGGCATCAATGCCCGGAAAGGGCAAGGTGCACGACCCAGGCGTCAGGGCATGGGCGCCGGGCAGGGGCGTGATCATGTGCGCGCCCGTCTCGGTCTGCCAGAAGGTGTCGACGATGGGGCAACGGCCGCCACCGATTTCTCGGTGGTACCAATCCCAGGCGGCCGGGTTGATGGGCTCGCCCACCGTGCCCAGCAGACGCAGGCTGCTCAGGTCAAAGTTGCGGGGGTGCACCGGCGCAATGGTTTCGGCGGCCTTGATCAAGGCGCGAATGGCCGTGGGCGCGGTGTAGAAGATCGAGACCTTGTGCTGCTGGATCATGCGCCAGAAGCGCGAAGCATCCGGAAAGGTGGGCACGCCTTCAAACACCACCTGGGTGCCGCCTGCGGCCAGGGGGCCATAGGCCACGTAGGTGTGTCCAGTGATCCAGCCAATGTCGGCGGTGCACCAGAACACGTCGTCAGGCTTGAGGTCAAAGGTCCACAGCGTGCTCAGTTGGGCCTGGAGCAGGTAGCCGCCCGTGCAGTGCTGAACGCCCTTGGGCTTGCCGGTCGACCCAGAGGTGTACAGCAGGAACAGGGGGTGCTCGGCACCGACCCATTCAGGCGCGCAGGTGGTGGACTGGGCAGCCATCACGTCATGCAGCCAGACGTCCCGACCTGCCTCGAAGGCCACTTTGCCGCCTGTGCGCTTGTAGACAATGACGCGGCGAATGGTGTCGCAACCGCCCAGCGACAGGGCTTCGTCGACGATGGCCTTGAGAGGCAGGCTCTTGCCACCGCGCTGTTGTTCGTCCGCCGTGATGACCAGCACGGCGCCGGCATCCTCAATGCGGTCGCGCAGGCTCTGGGCCGAAAATCCACCAAACACGACCGAGTGCGTCGCACCAATGCGGGCGCAGGCCTGCATGGCGACCACCCCCTCGACGGACATGGGCAGGTAGATGACGACCCGGTCGCCCTTCTGGACGCCTTGGGCCCTGAGGGCGTTGGCCAACTGGCTGACACGCTCCAGCAACTGACGGTAGGTGATGTGACTCACGGTGCCGTCATCAGCCTCGAAGATGATGGCGGTCTTCTCGCCCAGACCGGCCTCGACGTGACGATCCAGGCAGTTGTACGAGGCGTTGAGTTGACCGTCTTCAAACCAGCGGTAGAACGGCGCGTCGGTCTCGTCCAAGGTCTTGGTGAAGGGGCGATGCCAGCTCAGCAGATTCCTGGCATGCTGGGCCCAGTAGCCGGCGTAGTCGGCGTCGGCTTCGGCGCACAGGGCGTCGTAGGCGACCCGGCTGCCGATGTGTGCCTTTTTGGCAAACTCAGCTGGAACAGGCACCAGCGAGGCTGGCGTCTGGTGGACGTTTTGAGTCGATCCGGTCATCTCGCGATCTCCGTATGGTTCGCGCTTTTGGCGCAGCTTTTGTCTCAGCGGCGCGTCACATCATGCATGAGCACACCACCACCCTGGACCATGCCCGCAACCCTACAATTTGCTTCTCCGTAGTATCCCTGTCCCAAATTGACACATATGAACAAACCGCCTGTCAAGCTCAGCCCGATCGCGACCGTGATCTTTGCCAGCCGATGGCTGCAGTTGCCGCTTTACATCGGCCTGATCCTGGCTCAGATCGTGTACGTGTTTCATTTCTGGGTCGAACTCAGCCATCTCATCGAGGCTGCCCTGGGCAACCAGGATGCCCTCAAGCTCATCTACGAGGCCTCAGGGCAGAAGTCGACCAACGGCGCGCCGATGCAACTGACCGAGACCACCATCATGTTGGTGGTGCTGGGCCTGATCGACGTGGTCATGATCTCCAACCTGCTGATCATGGTGATCGTGGGCGGGTACGAGACCTTTGTCTCACGCATGAACCTCGACGGCCACCCCGATCAGCCGGAGTGGCTGGACCACGTGAATGCCTCGGTGCTCAAGGTCAAACTGGCCACGGCCATCATCGGGATCTCGTCGATCCACCTGCTCAAGACCTTCATCAACGCAGCCAACTACTCTGACAAGGTCCTGATCGCCCAGACGGTGATACACGTGGCGTTCCTGTTCTCGGCCATGGCCATTGCCATGACGGACAAGCTGCTGCACCAGGCCACGCACCCCGGCCATCACTGACGGGCGGACGCTTCGCACACCGCGTCAGGCTCAACCCTGGCGCGGCGCTGGGGTGTCGGCTTCGTCCACGGGCTGATGCCCCGCTTCGGAGTGCACACGCAGGTGCAGCGCCGCTTTGGCCATGAGGTTGGCCGAGACGGGTGCGGTCAGGAAGATGAAGAAGGTGATCAGCACCTCGTGGATGCTCCACTGACCGCGCAAGGCCTGGATCAACAGGCTGGCCAGCAGCACGCCGCCCAGGCCCAGCGTGGATGCCTTGGTCGGGGCATGCAGGCGCATGAAGAAGTCGCGAAAGCGCACCATGCCCAGGGCGCCCACGAGCAGGAACACGGCCCCCACCAGCAAGAGCAAGGCAGCCAGGGCTTCGAGTGCCCAAGTCGTCGTCAGGTCCATGATTCAGTTCTCCGGGATGGCGTTCACTCGATCACATCACCGCGGGTGATGAAGCGGGCCAGGGCCACGGTGGAGACAAAGCCCAGCATGGCCACAATGAGGGCGGCCTCGAACAGCAGCGCGGTCTGCCAGGTGAGCCCCAGCAGAATGACCAGCGCCACCACGTTGATGTAGAGCGTGTCGATGGCCAGGATGCGGTCGGGCGCGGAGGGACCTCGCCACAAACGCCAGGTGCACAGCAACATGGACACGGCCACGGCGGCCACGCAGATCTGCAATGCCGTCTCGATCATCCCAGGATCTCCATCAGAGGCTGTTGGTAACGGCGGTCGATGTCGGTGGCGACGGCCGCAGGGTCATCGCAATCGAGGGCGTGCACCCAGATGCAGGCCCCCTCTTCGTCCACGATGGCCGACACGGTGCCGGGCGTCATGGTGATGATGGAGGCCAACAAGGCCTGTGCGGTGGGCTGCGTCAGCGTCAGGGGCACCTTGACCCAGGCAGGATGGGGCACGCTGCGAGGATTCAGCACCAGACGCGCCACGGTGATGTTCGAGACGATGATGTCCCACAGCACCGTGAAGCCCAGGCGCAGCGCACGCGCGAACGAGAGGGGATGCGCCGCAGGGCCCAGAAAGCCGCCCAGCAGGCGCGGCAGGCCCCAGCCGAGCACGCAGGCTGTCAGGACATTGCCGAGGTCCAGCGACTGCTGGAGCGTCAGCCAGGCCAGCGCCAGCAGCACCGACAGGACCGGGCGACGGGCGCGCTGCCAGGTTGAGGTGTGCGTCGGCATCGTCATGGTTGAGCCTCCTGCGAATGGGCCGCTGGTGCGCCGGACGCCGGCATGCGGTAAGGCCGCACGCTGACCGGCGCCTCCCCGGTGGCGGGGTCGATGCCCAGCACGGCGCGGGCATAGCCAGCACGGTCGAGCAACTGCGCGGCCGTGGCATCGGTGTAGCGCTGCAGGGGGGCGGCGTAGGCGCTCATGACCACGCCCATCAGGCACAGGATCAAGGTGGGCCAGACCAGGCGTGGGCTTGCCCCCGACGCGGCCGAGGGCAAGTCGGGACGCACGTTCCAGAACAGCAGGCTGCCCGCGCGCGCCAGCGCCAGGATGGACAGGAAGCCCACGGCCAACACCACCGACCACACCCAGGCCTGCATGGGGCTGTCCCAGGAGGCTTTCAGCAGCATGACCTTGCCCAGAAAGCCGGGCAAAGGGGGCAGGCCGGCCACCGATGCGGCGGCCAGCAAGAGCATCAGGCCCAGCAGCACCGGCTGCGCCACCGGGCTGGCCGGGGCCAGTTCATCGGCCACGTCACCGCGTTGCGCGGCCACCAGCTCCACCAGCAAAAACAAGCCCGCCACCACCAGGGTGCTGTGGGCCAGGTAGTAAAACGCCGCCGACCAGGCCGCCGGGGTGAAGAGCCCCAGCGCCGCCAGGATGGTGCCGACCGAGGCCACCGTCAGCCAGGCCACCAGGCGCGGCAAGCTGCGCGCGGCCAGCGCCCCCAGGGCACCCAGCACACTGGTGCCCATGGCCAGGGGCAGCAGCCAGGGTTCGGCCACGCGGGCCACCTCACCGGCCCCGTCACCAAAGATCACGCCATGCACGCGCAAGATGGCGTACACGCCCACCTTGGTCATGATGGCAAACAGGGCCGCCACCGGCGCGCTGGCTGCGGCATAGGTGCCCGGCAGCCACAGCGACAGCGGCAGCAACGCGGCCTTGAACCCAAACACCACCAGCAGGATCAAGGCGGCACTGCGCGCCAGCACGGCCTCCATGCCCGAGAGTTGCCCGACGCGCAGCGCCAGGTCGGCCAGGTTGAGCGTGCCCGTGACCGCGTAGAGCAGCGACACGCCGATCAGGAACAAGGCGGACGCCAGCAGGTTGAGCACGACGTAGTGCACCCCGGCCTGGAAGCGCGTCTTGCCCTGGCCGTGCACCATCAGCACATAAGAGGCGATCAGCAAGACCTCGAAGAACACGAAGAGGTTGAAGATGTCGCCCGTCACAAAGGCCCCGCACAGCCCCATGACCTGAAAGTGGAACATGGCGTGGAAGTGGCGGCCGTGGGTGTCCCAGCCGCCGCTGGCGTACCAGAGCACGGGCAAGGCCACCAGTTGCGTGAGCACCAGCATGAGCGCCGAGAGCCGGTCGATCACCAGCACGATGCCAAAGGGCGCGGGCCAGTCGCCCAGGCGGTACACCTGCAAGGTGCCCTCGCTGGCCTGCTGCACCAGGGAGACGGCAATCCACAAACCCAGCGCCAGCGACAGCAGGCTGATGCGGCGGCCCCACTGGCTGCGCGCCTGCGCATGGCCACTGGGCGCATCGCCCAGCAACAGCAGCGCCATCGCGGTGAACGCGGGCAAGAGCACCGGCAGGATGGGCAGGTGCTGCGTCCAGAAAGCGTAGAGGCCGTTCATCCGCGCCCCTCCTCGCCCGCCGGCGCGCCGTCCACATGGTCGGTGCCGGACTCGTGGCGACTGCGCAAGGCCATCTCCACGATGAAGCCGGTGGTCGCAAAACCGATCACGATGGCCGTGAGCACCAGGGCCTGCGGCAGGGGGTCGGCCATGCGTTCGTGACCGACCACGGCCGGGGCGTTCCACCACAGGCGACCCATGGCGAAGATGAACACGTTGACCGCATAACCGAGCAAGGACAGGCCAAGCACCACCGGGAAGGTGCGGCCGCGCAGCATCAGGTAGATGCCGCAGGCGGTGACCCAGCCCACGCCGCTGGCCACCAGGAATTCAAGACTGACCGTCATGCACGACTCCTCACAGGGGCCGACGTCGCGCCCCGCCCTTCCTTGCTGGCATGCCCCAGCACGGACAGGGTCAACAAGGTGGCACCGACCACCGTGATGTACACACCCAGATCAAACAAGGCGGCACTGGCCAGTGGCACCTCACCGAACCCCGGCACATGCGGATGACCGTGGGCACTGGTGAGGAAGTTGCGCCCCCACAGCAGCGCACCGACCCCGGTCAGCCCGGCGATGCTCAAGCCCATGCCGATCCAGCGCGTGAAGCGCCGCCCTTGCGCGCCGTGCAGCAAGGCTTCGGCCCGCTCCTGGCCCTGGGCCATGTACTGCAGCACCAGCGCCACCGCCGTGATCAGGCCCGCGATGAAGCCGCCACCGGGCAGGTTGTGCCCACGCCAGTAGATGTAGGCCGACATCACCAGGGCCATCGGCAGGATCAGGCGCGCGGCCACACGCAGCAACAGCGGCTGACGTGCAAACGACCAGGGGCGACCGGTCTCGTCCTGTGCAGGCCGGCGCACCTTGAAGCCATCGAGCATGGCCAGCACGCCCACGCCGGCAATGCCCAGCACCGTGATCTCGCCAAAAGTGTCATAGCCCCGGAAATCGACCAGGGTCACGTTGACGACGTTGGTGCCGCCGCCACCCGGCACCGACTGCGCCAGGAAGTACCAGGAGATCGCGTCGTGGTCGCGCGTCAGCACCATCCAGCACAGGAAGGCCACGCCCAGACCGGCCACCGAGGCCAGGCCGGCGTCACGCAGGCGACGCCCACCGGAGGACTCACGCGGCGTGCGCGCCGGCAGCAAGGCCAGGCCCATCAGCATGATGACGGTGGACACCACCTCGACCGACAACTGCGTCAAGGCCAGGTCGGGGGCGGACAGCGCCAGGAAGGTCAGCGCCGTGACCATGCCGACCACGCCGGTCAGCAAGACGGCCTTGAAGCGGTCATGGTGCCCCAGCACCAGGGTGGCACTGCCCACCAGCAGCACGAGCCACACGGCGATCGCCGAGGCCGGCGCGGGCAACAAGGTGCGCTGACCCGCCTCCA
>DAORJC010000105.1:0-10106 GCA_035438885.1 Aquabacterium sp. | reverse complement strand
CCTGCACCAGCGGTGAGGTGCCCACCACCTCGGCGCTGGGGGTGGCGCCCAGGGACCATTGGGCCAGGATGGCACTGTCAGGGCGCTGTCCGACCTGGCAACGCAGGTAGCGGATCCGGCAGGCATCCAGCGCTGCGGCCTTGACGCGCTGACTGCGTGCCGAGATGGCGCGGTTGGGCGTGTCCAGGTCAATGACCGACACCACGGTGCCATTGGGCGTGCACACCGCAAACGACACATTCAGGGTGTGCAGCCGGTCAAACCACACGCGGGCTTCGCTTTCGCGGTCGGCCTGGCAAAAACGCAGCAGGTTGAGTTTGGCCAGCACCACGTGGTTGGGCAGGGCCAGCTTGAGCTCGCGGAACATCAGGCGCTCTTCGGTGGTGAACAGCGGGCGTGCATGCAGGTTGAACGCTCGCGGCCAGTCCCTGACCTCGCTCTGATGAGCGTTGTGCCACCAATGGCCCACCGCCACGCCAACCACCAGGGTCAGCAGGGGAATGACAATCTGAAGCGCTTCTGAGTACATCGGGAGTCCTGGCGGATACGGCTGCGTCGCCAAAGGAGCGATCGTATGCCTTGAGGGCCTGGCGCGTCATCCCTGCTTGGGGGGAACCCTGGTTGCAAGGTTCACTCATTCGTGACCAAGTGTCACCAAAACCCCCAAAATTCACCATGCAGAAAAAATGGCGTGGATCCACTGCCGCACGCTCAGCACCTGCGCCTTGATGCGAAACACCACTTCCGCGCCCAGATCCTGCGCCGTGCCTTCCAGGTGAGTGGTCAGGGTGTCGGGCGGCAGGCTCAGCCAGGCTTCCGAGTCGGGTCCTGACGTTTCCACCGTGGCGCCGGCCCGCATGGCGATCTTGAGCATGGGGCGGTTTTCTGTCAGCGCATTGATCACCAGGGAGGTGGCGCCCCGATTGCGCGCGTGGATCACCGCATGGTCGAACAGGCGTTGGCCCAGGCCCAGCCCGCGGGCCGAGGGCAGCACCGACACGCCGAACTCCATGGCGTGACCTTCGGCCCCCACCGGGTGGTTCTGGGTGCCCAGGTCGGCCAGGTGAGCCATGGCCACCAGTTGCAGTTTGCCGTTGAAGATGCCGAAAACCTCGTCGCGTTTGAAGTCGATGGCCGCGCAGTAGCGGGTGACCTGCTCCAGCGACGCACGGTAGCCAAAGCGCAAGTAGCGGTCGTGCTCCTCCAGTTGCAGCAAGTGGTCCACGATCCGGCGGCGGTGGCGGGCACGCAGTTGGCGGATGGGGATCCAGGCGTGGGCGATGGCGCGGCGGTGCGCGAGGCGTCGGGCGTCCTGCAAAGCCGCTTCCTGACGCGCGTCGTGCGCTGCCTGTCTGGCGGCCGATGCAGTCGCCTCAATGCCGAACTGTTCCAGTTCTGGCGGGGGCTTGGCAGTGACCATGTCGTTCCTTGGGTGAAAACCTAGGGTTTTTACCAGTCTGACGGTTTCCGGCTGACCCTGCAAGGCGATCTGCACGTTTCCTGACCTGCATCAGGGCGTTGCAATGACCGTCAAACCTGTGCTAGAGTCTTCGTCTCCCCGTCTTTGGTTGCCGGGGTGGGGCGTTCTTGCCCTGTTCGTTTGCTCGCAGCTGGCTGTATTGGCTGCAAAGAGCAGGCGGGCAACGTCAGCCGCGAGGCCACCAGCAGTGAGTCGCCTGATTGTTCATTCAGTCAGGTCGGGCATCGATCAGAAGTGGTACCAAGGCAGACAGTCAGCCGTTTTCATCCTCACAAGGAAACTCTCATGAAGACTTTCAGCGCCAAGCCGGCCGAAGTTATCCACGAGTGGTTTGTGATCGACGCCACCGACAAGGTGCTCGGACGAGTAGCCAGCGAAGTTGCTCTCCGACTGCGTGGTAAGCACAAAGCCATTTACACCCCTCACGTTGACACCGGTGATTTCATCATCATCGTCAATGCGGACAAGATTCGCGTCACTGGCACCAAGGCCACTGACAAGGTGTACTACCGTCACTCGGGCTTCCCTGGCGGCATCCACGCCACGAAGTTCAAGGACATGCAAGCCAAGCACCCTGGCCGTGCCATCGAGAAGGCCGTCAAGGGCATGCTGCCCAAGGGTCCTCTGGGCTACGCCATGGTCAAGAAGCTGAAGGTTTATGGCGGTGCCGAGCACCCCCACACCGCTCAGCAACCCAAGCCGCTGGAAATCTAAGGAGCCATCATGATCGGTAACTGGAACTACGGCACAGGTCGTCGCAAGTCGTCTGTCGCTCGTGTCTTCATGAAGAAGGGCACTGGCCAGATCGTCGTCAACGGTCGTCCCGTTGAAGAGTACTTTGGTCGTCAGACCTCCATCATGATCGTCAAGCAGCCTCTGGCGCTGACGGGCAATGTGGAAGCCTTCGACATCAAGGTCAACGTCCGCGGTGGCGGTGAGTCCGGCCAGGCCGGTGCAGTTCGTCACGGCGTCACGCGCGCCCTGATCGATTACAGCGCTGACCTCAAGCCAGAACTGAGCCGCGCAGGCTTCGTGACTCGCGATGCTCGTGAAGTCGAACGTAAGAAGGTCGGTCTGCACGGCGCTCGTCGCAGGAAGCAGTTCAGCAAGCGCTGATCCTTCTTTCGCGATTCGCCCCTGGCGATTCGCGAACCCAAAAACCCGCCTGGGCAACCATGGCGGGTTTTTTCATGGGCCCGTACAATCGCGCTCTTCGCTTTTGTGCAGGTCAGGATAAGGAATGGACATGATCAAGGTCGGCATCGTCGGCGGCACCGGTTACACCGGCGTGGAGTTGTTGCGCTTGCTGTCGCAGCACCCTCAGGTCCGCATCACGGCGATCACGTCGCGCAAAGAGGCTGGCATGCCGGTCTCCGACATGTACCCCAGCCTGCGTGGTCATGTGGACCTGGCCTTTGTGACGCCCGATGAGGCCGACCTCAAGTCCTGCGATGTGGTGTTCTTTGCCACCCCCCATGGCGTGGCCATGGCCCAGGCGCGTGAGCTGCTGGCCGCTGGCGTCAAGGTCATCGACCTGGCCGCTGATTTCCGCCTGCAGGATGTGGCCGAGTTCGAGCAGTGGTACGGCATGGCCCACACCTGCCCCGACCTGCTGGCCGAGTCGGTCTACGGCCTGCCTGAGATCAACCGCGAGGCCATCAAACAGGCCCGCCTGATCGGCAACCCCGGCTGCTACCCCACCTCGGTGCAACTGGGCTACGCCCCCTTGCTCAAGGCGGGGCTGATCGAGCCCACGGGCCTGATCGCCAACTGCGCCTCTGGCGTGTCCGGCGCCGGCCGCAAGGCCGAGGTCCACACCCTGATGGCCGAGGCCAGTGACAACTTCAAGGCCTATGGCGTCAAGGGTCACCGCCACGGCCCCGAGATCAATCAGCAATTGCGCACCATCGCCGGCAACCCCGATGTGCATTGCCTGTTTGTGCCGCACCTGCTGCCCTTGATCCGCGGCATTCACTCCACGCTGTATGCGCGCCTGAACAGCGCCGGCCAGGCGGCCGACCTGCAGGCCACCTTTGAGGCCTTCTACCAGGGCGAGCGTTTTGTGGACGTGATGCCCGCGGGCAGCGCCCCGGAGACCCGCAGCGTCCGCGCCAGCAACACCGTGCGCATCGCGGTGCACCGCCCCTTGCCCGACACCGTGATGGTGCTGGTGGTGGAAGACAACCTGACCAAGGGCGCCTCTGGCCAGGCCGTGCAGTGCATGAACCTGATGTGTGGCCTGCCAGAGCACCAGGGCCTGACGCTGGTGCCGGTGCTGCCCTGATGCGTTGGCGGCTTTTCCGGCGGCGGCTGTCGATCAGCTCGCCGCGCATGACGGTGCGCAGCCACATGCCCTGGCCGTTGCGCTGGGCCGTGGCGGCCGTGGCGCTGGGTTTTTCTGGTGCGCTGGCTTTGTGGGCCTTCGAGTTCGGCAAGAGCATTGGCGGGCTGGATGTGGAATCACGCGAGGCCGCGCAGGCCTTGGTGCAGGCCCGTCAGCAGATCGAAGACCTGCGCAACGACCGCGAGCAGGCCCAGTCCATTGCCAACACGGCCGACAGCCTGCTCAAGGCCGAGCGGGCCACCCAGGCGCGCCTGGCCGAACAGGTCAAGGCACTGGAGATGGAAAACCAGGCCCTCAAGGACGACCTGGGCTTTTTCGAGCGCCTGCTGCCCGCCTCGGGCGAGGGCATGTCGGTGCGAGGCCTGCAGGCCAGCCTGCTGGCGCCAGGGCAGTTGCGCTACCAGTTGCTGGTCATGCAGCAAGGAGGGCGTGCGCTGCCCGAATTCCGGGGGCGTTGTGACGTGCTGCTGTCCGGCCAGATGGACGGCAAGCCTTGGGTGATGGCCGAACCCGTGCTCAGCAAGCCCCTGCAGGTGCGCCAGTACCTGCGCATCGACGGCGTGGCGACATTCCCTGCGGCTGCCATGGTCAAGCAGGTCGAGGTGCGCGTGCTGGATGACCAGGGCCGGGTGCGCAGCACGCAGAGCATCAAACTGTGATGCGGTGCACAATTGAGCCATTGACGCCAGGCCGATTTGATGTGAATCTCTTGTCCCCTGGACCGACACACAAGGAGCTGTGACCCATGTTTGGCTGGAAGAAGCATCCCCCCATCAACACCTTCATCGGTGAAGGCACAGTCATGCAAGGCGAGATCCGTTTCACCGAAGGTCTGCGCATCGACGGCGAGGTCATCGGCAACATCACGGCCGTGGGCGACAAGCGCACCATGCTGGTCATCAGCGAAAAAGCCAAGGTCACCGGCCACGTTCGCGCAGGCCACGTCATCATCAATGGCCTCGTCACCGGTCCGGTTGAATCCGAGGACTTGCTCGAACTTCAGCCCAAAGCGCGTATCGTGGGGGATGTGAAGTACGAGTCCCTTGAAATGCACCAGGGTGCCACCATCGACGGTGAACTGCACCCCCTCAAGGCGGAAGACAAGCCCGCCCTGAAGCTGGCGGCCAACAACGCCTGAGCCCCCTGGGCCCGCCACTTCCCCCTGTTTTTTGGAGAACCCCATCATGAGTACCGCCACCGCAGCCCTGAGCCCCGCCAACGACATCCCCGATGCCCCTCCCGTCCCCCTGGTCTTCACGGACAGCGCGGCGTCCAAGGTGGCTGAACTGGTGGCCGAAGAAGGCAATCCCGAGTTGAAACTGCGCGTGTTTGTGCAAGGCGGCGGCTGCTCGGGCTTTCAGTACGGCTTCACGTTTGACGAGATCGTCAACGAAGACGACACGCCCATGACCAAGAACGGTGTGACCTTGCTGATCGATGCCATGAGCCTGCAGTACCTGGCCGGTGCCGAGATCGACTACAAGGACGACCTGGAAGGTGCGCAGTTCGTGATTCGCAACCCCAATGCCACGACCACCTGCGGTTGCGGCTCGAGCTTCTCGGTCTGATCCTGCCCGGCGCCGCTCAGGCCGGGTAGATGGCGCCCAGCACGCGTGGGCCCGCTGCCCCGGTCACCTGGGGCACATTGCCGGGCCGCCGATGCACGGTGGCCCAGGCCAGCCAGGCAAACGCCGCCGCCTCCACCTCCATGGGGGGCAGGTGCACCGCATGGGTGTCTTGCACCACCAGGCCCGCATCAGGTGCCTGGGCGTTCAAGGCGGCTTGCAGCCGCTTCATGAAGTGCGCATTCAGCGCACCTCCCCCACACACCAGCACCTGCTGCGGCCACGTGCCGGCGCTGCCCATGGCCTGCGCGCAACTCACGGCGGTCAACTCGCACAAAGTGGCCTGCACATCGGCGGCCCGGGCGCTGGCCTGAGCCGGGTCCAGGCCGCATCGATTCAGCCAGTCCTGCAGCCAGCCGGCATGGAACAGGTCGCGGCCGGTGCTTTTGGGGGGCGCGCGATGAAAATAGGGCTCCTGCAGGGCCAGGGCCAACCATCGGGCCTGCACCTGCCCTGAGGCGGCCCAGGCGCCGTCGGCGTCATAAGGCTGCTCCAGGTGCTGTTGGCACCAGGCGTCCATGAACACGTTACCCGGTCCGCAATCAAAGCCCAACGGGGGGTGGCCGGGGCGCAGCAGGCTCACATTGGCCATGCCCCCCACGTTCAACACGGCCACGGCCCGGTCGTTGCGGCCCATCACCACCTGGTGAAACACGGGCACCAGCGGGGCGCCATGGCCGCCTGCGGCCACATCGCGGCTGCGCAGGTCGGCCACCACATCCACGCCGGTCAATTCGGCCAGCAGGGCGGGGGCCAGCAACTGCAAGGTGTAGCCCAACTCGGGGCGGTGCCGCACGGTCTGGCCGTGGGCACCCAGGGCCAGCAAGGGGGTGTGGGCCGGCAGGTGCGGGCGCAGGCGCTCGACCACCCGGGCGTACACCCGAGAGACAGCCTGGCCTGCCAGTGCGGCGCGGTGCAGTTCGTCGGGGCCTGGGGTGTTCAGGGCCAGCAGTTCGGCCTTGAGAGGGGCATCAAAGGGTTCGTGGGCATGGGCCAGGGAGCCATGCCATTGGCCTTGGTGGTCGATCAGGCCCAGCACACCATCGACGCCGTCCAGCGAGGTGCCGGACATCAGGCCGATGAGCGCGTGGACCTGCTCCACAGGCGCCGGGTTCACTCGAAGCGAGGGCCGCTGCGGGTGCCCGCCACCTGCATCTGGTCGGCCATGTCCAGGCGACCGGCCGTGGTCACCGCCATGCGGCGGAACTGCGCCAGTGCTGTGGGCGACAGCAGGGTGCTTTCAGAGGCGCGGGCAATCTGCATCGGGTCGACATGGGCGCCGGCCACCTTGAACTCAAAGTGCAGGTGCGGGCCGGTGGCCCAGCCGGTGGCGCCCACGGCGCCAATCAACTGACCTTGCTGGACCGACTGGCCCTTGCGCACGTCCATGCGGCTCAGGTGGGCGTAGGACGTCATGCGGTTGCCCGAATGCTGGATCTGCACGACGTTGCCGTAGCCGTTTTGCCAGCCCGAAAAACTCACGACACCATCGCCGACCACCCGCACGGCTGTGCCGGTGGGCGCGCCGTAGTCCACCCCGAGGTGGGCTTTCCAGCGCTTCTGGATGGGGTGAAAGCGCATGGCGAACCCGGAGGTCACACGCGAGAACGCCAGGGGCGAAGCCAGGAAGGTCTTGTTCTTGCTGCGACCGGTCAGATCGTAGTACGCGCCCTTGCGGCCAGCCTCCTGGAACCAGACCGCATCGTGCGTCTGGCCCTTGTTGATGAAGCGTGCGGCCAGCACCTGGCCGGCCGAGCCACCCCAGGTGATGGGCTCGCCATCGGCCGTGTGGGCTTCGTAGACCACGCTGAAGGCATCGCCCTTGCGCAGTTCACGCCGGAAGTCGATGTCGGTGCCAAAAATTTCAGCGATCTGGTTGGTGATCGGATCGGGCACACGGGCGTCGTCAGCAGCCTGGAACAGCGAAGACTGGATGGTGCCGGAGGCCACTTGGGGCTGCACGGTCAGCAAGGCCTGCTCGGTGCGGGCCGACAGCTCGCCCGTGGCTTGCTGGCCGGCGCGCTGGATGCTCAGGCGTGTGAAATGGGTGTCCATCTGGTCGGACAACTCGGAGGGGCCGCGTGCGGTCAGCTCGATCAGTCGGCCGTTCTCGGTGATGGCCTTGACCATTTTTCCGGCACGACCAGCCATCAGGCGGGCGGCGACCGGGTCACTGCGCAGGAATCGGGCGGCTTCGGGGTCGTCCACACCCAGGCGGCGCAGCACGGTGTCCACCGTGTCGGACGAGCGCGTCACATCGCTGCGGTACAGCGTGAGCTGGCTCAGGTCGAGGGCCTGGACCTGTTCGGTCAGTTGGGGCAGGGGCAAGGCCTCGTCGATCAGATGGATCGTCGGGGTGGCGGCGCTGTCGACGGCGGCCAGAGGGGCCACGCCGAAGGCCGTGAAGGCGGTGCCTGCCAGGAGGGTCAGCACCGCAGCGGCCAGGCGCTTGGGGTGCCGATGCACGGCGCTTTGAGCGGCCCGTGCCAGTGATGCCACTTGATGCAGATTGTCAGAAGCCAAACGCTGTCCCCCAGAATCGCCATTTCACCCGGTGTCAAAAAACTTGCGTCATGTGACAAACGTGTGACTCACCAAAGTGCCGCAGTATAGCGTCCCCCTGTGTGCTACCAATTGAAGCAAAGTAAAGTCAGAAGGGCCGATCTCTGGGCTTGAACGGTTGTCATCGGCATTTGGGCGTCCAACTTGAGGTTGGGCGGCTTAAAATTGCCGGTTGCGCCTGTCATGGCGCCATTCTGCCACCCAGCCTGCCTTGATCATGTCCACCCAAGCCCCCGCCGCGTCTTACCCCATCACCGACCGTGTCCGCCAGGCCCTGGCCGTGACCCAGCGCGGTTGCGAGGAGCTCCTGCCCGAAGGCGAGTGGCTCAAAAAGCTGGCCCGCTCCGAGGCCACGGGTGTGCCGTTGCGCATCAAGCTGGGCCTGGACCCCACGGCGCCTGACATCCACCTGGGGCACACGGTGGTGCTCAACAAGCTGCGGCAGTTGCAGGACCTGGGGCACACCGTGATCTTTCTGATTGGCGACTTCACCTCGCTGATCGGCGACCCGTCGGGCCGCAATGCCACCCGGCCGCCCTTGACGGCCGAGCAGGTCAAGCTCAACGCCGAGACCTATTACAAGCAGGCCAGCCTGGTGCTGGATCCTGAGCGCACCGAGATTCGCTACAACAGCGAGTGGTGTGACGCCCTGGGCTCGCGCGGCATGATCCAGCTGGCCAGCCGCTACACCGTGGCCCGCATGATGGAGCGCAACGACTTTCATGACCGATTCCATGCGGGCTCATCCATCAGCGTGCATGAGTTTCTGTACCCCTTGATGCAGGGCTATGACTCGGTGGCCCTCCAGTCGGACCTGGAGCTGGGTGGCACCGACCAGAAGTTCAACCTGCTGATGGGGCGCCACCTGCAAACTGAGTATGACCAGGAAGCCCAGTGCATCCTGACCATGCCCTTGCTGGAGGGGCTGGACGGCGTCGAGAAGATGTCCAAGTCCAAGAGCAACTACATCGGCATCAGCGAAGCGCCCAACGAGATGTTCGGCAAGCTGATGAGCATCAGCGATGTCCTGATGTGGAAGTACTTCACCCTGCTGAGCTTCCGCCCCCTGGACGAGATCGCCCAGCTCAAGGCCGAGTGCGAGGCTGGGCGCAACCCGCGCGACGCCAAGGTCATGCTGGCCCAGGAAATCGTCACGCGCTTTCACTCGGCCCAGGCGGCGGCCGATGCGCTGGCTGACTTCAACAACCGCGCCAAGGGCGGCATCCCCGATGACATTCCGGAGCTGACCCTGGCTGTGCCGGCTGAGGGGGTGGGCATTGGCGCCCTGCTCAAGCAGGCGGGGCTGGTGGCATCGACCAGCGAAGGCGCTCGCATGGTGGAGCAGGGCGGTGTGCGGGTGGATGGGGTGGCTGTGGGCGACAAGGCCGCCCGGCTGGGGGCTGGCACCCATGTGGTGCAGGTGGGCAAGCGCAAATTTGCCCGGGTGACCCTGGTGGCTGGGTAATTACCCGGACCCCTGAATGAGGGGTTAAGCGGCCTCCTCGGTGTTTTCCTGACAATTTTTACCAGCCTATCCGGGTCACCACGGTTGTTGCGTCCTCCCCAGCGCCTTTATCCTTTGTACGTACAGATGAAGAGTCTGTGCTTGCAGCGGGAGGACGCGGATGCCCGGATGCAAAGCAGTCAAAATTTCTCAAAGGGCCGCTTGAAATTGGAGATAGACATGAAATTTGCATTGAAGACTCTGGCGATTGCTTCGGCCATGATCGTTGCCGGCGCTGCTAACGCTGCTGAAGTGACCGGTCAAGTTGGTCAAGGCGTCACCATCACTTCCGGTGGCAAGACCGCAACGCTGACCCTGCTGAGCGGCTCTGGCGCTCTGTCGTTCAGCAACGGCGGCTGGAAGGTTGGTGATGACCCCAACGCAATCTCCGGCCTGATCGGCGCTCTGAACGTTGGTAAGGTTGTGGTATCTGGTGTGGGCGGTGTCACCACCCAAACCGACTACTACACCGACCCTGTTTTTGGCGATGAATATCGCTATAGCTCCATCGCCACCGCAGCTGTCAGTTCGCTGACCGCTGACGACGTGACCGGCCAAGTGCTGGCCGTGCAAAGCACCGGTGGTGCAGTG
>DAORJC010000104.1:0-10117 GCA_035438885.1 Aquabacterium sp. | reverse complement strand
GCCGATGTTGCCGATGCGGCAGGTGCGGCCACTGGTGCAGCAGCAGCAGGCTTGACGCCCGCAGCCACCGCACCCAGGACATCGCCCTTGGTGACGCGACCGTCCTTGCCTGAGCCGGCCACATCGCTCACGCTCAGGCCGTTGTCGGCCAGCAGCTTGGCGGCAGCCGGCATGGCCACGGAGGACTTGCTGCCACCGGAGGCAGCAGGTGCAGCGACCGCGGCAGCAGGGGCTGCAGATGGGGCGGCCACCGCGCTGACCTGCAGCGGGCTGACCGCGGTGCTCGCTTCGGTGTCGATGCGGGCGATGACCTCGTCAGAGACGCAGGTGGCGCCGTCGTCCTTGACGATCTGCCCCATCACGCCGGCTGCCGGCGCTGGAACTTCGAGCACGACCTTGTCGGTCTCGATTTCGATGAGGATCTCGTCCATGGCCACGGCTTCACCGGGGCGCTTCTTCCAGGTCAACAAGGTGGCCTCGGCCACGGATTCGGACAGTTGGGGAACTTTGACGTCAATGAGTGCCATGATGAATATCTCCTGATGGCGTGCGCCGCTTGGAGCGACCAGCCAGGCTCTCAGGCCTGGCCGCGCGCGGCGCCCGCCAGAACCTTATTTGGTGAGAACGAAGCCCTTGAGCTTGGTGAATGCCTGGTCCAGCAAAGCTTTCTGCTGCTCCTGGTGCAAGTGGGCGTAACCCACCGCCGGCGAAGCCGATGCGGGACGCCCCGCATAACCGAGCTTCTGCCCATCGACCATGTTCTCGTGGATGTAGTGCTGCACGAAGAACCAGGCACCCTGATTCTGTGGCTCGTCCTGGCACCACACCAGATCGGTGAGGTTGGGATACTTTTTCACCTCGGCGGCGAATGCCTTGTGAGGGAAAGGATAGAGCTGCTCGACCCGCACGATGGCCGTGTCAAACGCCTTTTTCTCGGCCCGCTTCTTGACAAGGTCGTAATAGACCTTGCCAGAGCAGCAGATCATGCGCTTGACCTTGCTGTTGTCGATGGACTCGTCCACCTCGCCGATCACGGTGCGGAATTCGCCACGGGTGAAGTCGGTCAGGGGCGAGGTCGCATCCTTGTTGCGCAGCAGCGACTTGGGCGTCATGATCACCAGCGGCTTGCGGAACATGCGGACCATCTGGCGACGCAGCACATGGAAGATCTGGCTGGCCGAGGTCGGCTGCACGATCTGCATGTTGTTGTCGGCCGACAGCTGCATGAAGCGCTCCAGGCGGGCCGAGCTGTGCTCGGGGCCTTGACCTTCGTAGCCGTGAGGCAGCATCAGGGTCAGGCCGTTGGAGCGCCCCCACTTGACCTCGCCAGAGGCGATGAACTGGTCGATCACGACCTGAGCGCCGTTGGCAAAGTCACCGAACTGGGCTTCCCAGATGACCAGGGTGTTGGGGTCGGAGCCCGCATAGCCGTATTCAAAGCCCAGCACGGCCTCTTCAGACAGGATCGAATCGATAACAACGTACGGTGCCTGGTTCTCGGAGACGTGTTGCAAGGGGACGTAGGTCCCGATGTCCCACTTTTCGCGGTTCTGATCGTGCAGCACCGAGTGGCGGTGCGTGAAGGTGCCACGGCCGCAGTCTTCACCCGACAGGCGCACGGGATAGCCCGAGGCGACCAGCGAGGCAAAGGCCATGTGCTCACCCATGCCCCAGTCCACGTTGACATCACCGCGGCCCATGGCGGCACGGTCGTCCACCACCTTCTGCACCAGGGGGTGCAGCTTGAAGTTGGCCGGGATGGTGGTGATGCGCTCGGCCAGGCGACGGAACTCGGCCAGCGGCAGTGCCGTGTCGGCGCTGTCGGTCCACTTCTTGCCCAGGTACGGGGTCCAGTCGACGGCGTACTTGCTCTTGAAGTTGGTCAGCACCGGATCGACCGTGTGCTTGCCGGCCTCCATGGCTGCGCGGTATTCCTTGACCATGTCATCGGGACCGTTGGGCGGCAAGGTGCCACCACCGATCAGACGGTCGCCGTACACCTTGCGGGTGCCCGGGTGTTGAGCGATGGTCTTGTACATCAGCGGCTGGGTCATGGCAGGCGTGTCCTGCTCGTTGTGGCCCAGTTTGCGGAAGCAGACAATGTCCACCACCACGTCCTTGCTGAACTCCTGGCGATAGTCCAGCGCCATTTGCGTGGCCAGCACGACGGCTTCGGGGTCGTCGCCGTTGACGTGCAGCACGGGCGCTTCGATCATCTTGACCACGTCCGAGCAATACAGCGTCGAGCGTGTGTCGCGGGGGTCGGAGGTCGTGAAACCGATCTGGTTGTTGATCACCAGGTGAACCGTGCCACCCGTGTAGTAACCACGGGTCTGGGCCAGGGCCAGCGTTTCCATCACGACGCCCTGACCTGCAAAGGCCGCGTCGCCGTGCACCTGGACCGGCAGCACTTGCGTGCCCTTGACGTCGCCACGGCGATCCATCCGGGCCTTGACCGAACCCTCGACCACCGGGTTGACGATTTCCAGGTGGGAGGGATTGAAGGACAGGGACAGGTGGACCGGTCCGCCAGGGGTGGTCACATCGCTGGAGAAGCCCTGGTGGTACTTCACGTCGCCGGATGGCAGGTTCTCGGGGGCGGTGTGTTCGAACTCCTGGAACAGCTCGCTGGGTTGCTTGCCCAGGGTGTTGACCAGCACGTTCAGGCGGCCCCGGTGCGCCATGCCGATGATGATTTCCTGGACACCCTTTTCACCACCGCGCTGGATCAGCTCGTCCATGGCCGCGATGAAGCTCTCGCCGCCTTCGAGCGAGAAGCGCTTCTGGCCCACGTATTTGGTGTGGAGGAAGCGCTCCAGACCTTCAGCGGCCGTGAGGCGATCCAGGATCTGTTTTTTCTTCTCGGCCGAAAAGGTGGGCTTGGAGCGAATGCTCTCCAGGCGCTCTTGCCACCAGCGCTTTTCGGTCGGGTCGGTGATGTGCATGTACTCGGCGCCGATGCTGCCGCAGTACGTCTCGCGCAGGGCCTGCACGATCTCGCGCAAGGTCATGTGCTCGGCCTTGGTGAAATACGTGTTGGTGGCGCTGAACGTGATGTCCATGTCCGACTCGGTCAGGTCGTAGAACGACGGCTCGAGTTCGGGGATCCGGGGGCGCTCCTGGCGCTTGAGGGGATCGAGGTCGGCCCAGCGTGAGCCGAGGAAACGATAAGCAGCAATCAGGGACTGAACGTGAACCTGCTTGCGAGCAACGGCCAGATCAGCGGAGCTGGTCTTGACCATGAAGGCATTGGCCTTGGCCCGTTGGGCAAACGACTCAACCACGGGCGCATGGGCCACATCGCGGTGATCGGTGCCATCGGTGGCAGGAACGTTCTGGAGGGCGTCGAAGTAGGCGCGCCAGTTGTCTGGCACGGAACCGGGGTTGTCGAGGTAGGCCTCGTACAACTCTTCGACGTATGGGGCATTGCCCCCAAACAGGTACGAGTTCGACCTGAACTGCTGAATCATTTCGCTCACCTCGCTCCCGGGTATGCCGGGACAATGGCTGGTTGAAAACCTTCCGCGACACGGCTTGACCGGTTGGCGGATTGCGACCCGCCTTGGCTGTGTATCAGCGTCGGCGACGGGAAGGGCTATTTGTATGTATAAAACCGCAGCCACTGTACCACCCTGAACCGGTTTTCCATGCAGTGACCGCGAATTCACTTTGTGACTGCCGAGCCATTGAACGCGGCATTCACCCGGAGCGGTCAAAGAAAAAACCGGGCATGGGCCCGGCTTGATGCGAAAACGTCACAGGCCCGGCACACCGGAGCCCGTGATTCAGCGTTTTCAGGCGAAGTTCTTCGCGGCGAAATCCCAGTTCACCAGGGAATTCAGGAAGACTTCCACGAACTTGGGACGTGCATTGCGGTAGTCGATGTAGTAGGCGTGTTCCCACACGTCCACGGTCAGCAGCGCGGTGTCGCCGGTGGTCAGGGGGGTGCCAGCAGGGCCCATGTTGACGATGTCCACGGAGCCGTCAGCCTTCTTGACCAGCCAGGTCCAGCCCGAACCGAAGTTGCCCACGGCCGATTTGGTGAAGGCTTCCTTGAAGGCTGCGTAGCTGCCGAACTTGGCGTTGATGGCAGCGGCCAGCGCGCCGGTGGGCTCGCCGCCGCCTTGTGGCTTCATGCAGTTCCAGAAGAAGGTGTGGTTCCAGATCTGGGCTGCGTTGTTGTAGACGCCGCCGCTGGACTTCTTGACGATCTCTTCCAGCGACAGGGCTTCGAATTCCGTGCCGGGGATCAGGTTGTTCAGGTTGGTGACATACGCCTGATGGTGCTTGCCGTAGTGGTACTCGAAGGTCTCGGCGCTCAGGTGGGGGGCCAGTGCGTCTGGGGCGTAAGGCAGGGGAGGAAGCGTGTGTGCCATGGTGTTTGTTCCTGTGAAGGGGTGGTGAACTGAACGTTTGATTGTAGGCAAGGCGAAGGACCTTCGCTGCGTCGGGGCTTCGATCCGGCTTTCAGCGAGGTCCGTCCCTGTCGCAATGCACCGAGCGAACATCCACGTCCAGTGAGCCGTCGGCCAGCGTGACGGTCAAGGACTGGCCCGCATGAACCTGGGCCGCACTGACCAGCGGCGCGCCATCGGAGGTGCCCAGCCAGGCGTAGCCCCGCTCCAGCACGCGCTGAGGGTCCATGGCCGACAGGCGCGAGCCCAGCACATCGAGCCGCTGATGGGCTCGCGCCGTGCTCTGGGCCATGGCCTGCTGCAGCCGATGGGGCCAAGGCGCCAGCCCGTGCTCGGCAGACGCCACTGATCGCAACAGACCCGCGCTCAGGCCCGATTGCAGCGTGACCAGGCGTTGGCGATGACGCCCGACCACCTGGGCGGGACGGGCCAGGCGCAAGCCCAGTCGATCGACATGCTGCGTGAGCTGGTTCAGTCGTTGCCGCAAGCGCCACCGCAAGGCGTCGGCCAGCGCATCTAGGTCCGCATGGGCCTGCTCGGCAGCTCGGGCCACCAGTTCGGCCGCGGCGGTGGGGGTCGGCGCGCGCAGGTCAGCGGCCAGGTCGGCCAGCGTGATGTCGGTCTCGTGCCCCACCCCGCAGATCACAGGCACCCCCGAGGCCACCACCGAGCGGACCACGCGCTCGTCGTTGAAGGCCCACAGATCCTCCAGCGAGCCACCGCCTCGGCACAGGATCAGCGCATCAAAGCCCTGGTCTTGCCGCCGGGCTTGCCGGTCCCAGGCATTGGCCGTCGACATGGCATTGACGATCTGCGCAGGCGCCTCAGCGCCCTGCACCGAGCACGGGAAAATCACCACCTCCACGTGGGGTGCACGGCGACGCAAGGCGGTGACCACATCCCTCAGGGCCGCGGCCGCCAGCGAGGTGACCACGGCCACGCGCTTGGGAAACGCCACGATGTCGCGTTTGCGCTCAGCATCAAACAGGCCATCGGCCTCCAGACGAGCCTTCAGGCGCAGGAACTGCTCATACAGCGCGCCCGCCCCCGCCCGCTGCAGGCCCTCGACCACCATCTGCAGCTCACCGCGGGCTTCGTAAATCGACAACTGGCCACGGGCCTCGACCAGTTGGCCCTCTGCCACGGGAAAGTCCACCTGAGACAAGGCGCGCCTGAACATGGCGCAACGCAAACTGGCCTGCCCGAACTCGTCCTTGAGCGTGAAATAACCATGCCCGCTGGCCGCCCGAGTGAAGCCGCTGATCTCGCCCCTCACCACCACCGTGCCGTAACGGGCCGACAGGGTGTCCGAGACGGCCTGAACCAGGGCAGAGACACCCCAGACACGCGAGGCCGCCGCTTGAAAGCCCCCGCTCATGACCGCACCAAGCCTGTCAACACCGGGGAGACCACGTCATGGTGTCCACAATGCAACACTTGGTGGCCCGCAGAGGATGCGAAGGCGTCACATCGCACGGGGAATGTCATAACTTGTTGATTCCATTGTATTTTTTGGTGCCTAAAAAATAGGCAAACTAAGGAAAGCCGTGAATTTTCGGGGGGAGACGTCGCAACAAGCCGGGTTGCCCACAAAGTTATCCACAGGAACGGTGGATGACTGTCTGGTCACACGGCTGTCAAAGTGTTCAATCTGCGTCCAGCACGGCGGCAAATCGGTCCGCCAGATTTTCGACGTGATAATGCGTGCTTCGCTTCGTGTCCCCGGGAGAGACTTTTGCTGTCGATCTTACAAGCTGCTGGCTGGCCAATCATCCCTCTGGTGCTTTGCTCCGTGGTGGCCATGGCCCTCATTGTCGAGCGCTTCCTGACCTTGCGTGCCGCCAAGGTCGCCCCCAGCCGCCTGGTGGACGAAGTGATCTCGGTCACGCGCGCCTCTCTGCCCACCGCAGACACCATCCAGAAGCTGGCGGACAACTCGGTTCTGGGCCAGGTCCTGGCACAGGGCCTGCAGACGGCCGCCGACGGCCGGATTTCCGAGGAGCGCCTGCGAGCCGGGCTGGAAGCCGCGGGTCGCCAGGCCGTGCACGAACTGGAACGCAACCTCAATGCGCTGGGCACCATCGCCTCGGCAGCTCCACTGTTCGGGCTGCTGGGTACCGTGATCGGCATGATCGAGATTTTTGCTGCCTCAGGCGGCACCACCTCAGGCAGCGGTGACCCGCAGGCACTGGCCCACGGCATCTCCGTGGCACTGTACAACACGGCCTTTGGCCTGATGGTCGCCATCCCCTCCCTGATGGCTCACCGACACTTTCGCACCAAGGTTGACGGTTTTGCCCTGCAGATGGAGCAATCGGCCGACAAGCTGTCGCAGCACCTGTTGCGCCTGAGTGCCGGTCGTCGCTGAATCGTCGTTGATCACCAGACCGGGGACCACTGCATGGCCATGAACTTTCGCTCCCGCCGTCAGGACGAGCCCGAGATCAACCTCGTGCCCTTCATTGACGTGCTGCTGGTCATCCTGATCTTCGTCATGCTGACGACCACGTACTCCAAGTTCACCGAACTCAAGGTCAACCTGCCCACGGCCAACGCCAACGCGGCCAAGACACGCCCCCAAGAACTGGTGGTGGTGGTCACGGCCGATGGGCGCTACATGGTCAACCGGCAACTGGTGCAAGGGCGCAGCGTGGAGTTGTTGGCCGCCGCCCTGGCGCAGAGCAGCAACGGCCGCAAGGATGCCATCGTCATCGTGACGGCCGATGCCGCCGCCACCCATCAAAGCGTCATCAACGTGATGGATGCTTCGCGCCGGGTGGGGCTGTCCCAACTGACCTTTGCAGCACAAGGTCAACCCGGTGCGCCAGTTCCAACTGAACCCGCACCCGGCCCCCAGCCCTGACATCCGACAGCAGGATGTCCACTCGCCACCTGTCTGACTGGCTGATGGCCCGGTGGCCACGCCGCACCTGGGCCACCCGCGCCCTGTGGCCCCTGCACCTGATCATGTCCGCCCTGGTGGCCTTGCGCCGGACCGCCTATGCACTCGGCTGGGCCCGTGTCACCACCCTGCCCGTGCCGGTGCTGGTCGTCGGCAACCGCATCGTCGGGGGGGCCGGCAAGACACCCAGCGTGATCGCCATCCTGGCGCACCTGCAAGCGCGCGGCCACCGCCCGGGCCTGCTGACCCGCGGACATGGCCGCCAGTCCACTGAGGCCACCTTGCTGCTGGACGACGCCTCGGCAGCCGCCCTGAATGCTCGTCAGGTGGGCGACGAGCCCTGGCTGATCTGGCGACGCACGCACGTGCCGACCGCCATCGATGCCCGGCGCGCGCGGGGTGGCCTGGCGCTGCTGGCGCACCACCCGGACATCGACATCCTGGTCTGCGACGATGGCCTGCAGCACCTGGCCCTGGCTCGGGACATCGAGGTCGTGGTCTTTGATGAGCGGGGGCAAGGCAACGGCTGGCTCCTGCCCGCCGGCCCCTTGCGCGAGCCCATCGATGCGCCCTCGCCGCCGTCCACTCGCGGCCAACCGCTGGTGCTGTACAACGCCCCGGCCACCACCACCCCACTGCCCGGCTTTGTCGTGCACAAGCGCCTGTTGGCACCCCGGCCCTGGCAGGAGTGGTTGCGGGGCGATGCGCAACACGTGGCCAGCCACTTCGCCTTGCAGCAAGCCCGCCCGGATCAGGTCTGGGCGGTCGCTGGCATTGCCCAGCCCGAGCGCTTTTTTGAGGGGCTGCGCGCCATGGGCCTGTCGTTCACGCCCTGCCCCTTGGCTGACCACGCGTCCTTTGACCCATTGCCCTGGCCCAGTGACATCTCCCATGTGGTCATGACGGAAAAAGACGCCGTCAAGCTCGACCTCGAACAGGTCCGAAAACACCGCCCCAAGACACAGGTGTGGGTCGCGGCACTAGACTTCAGCCCTGGCGCTGATTTCTGGCGGGCTCTGGATGCCCGACTGTCGTCGCTTCACCGCTGAACAAACCCCAAGGCCCGCCCATGGACACCCGATTGATTGAACTGCTGGTCTGCCCCGTCTGCAAAGGCCCTTTGCTGCGCAGCGAGGACGGCCACGCCCTGGTCTGCAACGCCGACCGCCTGGCCTTTCCCATTCGCGATGGCATCCCCGTGATGCTGGAGAACGAAGCCGTCTCGCTGGACGCCCCCGGTCCCGTGACGGCGCCCGCCCCCGACACCTCGGCGGACTGAGCCATGGGCTTTGCCGTGCTGATCCCGGCGCGACTGGCCTCCAGTCGCCTGCCCAACAAACCGCTGGCCGACATTGCCGGCCTGCCCATGATCGTGCACGTGGCGCGACGTGCCGCCTTGAGTGGGGCGACCCGGGTGGTCGTGGCCGCTGACGATGCCCGCATCGTGCAGGCCTGTGAGCATCATGGCGTGCAAGCCGTGCTGACCCGATCCGACCACGCCACCGGCTCGGACCGCCTGGCCGAGGCCTGCGAACTGCTGGGCATCCATGGCGATGACGTGGTCGTGAACGTCCAGGGCGATGAACCCCTGATCGACCCGGCCCTGATCGACGCCTGCGCCACCTTGTTGATGCAGCAACCCGAATGCGTGATGAGCACCGCGGCCCACCCGATCGACGATGCCACCGACTTTGCCAACCCCAATGTGGTCAAGGTCGTGCTCGATGCCCGTCAACGGGCGTTGTATTTCTCGCGTGCGCCGATCCCGTGGTGGCGAGATGGCCCAGCGCCAGCCACCCCGGCGCCTGGGGCTGCACAACCCCTGAGACACATTGGCCTGTACGGCTACCGGGCCGGCTTCTTGCAGGCATTCCCGCTGCTGAGCGCCAGCCCCCTGGAGACGATCGAATCGCTGGAGCAGTTGCGCGTGCTGTGGCACGGGCACCGCATTGCCGTGCACATCACCCCCCATGCACCAGGTGCGGGCGTCGACACCCCACAGGACCTGGAAAGAGTGCGGCAGTTGTTGGCGTGATGGGTGCCACACCGGATGGTGTGGCGAGAATTGCGCGTGCTATCCTCATGCGCTTGTTGGCGGCTGTTGCGTGGTCAAAAACCAGGCGCCAGCCACCGGATACGGATCCCGAGGAACTACATGAAACTGATCCTGTTGGGCGCCCCTGGCGCTGGTAAGGGCACGCAGGCCGCATTTCTTTGCCAGAAGTACGGCATCCCCCAAATCTCCACCGGCGACATGCTCCGTGCCGCCGTCAAGGCAGGCACCGAAATGGGTCTGGCTGCCAAGAAGGTGATGGATGCGGGCGGCCTCGTCGGCGATGAAATCATCATTGGCCTGGTCAAGGAACGCATTGCTCAGGCCGATTGCGCCAAGGGCTTCCTGTTCGACGGTTTTCCCCGCACCATCCCTCAGGCGGATGCCATGAAGGCGGCGGGCGTCAAGATCGACATCGTCCTGGAAATCGATGTGCCCGACGAAGCCATCATCGAGCGCATGAGCGGTCGCCGCGTGCATGTGGCCTCTGGCCGCACCTACCACGTCAAGTTCAACCCACCCAAGACAGCGGGTGTGGACGATGTGACGGGTGAGCCCCTCATCCAGCGCGATGACGACCAGGAAGAGACCGTTCGCAAGCGCCTGCAGGTCTACCACGACCAGACCAAACCCCTGGTCAGCTACTACAGCACCTGGGCAGCGACCGGCGATGCCGCCGCCCCCCAGTGCCGCAAGATCAGCGGCACCGGCACGGTCGACGAGATCACCACCCGCGCCTTGCAGGCC
>DAORJC010000103.1:0-10121 GCA_035438885.1 Aquabacterium sp. | reverse complement strand
CATGCCGGGTGGTGTGGCAGGGGCGCCTCCGAGTATGGAGGCCCCCTATGCCGATTTTGGCGCCGTGGGTTATGGCGTCGTTCAGGCCCGTCAAGCGGGGCAGTTCCACGCCCATCTGAAAAAGCTAGCCAAGACCAAGAAGGAATCACCATGAGCGCCACACTGCAAAGCATCATTGATGAGTTTTCCGACAAGGATCAGAAGCTCATTCAGCGGAAAGCTAGCGTCCTGGCCGAGGAGATGATCCGCCACGCAGGCTCCTTGGCGGAGGTCCGCGAGGCGCTGCTCAAAACCCAAGACGGGGAGTGAAGGTGCTCAAAACGCCCAGCAAAACGCGGTAGCTCAGTTGGAGAAGCGTTCAGACCTGTTGCTCTCGACGTTGCGCAAGTATGTGGAAGCCATGGGGGGCGAACTGGCTGTCCGAACGGGCGAGGGTACCGTGATCGTGCTCGATAGCCTGAGTTTCCTCGCCAAGCCATCAGCGCCGCGGCGCGCGCGTACGTCCAGCGTGGTGCACAAGCCGGCGGACCGTCCTGTCAGCAAGTCCAAGGTTAAGGTCAAACACACAGGGACCTCGGTTGCCTAAGTACCCGCCTCGGCAACACGTCCACTGCGGGCCCGCATGCCGGGTGGTGTGGCAGGGGGCCTTCGATCATGGAGGCCACGGTGCCGATCCAAAAGGCATGAATCGTGGGGCCTAGTCGGAGGGCCGCGGTTGGCCAAGAGTGAGCGGTCTCTGAATTGCCTTTATGGGCGAGTTCCTGAGCGATAAGTTTAGGTGCGGGGCACCATTAAGGTCGTGACTGAAATACTCTCAATATACCTCAGCTTGAAAAAGTAAAGTGCTTGCGCGGCCTGCGCCATCTATATGGCTTAGCGCTTTGTTAGCTGTGCGTACCTTATCCCCCCGATCATGCGCTCAATCGATTTGTTGAAGTCAGCGTCAATGGATAGGGTAAAAGACAGAATGCCACTCAGGTATGCGGCTCTTTCGGGATCAAGATTACCTTGCTCATAATTTTTGGCAAGTGCACGGATCTCCCGCTTCTTGTCGCGCCCGATTGAGACCTTTCCATCATTAGCCAAGACTAAGCCCGTAAGCGTTCTATTGTGCTTTTTCGAAGTAAATACGGTTTTTTCTTCGTTAATCGTCAGTCTCGGGTATTTTAAATCCATGCAGATTGCCCGAATTTCGGCGAGCGCATCGCTTAAGACATTCGGGTGGTTTGTTGAGAGCGCGAGATCGTCCGCATATCGGGTGTAAGCGATCTGCTTGGCTTTGCAGTATTCGGAAAGGCGAGTATCAAATTCAAAAAGGATCGTATTGGAAAGCCACGGCGAGCTCGGGGCCCCGATTGCTAAGAGCAATTGATTGGTTTTCTTGGGTCGCCAGAAAAACAAATGTGAGAAAAATTCCGCTTCCTGTCTATCCACTTGGAGATATTTGCCCAGGTGCTTGCAAAAATCGTCGCCAACTATCGATAGAAAGAAATCCTTGAAATCCACCTTGAGGAGGTATCGATTTTGCGCATGAGGGGCCGCATGATCTTTAATGCTTGTTTTTGGTTGATAAGCTTTTGCGCACTCATGGATGGGTAATTTTCCATTGAGGGCTTTTTGGGCAATGACTTGAGCCATCTTCACTTCCGCCGCTGGTTGCGCAATCAGCCTCTTCCCGCGGTTGTGACGTTTCTCAATGGCGTGGACTTTGTATCGGTTGGGTGCGGTGACGATGAGCAACTGCAACTCGCTTTTGCTCAGCGGCAGCTTTTTCGCCAGGAGGTCCAACAAAATCATGCAAGGCTCCCGTGAATATCCGCATAAGCTTCATGTCGGCGTTTGTCTTTTGTCAACCAGGGGCCGGATACCTTTGTCTTAAAACGCAAGCGATCGAACCTTGATGTGCCAAGAGGCGACTTGTAATCGAGGAAACGGAACCTGTGCTGAGTAGGTATGTAGTAACGATAAGTGTTCTTTTTTACAGACGTGACGATATTGAATCGAAACAGCTGACCATAAAGTGACTTAATTTCATGGACATTGGTATTAAAGCCAAGCAGCTCGCACAAGCTGACGATCTCATTTACGGTCAATGCGCCAAATAGCTCGATTAAATCTGCGACCAGCAAGAATTGATCTCGCTTTCGCTGTGGATCGAAGTTTACAGATTTGGGCGCGGCTTTGAGTTTTAGATCCAGTGATTCAGCCACCTGATGTAGCTCTGGCTGGATTATGGCCGACTCAATACCTTTAACCGTACAAATCGATTCCTCGTTCAAGTCCTCAATTTTTTTTATCGGGCCTTTGGCTATAAAGGATCCAGCGTTGTAGTGCTCTTCCCCAATAACCACAAAAAGGCGCTCTAAAAGTATTGGATCCATGCAAAATGCACCTAGCTCCGCATGGGATCCTGGGCTTTCTGAGAATATTATTACTGCGCGAGTCAAGCAGACGGCATCTCGCTCGAAATCAATTAGATTTGCATAGCCATCAAGACTATCCCAGTCTTGGTAGTCTTCTGGTTTTATCATCCATGGACTGAGATCCCGGCGATTGATGTCAACCCAGTTGAGGAACAATTGCCTCGCTGAATTTCGTGGATCGCCCAAAGGGCCGCCAAAAACAAGAATGAAACCTGGAAGCGAGCTTATGCGCGTATCAGCTACGCTTATGCTCGATTTCAAAAGGTCTAATGCTCCCGGTTCCATGAATAGTTCAATTACCTTGAGTAGACACGGAAACGGCCTCGGGGCCGAATTCGCGCCACCGCACGGATTCGGCCCCGAGGCCGTTTCCGTGTCGTTGATGAAATCCACCTATATGCGGTCTAGCGAAGCGCCCGACACTGATAGCGAACAAGACTGACGCTACCAAACGCGTAATTGAACCTACTTTATAACACGAGCAATGCGTCCGCATGCAACGAGCGCAAAGGCATTTGGATTTTTGTCAGCCCGATGCAGCGCAGACATCACTAGCAGCGTTGTTGGTTCGTGAACCGTGCCATCAGGACAGCCTTACCGGAGGTCAAGGCAGTTAGCACCCGTAGGCGAGATGGTCTGCGAGGTCGGTGGATTATTTCCTGCTTTGCGCCACCTGACCGAACTGCTGCTACTGGCCAAGGGCGGCCGTTGAATGCATCTGCCCCCGCCGACAGCAACCGCTGCAATCCGGGCGGTGGGGACCTCACTTGGCGAAAGTGGCTCCCAGGAAAGTTTGCCTCAGGTGTTGAGCGCTCTGGGAGGCCGCCCCCCGTTGTGGTCTTGGCGCCAGGCGCCCGCATCATGTGTGACGGCACAGCACCTGCCTTCTTGCCACCCTGATGCATTCGATGTGCATTCTCTATTCGCGAATAGAGAATATTGAGCTAAATCGCTCTCTGCGCTCACTGCATGGCCCGATCCAACCCCAAAATCACACTTCGCCCCCAGGACTTGGTGGTGCTGTTGTTGCGCCTGTCGCTGGAGGCAGGCCCTGCGCCGTCTTATGCCGCCTTGTCCGCAGAGTTGAGCCTGACAGCCTCCGAGATCCATGCGGCGGTGGACCGCGCTGTGACCGCGCAACTGGCGCGCAAAGATGAGCGAGGCAAGGCACGCGTTGTTCAGGAAGCCTTGCGCCTGTTCGTGCAGCACGGTGCACGCTACTGCTTCCCGGCCACACGCGGTGAACTCACCCGCGGCATTCCCACCTTGTATGCGGCCGCCCCCTTGAAAGACAAGATCGTCCAGCCCAGCGAGCCCGTGCCCGTGTGGCCCTGCAAATCGGGCACGGTGCGGGGCATGGCCTTCACCCCCCTTTACCCCACCGTGCCAGAGGCCGCGCAGCGCAACCCGGCGCTGTATGCCTTGCTGGTACTGGTGGACGCCATTCGCGGCGGCAGCCCACGTGAGCGGGCCCTGGCCATCAAGATGCTGGACGATCAGTGGGCGGGGTGAGCATGCCCCTCAACCCGAACGAGTCACTCAGGCCCAACTGGACAACAAAACACCCAAGCATTCATCCGCATGGCTGGTGACCATGCCATGGCTGGCGCCCTCGATCTCCCAGACCCGGCTTTTGGGCTGCAGGCGATGCAGGTGATTCACGATGGCGTGCGCGACCTGATTGGATCGGGTGCCGCACACCAGGCGTGTCGGCACGGTCAGTTGGCGCAAGTCAGCCTCGGTCTGAGGCTGGCGGGTGCAGATGTCCCAGTGGCGCAGGTTGTTGTTCACCATCGTCGCCATCAGGGTCTGAATGTGCGGGGGCAGGGCGGCAAAGTCGTTGGCGCCACCCCAGAAGTCGATGACTTGCCCGCACGCATCGGGCACGCCCCGGGCTGCATCTTGTCGGTAGCGGCGCAAAAAGGTCTGCACCTCGGCTTGCATGGGCTGGTCTTGCACGGCGTCCAGCACCCATGTGGCAACAGGTTCAAACAGCGTCAGTTCTGCCAGCGGCAGCTTGCCCTTCAGCGCTTGGGCCAGGGCCACCACGCCGCCATAGGAGTGGCCGACTAGGTGAATGGGGCGGTCGGTGAGCTGGCGCACGGCCTCTTCAAGGATGGCCAGTTCGGTGTCGATGCTGGGCGCCTCAAAGTCTTGCGGGTCGGGCATGCCGCCGTGGCCGGGCAGCCGCACGGCGATGCAGTGGTGCGTGGGCGCCAGGCTCTCCATCAGCTTCTTCCAGGCGGACGGGGTGGCGTAGGAGCCGTGCACAAACACGATGGGCTCACCAGCGCCTTTTTCAATCACGTAGGGGTTCATGGTCGGTCAGGTTTGCACGCCCAGGCGGCTTGACAACTCATTCAGAATTTTCCGGTACATGACGTTGATCAGGAGCGCCAGGAGCAGCGGAATGGCCATCACCCCGGCTGCCAATGGATTTTCTGGGTGTTTGAAGACAATCGCAAAAAAACACAGAATGCCAATGACACCGAGGGAGAAGCCCAAGATGAATGATTTCCTGGTGAGTGAAATCAATTCACGGTTCGACATGTTTTCTACAGAGCGGATCATGTGGTTTCTTTGGTTTTTGGGGCTGTCTCGTGACCTTGCGTCTTGTGGGCCAAGCCTTCTTGATGGATTCGGCGTGCTTCGGTCTTGCGCGCTTGCTCTTTTCTGCGGCAAGGTTTGCAGTACTTGGCTTGAGTCCACACGCTGCCTTTCGCGACTTCGTACCACCATTTCTGCTGTGTGGCGAGCCACACCTGAGCAGAGCCGCAAGTGACGCAGACGAAGGGCTTGTCCGTGTAATGGCCAAGGTGGACGAATTCCGGCCACCCTTGGCTTGGATTGTCCGCGAGCTTTTCTGGGTTGACGTGCCGGCGCTTGTCGATGGTTGCCAGCAAGCGCTGTTTGGCGTCCTGGGCTTGGGTGTCAGCCGCAAGCCTGCTTGCCTTTTGGTCGGCCTTGGCCTCAGCGGCTTTCAGCTTCCGCTTGTCCGCCCGAGAGTCCTGCAGTTGATGTCTACGCTGCTTGCCGCTTTTCATGGAACCTCATGAATTCATGCCTGGACGTGGGGTGAGCCATGTCGTATCAAACAGCGACGTTACCTGGCGCGCGCCAGCCCAAACCGCTCCAGCCACCGGCGCCCGGCGCTGCGCCTGGCCACCTTGAGTCGTCTGGCCTCCGCGGCGTGTGCCGCCCGGGTCCGGGCATTGGCGCCGCTGGTCTCGCCCATCTCCAGTGCCTCGTGCAGCCCCAGGCGGTCAAGCGCCAGCAGCCGAAGGATCTCCTGGCGCACGGCCTCTTGTTGATCGGGGCCGATCCCCAGGAAGGCGGGCGCCGTGTCCAAGCGCGAGAACGCCAAGGCCTTTTGCTCGTCCATGACGGACTGGATGAAGCCCTCATCCAGGGCGATCTTTCCCCCGCCGGCCAGGACGGGGTCTTCCCACAGGGCGGCGGCGTGGTCATACCCCCGGCGCAGGCGCTCTTTGTTCACGTCGGGCAGTTCGTGAAACACCTTGGCGTCGTGGTGGGCGTGCACCGGCATGCCGGCTCGCGCCAGCAACTGGGCGTGCTTGTAGCAATAGCTGCGCATCACGCCATCGTCAGGCGCCATCACGCTGATGTATGCGGCGCGCCTGAAGGCGACGTTGTTCGATGCATAACAACCCAGGTGTCCCTGGGCATTGGGCTCAAACAAGAAGCCAAAGTCCATCACGGTCATGGCCTTGGAGGTGACGTCGTCACCCTCGTACACGGTCAGGCCGCCAACGGCCTGGACATGGGGTTGCGCGAACGGCGCCAGCAGGGTCTCCAGCCAGTGCTCGGACTGCGGCACGCAATCGCCATCCAGAAACACCAGGAACTCGCCCTGCGCAGCCCGGGCCGCGGCGTTTTTCTGGCCGTCGTACGTCATGCCGGGCACGTGCAGCGCCTTCAACTGCGGAAAGCGTGCGGCCAAAATCGGCTGGGCCACGTGTTCATGGGTCGGATCCAGCACGATCACTTCCACATCCGGGTAGCGCTGGCCAATTTGCAGCACGGTTTGCAGCGCGCGCACAAAAGAGGCCTCGCTTTGCCCCTCGGCCAGGTTGTAGGCCTCGGTAACCAAGGTGATCCGAGGCGTCGGCAGGGTCGGCTCAGGCATGGTGGCTTCCTTTCACAGCAAAAGATTGTGCCCGACGCGGGGTGGGGCACCGCCTGCCCAGGCACCGGCTGTGGTCCCTGCATCACGCCGGCGTGTCGCTCGATCAGTCTGTCGAGCAGCCCCCGAACGGCCTATAATGCCGCTTTACCACCGCAGCGTCCGCATTGTCGCGGGCGCTTTTGCGCAATGACCAAGTTTGTTTTCGTCACGGGCGGTGTGGTGTCCTCGCTTGGCAAGGGCATCGCCGCCGCGTCACTGGCCGCCATCCTCGAATCACGTGGCCTCAAAGTCACCCTGATCAAGTTGGATCCGTACATCAACGTCGATCCGGGAACGATGTCGCCATTTCAACATGGTGAGGTTTTCGTGACCGAGGACGGTGCGGAGACCGACCTGGACCTGGGTCACTACGAGCGCTTCATCACCACCCGGATGAAGAAGGCCAACAACTTCACCACCGGCCAGATCTACATGAGCGTTCTTGAAAAGGAACGCCGTGGTGACTACCTGGGCAAGACCGTTCAGGTCATCCCCCACATCACCAATGAGATCCAGGATTACGTTCGCCGTGGGGCAGGCGTGGGCACGCCCGATGCCGTGGATGTCGCGATCGTCGAGATCGGTGGCACCGTGGGTGACATCGAGTCGCTGCCGTTCATGGAAGCCGCACGTCAGCTCAGCCTCAAGGCCGGGCCGAACAACACGGCTTTTGTGCACCTGACCTACGTGCCGTACATCGCGGCCGCCGGCGAGCTCAAGACCAAGCCCACCCAGCACACCGTGCAAAAGATGCGCGAGATCGGCATCCAGCCCGATGCGCTGCTGTGCCGTGCCGACCGTGCCATTCCGGCCGATGAGCGCGAAAAGATCTCGCTGTTCACCAACGTGGTCGAGTCGGGCGTGATCTCGATGTGGGATGTGGACACCATCTACAAGGTGCCCCGCATGCTGCACGAGCAGCACCTGGACGACCTGATCTGCACCAAGCTGAACCTGCAGACCAAGCCGGCCGACCTGTCGCGCTGGGATCACCTGGTCAACGAGGTGGCCAACCCCAAGGGCGCGGTCACCATCGCCATGTGCGGCAAGTACACCGACCTGTCGGACTCGTACAAGTCGCTCAATGAGGCGCTGCGCCACGCAGGCATCCACAACCATGTGCGCGTCAACATCGAGTACGTGGACTCGGAGCTGCTGACGCCCGAGAACGCCTCTGACCTGGCCAAGTTTGACGCCATCCTGGTGCCCGGCGGCTTTGGCAAGCGTGGTGTGGAAGGCAAGATCGTGGCGGCTCAGTACGCTCGCGAGCACGGCATTCCTTACCTGGGCATCTGCCTGGGCATGCAAGTGGCCACCATCGAGTACGCCCGTCACATGGCAGGCCTGACCGGCGCCAACAGCACCGAGTTCGAGCCCGAGACCCCGCACCCGGTGATCGCCCTGATCGACGAGTGGCTGGACGCGGACGGCACCGTGCAAAAGCGCGATGCCAGCTCCAACCTGGGCGGCACCATGCGCCTGGGCGCGCAAAGCTCTGACGTGGCACCCGGCACCATCGCGCACGCCATTTATGGCCCGGTCGTGACCGAGCGCCACCGCCATCGCTATGAGGCCAACGAGCGTTACCTTGATCGCCTGCGCCAGGCTGGTCTGGTGATCTCGGCCATCACCCAGCGCGAGAAGCTGACCGAAATGGTTGAGCTGCCCCAGGCGGTTCACCCCTGGTACGTGGGCGTGCAGTTCCACCCGGAATTCAAGTCCACCCCCTGGGATGGTCACCCCCTGTTCATCGGCTACATCAAGGCCGCCCTGGACCACCAGGCGCAAACCGCGCCAGCAAAGGCATCGGCATGAAACTGTGCGGATTCGACGTTGGCCTGAGCCACCCGTTTTTCCTGATCGCCGGCCCTTGCGTGGTCGAATCCGAACAGTTGCAGATGGACACGGCGGGCACGCTCAAGGAGATCACCTCCGAGCTGGGCATCCCGTTCATCTTCAAGTCCAGCTATGACAAGGCCAACCGCTCGTCGGGCACGTCTTTCCGTGGCCCGGGCATGGAAAAGGGCCTGGAGATCCTGGCCAAGGTCAAGCGCGAGCTGAACGTGCCCATCCTGACCGATGTGCACGCCGAGACCGAGATCGCCGCCGTGGCGGCCGTCGTGGACGTGCTGCAGACGCCAGCGTTCTTGTGCCGCCAGACGGACTTCATCCACGCGGTGGCGCAGTGCGGCAAGCCGGTCAACATCAAGAAGGGGCAGTTCCTGGCCCCCGGTGACATGAAAAACGTCATCGACAAGGCCCGTGCTGCGGCACGCGCGGCTGGCTTGAACGACGACAACTTCATGGCTTGTGAGCGCGGCGTCAGCTTTGGCTACAACAACCTGGTCTCGGACATGCGCTCGCTGGCGATCATGCGCGAGACGGGTGCCCCGGTGGTGTTTGACGCCACCCACTCGGTGCAGTTGCCCGGCGGGCAGGGCACCAGCTCGGGCGGTCAGCGCGAGTTTGTGCCGGTGCTGTCGCGTGCGGCGGTGGCCGTGGGCATTTCGGGCATCTTCATGGAGACCCACCCCAACCCGGCCGTCGCCATGAGCGATGGCCCCAATGCGGTGCCGCTCAAGCACATGCGGGCTCTGCTGGAGACCCTGGTCGAGCTGGACCGCATCACCAAGAAGAACGGCTTCCTTGAGTCGAACTTCTCGGCCTGATTTTTCCTTTCCCAAAAACTTCCAACATCTCTTGAGGATTCCCAGATGAGCGCCATCGTTGACATCATCGGCCGCGAGATCATCGACAGCCGAGGCAACCCCACCGTCGAGTGCGACGTCCTGCTGGAAAGCGGCGTCATGGGCCGTGCAGCTGTCCCCTCCGGTGCATCGACCGGTTCGCGTGAAGCCATCGAGCTGCGCGACGGCGACAAGGGTCGTTACCTGGGCAAGGGCGTCCTGAAGGCCGTTGAGCACATCAACACCGAAATCGCCGAAGCCGTGCTGGGCCTGGATGCTTCCGAGCAAGCCTTCCTGGACAAGACCCTGATCGACCTGGACGGCACCGACAACAAGGGCCGCCTGGGCGCCAATGCCATGCTGGCCGTGTCGATGGCCGTGGCCCGTGCCGCGGCTGAAGAAGCCGGTCTGCCCCTGTACCGCTACTTTGGCGGCATGGGCGCGGTGCAACTGCCCGTGCCGATGATGAACGTCATCAACGGCGGCGCACACGCCAACAACAACCTGGACATCCAGGAGTTCATGATCCTGCCCGTGGGCGCGCCGACTTTCCGCGAAGCGCTGCGTTACGGCGCTGAAGTCTTCCACGCCCTCAAGAAGATCCTGCACGACAAGCACATCAGCACCGCGGTGGGCGACGAAGGCGGCTTTGCACCGTCCGTGGCCAGCCATGAAGAGGCCATCCAGCTGATCCTGCAAGCGATTGAGGCCGCTGGCTATGTTGCTGGCGAACAGATCGCCCTGGGCCTGGACTGCGCCGCCTCCGAGTTCTACAAGGACGGCAAGTACCACCTGGAAGGCGAAGGCCTGGAGCTGACCGCCGAG
>DAORJC010000102.1:0-10185 GCA_035438885.1 Aquabacterium sp. | reverse complement strand
CCGGGCGGCACGTCGGCCAGGTCTTCGATGAAGATCGCGCCCTTGGCCTTGAGGTCGTTGACCACGTAGGTGTTGTGCACGATCTCGTGGCGCACGTAGATGGGCGCGCCGAACTGCGCCAGCGCACGCTCGACGATTTCGATGGCGCGGTCCACGCCGGCGCAAAAGCCGCGAGGCTCGGCCAGCAGCACGTCCTGAACAGTGGTGTCCGACATGGTCAGAGCACGCCAATCAACTGGACTTCAAAGTTCACGCTCTGGCCAGCCAGGGGGTGATTGAAGTCGAACTCGGCCCACTGACCGGCAGCATCGAGCTCACGGATGACGCCCGCGAACGAGCCTTGGCCATCTGGGGTGGGGAACTGCACCACATCGCCCACCGACCAGGTCTCGTTCAGGTCGCCCAGGTCACGCATGAGCGACATGGCCACGCGCTGAATCAGCTCCGGGTTGCGGGGGCCAAAGGCCTCGCCTTCGGCCAGGGTGAGGGTGGTGCGGGTGCCTTCGGCCAGGCCGATCAAGCGGGCCTCCAGGTGGGGCGACAGCTCGCCCGAACCCAGGGACAAGGTGGCGGGCTTGTCGTTGAAGGTGTTGACCAGTTCATCGCCGTCCGGACCGGTCAGCCGATAGTGCAGGGTCAGGAAGGAGCCGGGTTGAACGGTGGGGACGGGAGTGGTCATGAGGTCACAGCTCACCCTTGAGGAGGATGGCACTGCCTTTGGTGCAAAAGCACAATTTTACGGAAGTCAGACCGTGAAAGAGGAAACACCGTGTTGAAAGACCTGCCCGCCGCCATGCGCCCCCGGGAAAAACTGCTCGCCCTGGGGCCCGCAGCCCTGGCTGACGCCGAATTGCTGGCCCTGTTGCTGCGCACAGGCCTCAAAGGCCTGGGCGTGCTGCAGATGGCCGAAAAAATGCTGCAGGACCTGGGCGGCGTGTCCGGCTTGCTGCAGGCCGCACCCCAGAGGCTCAAGACCATCAAGGGCCTGGGGCCGGCCAAACGGGCCGAGCTGCTGGCCGTGACCGAACTGGCCCGGCGTGGTCTGCAGGCGCAACTGCGCGAGTCGCCGGTGTTCACGTCCCCGCAAATGGTCAAGGACTACCTGCAGATGCAGATCGGGCCCCTGCCCCATGAAGTGTTCTGTGTGCTGTTCCTGGACGCACAGCACCGCCTGCTGGCCTGCGAGGAGCTGTTTCGCGGCACGCTCACCCAGACCTCGGTCTACCCGCGTGAGGTCGTCAAGCAATGCCTGGCCCACAACGCGGCCGCCGTGATCCTGGCGCACAACCACCCATCGGGCGTGCTCGAGCCTTCACGCGCGGACGAACTGCTCACGCAGACGCTCAAAAGCAGTCTGTCGCTGGTGGATGTTCGTGTACTCGATCACTTTGTGGTCAGTTGCGGTGGGGTCATGTCGTTTGCCGAGCGGGGCTTGTTGTAAAGCTGCTTTCAGGATGTTGTAGTCTTGCGGTCGTGACCTCGCGCCCCAAGCCATCACCGTCGACCACGCTGAACGACTTCGCCGATCTCAAAAAGGCGTTGCGCAAGGCCGCGCGTGATGCCGCCGCGCGCCTGGAGGCTGAAAACGCCGCCCGGACCGAGCGCGAGAAGGCCCAGCGCGCACGCGAGGCCGACACGCACATCTTTCGGCAAAGCGTGGGCAAGGTGCACAAGCTGGCCGACACGGGCCGCGTGTTGACCAACGCGCCCAAACCCGCCCCGGTGGCCGCCTTGCGCGAGCAGGACGAGCAATCCGTGCTGCGTGAATCCCTCTCGGACGACTTTGACGTCGAGACCCTGCTGGAGACCGACGACACGCTGGCCTTTCGCCGCCCTGAACTGGGCCCCGATGTGCTGCGCAAGCTGCGGCGCGGGGTCTGGGCCCTGCAAGGTCAACTGGACCTGCATGGTTTGCGCACCGAAGAAGCCCGCGAAGCCCTGGGCCGCTTTTTGCGTGATGCGCAGGTGCGGGGCTGGCGCTGTGTGCGCGTGGTGCATGGCAAGGGCCTGGGCTCGCCCGGCCGCGTGCCGATCATCAAGGACAAGGTCAAGCGCTGGCTGGTGCAAAGCGACCGGGTGCTGGCCTTTGTGCAGGCCCGGGGTGACGATGGCGGCGCCGGGGCCGTGATCGTGCTGCTGCAATCGAGCAGCGGATCAGCGCAGACCGCGCAGGAAGCCTGAAGCAGCGCCCTGCGGCGCCCCAGGTGGCCTCACACCCCGCGGTTGCGCATCCAGTCGGCCGTCTGGAAGAACGAGTGCTGCAGACGCGTCTGCAGCTCCGGATCCACCCCCGTCTCCACCATCGCCTGGTTCATGCAGGCCAGCCATTGATCGCGCTCGATGATGCCGATGGAAAACGGCAGGTGCCGGGCCCTCAGGCGCGGATGCCCAAAACGCTCGATGTAGAGGTTGGGGCCGCCCAGCCAGCCACTGAGGAACCAGTACAGCTTGTCGCGCGCATCGTGCAGATCGGGGCCGTGCGCCGCGCGCAGTTCGGTGTAGCCGCGCTCCAGGTCCATCAGGTCATAGAAGCGATCGACCAGGGCCCGAACGGCGGCATCGCCGCCCAGCCATTCATAGGGGTTGCGCCCGGGAGGCGCATCGTCGTCAACCGGCGCAGGGTTCGATGGGGTGGGGTTCTGCTGATTCATGGCGCCACTGTAAGGGCTGCCGCAAGGCCCCGAGGGGCCCGGGTGGCGAATCAGCGGCCGCTGTTCAGGCGCGTGGCAATCTGAACCACACCCATGGACGCAGGACTGCCAGGATGGAGCTCCAGCAACAGGCTGCGCTTGCGAACGGCTTCTCGGACGCAGTTGTCGCTGAGGATGTCGCCCAGCAGGTTCAGCTTGGGGGACAGCCCGGCCGGTGTCTGCACAAAGCGATCGACCACCAGTTGCAGTTGCTGGCAGATGGAGCGCCCCTCACCGGGGCGACCCACCTGGTTGACCACCAGGTGCAATTGCTCACGCCCCTGTTGAGCGGCCAGCACCTTGATGGTCGCGTAGGCATCCGTCATGGAGGTGGGCTCGGGCGTGGCCACCACGATGATCTCGTGGGCCAGCGACAGGGCAAAGAGCACCACGTCGGAGATGCCCGCACCGGTGTCCAGCAACAGCACGTCAAAGCGCGGGGTGACCGCCTCAATGACTTTGAGCAATTGTTCACGAACCTCGCCCGTCAGGCGGGAGTACTCGACCAGACCGGAGCCCGCCAGCAGCACGGAAAAACCACCCGGCGCCGGCAGGATGGCCTCTTCCAGTTGGGCCTTGCCCGTGAACACGTCGTGCAGGGTGATCTTGGGATAGAGGTTGAGGACCACATCCAGATTGGCCAGGCCCAGGTCGGCGTCCAGCACCAACACCTTCAGGCCCTGTCGACTCAGCGCTGCCGCCAGGTTGGCCGTGAAAAACGTCTTGCCCACACCGCCCTTGCCACTGGTCACGGCCATGGTCCGCGCCAGGCGGACGGTGGTCCGGGGTGGAGGGGTGGTCAGCTCGGGTTCGGTCATGATGGCGGTCATGGATGGTTCTTCGGCAGAACCTCGACCATTCCTGAGGACAATTCTTCGTCTTCGTCGTCCGTTCGACCAAAACTGCCGAAAAGCATGCCCTTTTCCTCAGGGCTGACCACCGTGAGGGGCGGCATTTCCAGGCAGGTGCGATTGCGCCCCTCAGCCTTGGCCCGATACAGTTGCTGATCGGCACGCTCACCCCACAAAGTGGCCGACGAACGCACCCATTGCGGTGCAAAAGCTCCGCCCACGCTGACGGTGATGTGCAGGGCCTGGCCACCGACCAGGGCCACGGGGTGCCCGGCGACCTTGTTGCGGATGCGCTCGGCCACCGCCTGACCAAACGCGGGCGGGCAATTGGGCAGGATGATGGCGAATTCTTCACCGCCAATGCGTGCCACGGTATCCATGGGACGGACGCAGTCCTGCAAGGAGGCGGCCACCGACTGGATCACCAGATCGCCCGCGGCGTGGCCGTGGGTGTCATTGACGCGCTTGAAATGATCGATGTCGAGCACCAGCAGCAGGGCCGGCTCACCGGCACGGGCCACACGGTCGATCTCTCGGGAAATGGCCACCTCGAACTGGCGGCGATTGGCCAGCCCTGTCAGGGCGTCTCGGCTCGAGATGTCGCACAAGCCATCGAGCACGGCCTGCAGTCCGGCCAGAGAGTTCAGTGGCACCCCGGGGGGCGCCTCCCAGCCGGCTTGCTGCAACAAATTAAGGGCCAGATCCAGCCGCAACTCTGACAACGACGCATCGGCCTCAGAGAGCGAAGCGCAAACAGGCGTGTCGGCGGTGGTCAAGATCGCGGCGATGGCAGGGCTCTTTACAACAAAACGAAACAGCTTTTTTCAGTCTAGCAGGAGCCTCAGTGCTTGTACGGGCAAGTAAGCCGCAGAAACCGTTCATCTTGGGGTGTTGTGGCCTGGCTCCGACAGCGCCCTCAACCCCGGCCCCAACTGTCCGATAACCAGACAGGGCCCGTATCCACGATTGCTCAGACCGAAGAAGCCAGGACCAGGATGAACCCAGCCACCCAAGATCCCCCCCTGCAATCTCAGGACCGGGAATTTGTTTTCAGCATCAAGGACTTCGAGCGCGTTCGCACACTGATTTATCAGCATGCGGGCATCCACCTGCACGAGGGCAAACAGGCCATGGTCTACAGCCGCCTGTCCCGGCGCCTGCGGGAGACGCAGCATCAGTCCTTTGACAGCTATCTGAAGTGGCTGGAAGCGTCCACGGGGGACAAGGGCGCGCGCGAGTGGCAGGAGTTCGTCAACAGCCTGACCACCAACCTGACGTCGTTCTTTCGGGAAGAGCATCATTTTCATGTGCTGGCAGAGCGCCTCAAGGCGCTGGGCAACAAGCCCATCCGCATCTGGTGCTGCGCGGCCTCCACCGGCGAAGAGCCCTACTCGATCGCCATGACCGTGGCCGAGACCTTGGGCCTGCACGCCCAGGTCAAGATCCTGTGCAGCGACATCGACACCAATGTGCTGACCACCGCCTCGCGCGGTGTGTATGACGAAAGCTCCCGCGGCCTGTCGCCCGCACGCATGCGGATGTTCTTCTTGCGCGGCAAGGCCGGCAACGCGGGCCAGATCCGCGTCAAGCCCGAGCTGGCTCGCCTGGTCGAGTTCAAGCCCTTCAACCTCATGCAGCCCCAGTGGTCGCTGGGTGAGCCCTTTGACATCGTGTTCTGCCGCAACGTCATGATCTACTTTGACGGGCCCACGCAGCGCAAGGTGCTGGAGCGCATCCATGGCGTGATGCGCCCCGACGGGACGCTGTTTGTGGGCCACTCAGAGAATTTCACGGACTCGCGTGACCTCTTCCGCTTGCGCGGCAAGACGGTCTACGACAAGGTCTGAACCTTCAGGAACGGCGTCCGATCATGATCTCCCCCACCCCTGGTGCTTTGGGCCGTGCCGCGATTTCGCCGGCTGTGCTGGGCGGCGTGCACAGTGCGCGCGATGCAGTCCTGACCCAGAAGGACCGACTGGACAAGCTCAAGGCGCGCACGCCCAAGCCGGGCGAAGCGTCGTTCTTTTTTTATGAAGCGCACTTTCAGTCCGATGCGGTCAAGATCCTGCCGGGCGAGTACTTCGTGTACCACGAGGACCTGTTGATCATGACCACGCTGGGGTCCTGCATTGCCGTGTGCCTGTGGGACCGTCAGGCCAAGGTGGGGGGCATGAACCACTTCATGCTGCCTGACAACGCGGGCTCTGGTGCCGATTCGGGGCGCTATGGCTCCTACGCCATGGAACTGCTGATCAACGAGCTGCTCAAGATGGGCGCCTCGCGCATGACGCTGGAGGCCAAGGTGTTTGGCGGCGGGGCGGTGCTTTCGGGCATGACCAGCCTGAACGTGGGCGAGCGCAACACACAGTTTGTGCTGGACTACCTCAAGACCGAACGCATCCCGATCGTCTCCAAGGACGTGCTGGATGTGTACCCGCGCAAGGTTTGCTTCCTGCCCCACAGCGGCAAGGCCATGGTCAAGCGACTGGCCCCCAGCAACCCGGAAGCTCTGGTGGCACAAGAGCGTGCCGCGCTGCAAAAATCCACACCGGCGGCCACTGGCGGCGGCTCGGTGGACCTGTTCTGACGAGAGGGGAAAGACATGCCCAAGACACGTGTGGTGGTGGTGGACGACTCGGCGCTGGTTCGCAGCCTGCTGACCGAGATCATCAACCGCCAACCCGACATGGAGTGCGTGGGGGCTGCCAGTGACCCCTTCGTCGCACGCGAGATGATCCGCAACCTCAACCCGGATGTGATCACCCTGGATGTGGAGATGCCCCGCATGGACGGGATCGACTTCCTGTCCAAGCTGATGCGCCTGCGCCCGATGCCAGTGGTGATGGTCTCCACGCTGACCGAACGCGGCGCCGAGGTGACGCTGCGGGCCCTGGAGCTGGGCGCCATTGACTTTGTGGCCAAGCCCAAGATCGGCGTGGCCGATGGCTTGAAGCTGCTGGCCCAGGAGATCACTGACAAGGTGCGCATTGCCTCGAAGGCCCGCATCCACAAGACAGCGACGGCCGTGGCCACCACCTCAGGCGTCCATGCGGCCAGCCCGGCCCATGCCGTTCGGCCCGGGCCTGTGTCTTCCGCCACAGGTGGCTCCGCGGGCGCTCCCAGCCATGCCCCTGCCGCCATGGGGCGCCTGTCGACCGAGAAGATCATCTTCATCGGTGCCTCGACCGGCGGCACCGAGGCCACCAAGGAGGTGCTGCTGGGCCTGCCCGCCGATGCACCGGCCGTGATGATCACGCAGCACATGCCCCCCGGCTTCACCAAGAGCTATGCCACGCGCCTGGATGGCCTGTGCAAGATCCGCGTCAAGGAAGCCACCGATGGCGAGCGTGTGCTGCCCGGTCATGCCTACATTGCCCCAGGTGGCATGCACCTGCGGGTGGAAAAATCGGGCGCCAACTACTTGGCCCGGGTGACCGATGGTGATCCGGTGAACCGGCACAAGCCCAGCGTGGAGGTGCTGTTCAAGTCTGCGGCCGCCGTCGTGGGCCGCAATGCCGTGAGCATCATGCTGACCGGCATGGGTGCCGATGGGGCCAAGGCCATGCGCGAGATGCGAGATGCCGGGGCCTACTGCATTGCCCAGGACGAGCACACCTGCGTGGTCTTTGGCATGCCGCGCGAAGCGATCGCCGCCGGGGCCGTGCACGAGGTGCTGCCCCTGAACCAGATCGCCAGCCACATGCTGGACCACTTGCGCAGCACGGCAGGCCCGGCCCTCAGTCGGGTCTGACCGCCACCAGGGCCCAGCCCCATCAGGGGCGGCCCACGAACAACATCAGCGTGGGCCTGACGCCCTGTGCCGCGCCAATGGCGGCATAGACCGGGCCCAGGGCCGTGTCTGCGCCCAGGTACAGGCTCATGCCATGGCGCCAGGTGCCCGTCTCCGGACTCGACCACTTCTGCCACGCCTGGCCCACCTCCAGGCTGCCGCCCAGGTACACGCCACTGGTGAGCGCATAGGTGCCCACGCGCCAGGCATAACCCAGGCGCAACAGGGCGATCTGCTGCCCGCTGACCTGATCGGGTGCATAGCCCGACAACTGCTGAAAGCCTCCCAGGCTGTAGCGAGGCACGTCGGGCAGGGCCCCGGTCGCGCCGGCCAGTCGGCCCGCGATGGACAGGCTGTGCGCCCCAAAGCTGGTGACCGCCTGGCCCTGAAGGTCCCAGCGGCTCATGTCGCCCCGGGCGCTGCTGCTCAGACCAGAGCCGGTGCGCTCGCCCCGCAGGTAGTGCCCTTCAACGCGCCAGCCCTGCGTCGGAAAGTAGGCATTGTCGAGCTGGTCAAACACGGCATTGACGCGCCAGCCCTGCTCATGGGCGCGCTCGTCATCGCGCAGGCCCTGCCAGCTGGGGGACACCAGTTGAGGCTCGAAACGAGCCACCTCGTCGGCCCAGCCCAGGCGAAACTCACCCAGCTCACGCCAGGTCAGGCCCAGGTCCAGGCTGAGCTGGCGCGAGCGGCGCACCAGGGACAGGGCCACGTCCTGGATCGGGTCCTCGTGCAAGTCCAGCTGGCGACGCTCGACCTGGGCACCTACGGCCACAAAGGAGCGCAGGCCATCGGGCAGGGACGAGCCGATGGGCCGGTACCACTCGGTGAACAAGGCCGGTGCCGAACCCAGACGCAAGAAATTGCGCCATTCGGCCCCGCTGGCGTCCAGCCAGTGGCGGTTGTGAACCACCTTGAGGTTGAAGGCGCTGCGGCCCGCCGTGTCGGTGCTGAAGTCCAGGCCCACCTGCAGGTAGTTGGGCCCCCACGGCTTGTCTTTCACCTGAAACACCAGTTCATCACCCGTGGGCGTGCGCTGCAGGCGGTAGTCGGTCACCAGGTAGTCGCCCGTGGCCGCCAGGCGACGCAGGTCGCGCTCGGCGGCGGCCACGTTGTAGGGCTGACCCGGCCGGGTTTCCAGTTGGTCCTGGCGCAGCTCCGGCTGCGTGATGTTGGAGCCCTCGATGCGCACGGCCTGCAAGGGGCGACGCTCGGCAGGTGGCCGCTGACGCGAGGCCTTCCAGGCCGCGTACTCGGCCTCGGAGACCTTGAGATCCTGCATGCGCAGCACCATGGCCTCGGCCTGCGTCTCGCCCAGGTTGATGAACTCGCCGGCCCGGTTGAAGTCGGCCGCCGTCAGGCCTTCCAGGGTCGGAGCGATCAGCACGTCATGAGGCTGCAGCGTGGCCAGGCTGCGCTGCACGTTCTGCTCGGTCAGGATGTTGATCATCTGGCCGGTCACCCCGGTCAGGGTCGACAGCACCTCGCGCCGGGACAGCGGCGTGCCGATGTTGACCACGATGAGGCGTTGTGCGCCCATGGCGCGGGCCACGTCGATCGGCGTGTTGTTGACCAAGCCGCCGTCACCCAGGATGCGGCCATCGACCTCCACCGGCGCAAACAGGCCGGGCACCGACATGCTCGATCGCAGAGCCATGGCCAGGTCGCCGGACTGCAGGATCACGGGCTTGCCGGTCTCCATGTCGGTGGCCACAGCCCGAAACGGCGTGGGCAACTGATCGAAGTGGCTGACCTGGGCCGACGTCATGGTCAGCCGCCTCAGGTGGGCCTCCAGCCCTCGGCTGGAGACAGGCCCCAGGGGTGCCTTGATCCCGTCCGCCCCCACACCCAGTTCGAACAGCGGAGAGACTTCAATGTCCTGCTCCTTGCGGCGCTGGGAGATCTCGCGACGCTCGACGCGGCTGGCAAAGACGTTGTCCCAGTCCAGTTGCCGGACCTCCTGCTCCACCACCGTGGCATCCATGCCGCTGGCGTACAGGCCGCCCACGATGGCACCCATGGAGGTCCCCGCGATCACGTCGACCGGGATGCGCTCACGCTCCAGCACCTTGAGCACACCCACATGGGTCAGCCCCCGGGCACCACCGCCGGACAGCACCAGGCCGACCTTGGGGCGCACGGCCGTGTCTGCCGCCTGGGCACCTGTGGACGCCCAGGCCAGCCCCAGCAGCCCGAAGGCCACCATCCGAGCCCCATGGGAGGTGAAGGTGCGAAGTCGTGAAAGAGTCATGGCGTGATTGTGAAGGGCGAACGCAAGGGTTGACCCAGGTCATTGACACCCTGTCGGTTCAGGCGTCAGATGACGGTTGCAGGTCGCCAAGGGGCGACGGGAGAACACAAATGCAAGCCTGGATCAATTTTCTGACCACCGACTATGGCCTGATGAGCGCCGGGGTGATCTTGTTCATGCTCGGCATGGGCGGATTTTTTGCCCGCTACGTGTCGCGACACGTGAAGGAAGACACCGAACGGCACGACCGCCTGGTGCGCGAAGGCAAGGTCGCCAACTGAGGCACGACAAGGCGTGAAAAAGGCCACCCGAGGGTGGCCTTTGGCGTTTGACTGATCGGGAGATCAGAAGCCGATCTGGGCGCCGATGCCGACGATGTAAACGTTGGCGTCGTTGTTTTCGACCTCAGCATTGGTGAGATCAAAGGCCCCCACCAGCTTCATGTCGTTGGACAGGGCGTATTCCAGGCCCAAACCTGCGTAAAGCTTGATGTTGGAATCAGAAGCGCTGTAACCGGCGTTATTGGAGAGCTTGCCCTTGACGCTGGCCAGACCCAGGCGAGCCACACCCGTGAACTCAGGCGTGAAAGCTACGCGATATGCG
>DAORJC010000101.1:0-10321 GCA_035438885.1 Aquabacterium sp. | reverse complement strand
GGAGCTGACCGCCGAGCAGTGGACCGACATGCTGGCCACCTGGGTCGACAAGTACCCCATCATCAGCATCGAAGACGGCATGCACGAAGGTGACTGGGCCGGTTGGGCACACCTGACCGAGCGTCTGGGCAAGAAGGTTCAACTGGTGGGTGACGACCTGTTCGTGACCAACACCAAGATCCTGAAGGAAGGCATCGACAAGGGCATCGCCAACTCGATCCTGATCAAGATCAACCAGATCGGCACCCTGTCCGAGACGTTTGCCGCCATCGAGATGGCCAAGCGTGCCGGCTACACCGCCGTGATCTCGCACCGCTCGGGCGAGACCGAAGACAACACGATCGCCGACATCGCCGTCGGCCTGAACGCCGGTCAGATCAAGACCGGCTCCATGAGCCGTTCGGACCGCATGAGCAAGTACAACCAGCTCCTGCGCATCGAGGAAGACCTGGGCGGCGTGGCCGTGTATCCCGGCCGCAGCGCGTTCTACAACCTGCGCTGATCCAGGGCCAGCCGAGGGGAACCTCGGCTGTGCCTTCTGTCTGCTAAGCTTACTGCCCATGCGCATCGTCACCCTGATCCTGCTGGCCTTGTTGGCCGTGGTTCATGCCGAACTGTGGTTCGGCAAGGGTGGCGTGCCTCGCATGCTGGCCCTGCGTGAGCAGGTCCAGGACATGCAGGCCAAGAATGCCCAGGCGCAGTTGCGCAACGCGCAGCTCGCCGCCGAGGTCCGTGACCTTCAAGAGGGCCTGGACATGGCCGAAGAGATCGCCCGCACCGAGCTGGGCATGGTCAAGCCAGACGAGGTCTACGTTCAGATCACGTCGCGCTGATCGTTCTGATCAGCCCGCAGCTTTCCCCATCCATGATTGATTTTCAGGCCCTTGCTGATGCCTTGGCCTGGGCAGATCCCTGGCTGGCGCCCTGGTGGACGGCCTGGGGCGTGCCCGTCAGTCAGCTGGAGGCGGTGGCCTTTGTGCTGTCGATTGCGATGGTGGGCTTCAATCTGCGCGTGAACCCGCTGGGTTGGCCCTTGGCCATCATCAGCTCCCTGATGTATGGCGTGCTGTTTGCGCGCTTCAAGCTGTATGGCGAGGCCACGCTGCAACTGTTGTTCGTGCTGCTGGCCACCTGGGGCTGGTGGCAGTGGGTGCGGGGTGTGGATGATCAGTACCAGGCGCTGAAGGTGCGCTCATTGAATCGTCGGGGTGTCTGGCATGCCGTGCGCGATGTGCTGATCCTGTGGCCGCTCATCGGGCTCCTGCTGGACTTCTATACCGACTCTGATGTGCCTTATTGGGACGCACTGCCCACCGCAGGCAGCATCGTGGGCCAGTTGCTGCTGGGCCGCAAGTGGGTTCAGAACTGGCCTTGCTGGCTGCTGGTCAATGTGGTGTCGATGGGGCTGTTTGCCTACAAGCAGCTGTGGCTGACCGTCTTGCTGTACGGCATCTTTGCGGTGCTGTCGGTGGTGGGGTGGCGACGCTGGCAGCGCCTGGTGGGCCAGGCATGAGCGCCGTCCTGGTGGCGGTGGTCGGTGCCGAAAGCACCGGCAAGACCACACTGGCCCTGCAGGTGGCCCAGGCGCTTCAGGGGCGCGGGCTGGATGCCGTGGTGGTGCCTGAGACCCTGCGCGACTTTTGCGAGCAGCACGGCCGAACGCCCCATGTGCATGAGCAGGCCGACATTGCCCGTGCGCACTCTGATCGCATCGAGCAGGCGCTGAGTCAGCATCAGGTGGTGCTGGCGGACACCACGGCCCTCATGACGGCCGTGTACAGCGAGTTTGTGTTCGGTGATCGCAGTTTGTATGAGCCGGCTGTGCTGGCGCATCGGCGCGCCGATCTGACCTTGTTGACCGCGCTGGACCTGCCCTGGGAGGCCGATGGCCTGCAGCGCGATGGGCCTCATGTGCGCGAGCCGGTCGACCACCTGGTGCGCCAGGCCCTGATCGGTCATGGGCTGTCGTTTGCCGTGGTGAGCGGGCAGGGCCCCAAGCGCCTGGCCAGTGCCTTGAGCGTGGTGGAGCACCTGCTGGATGCGCCCGAGAGGGCCGCCCGCACCCAGGGGCAGCCGCGCTGGCGCTGGGTGTGCGAGTCGTGTGACGACGGTGACTGCGAGCAGCAGCACTGGCTGCCTCAGGGCTGAGGCGCCAACACCGCCCGCTGGCCGTCACTGCAGGCGGGTGGACCCAGGCGGGTGGTCGGCCTCTTCGGTGAACAGCTCGCTGGCATCGATGGGATCGAAGACGTAGTGCTGGCCACAGAAGTCGCAGCCGACGTCGATCTGGCCTTGCTCTTCGATGATGCTCTCGACCTCTTCGGTGCCCAGGCTGCGCAGCATGTCGGAGACGCGCTCGCGCGAGCAGGTGCACTCAAAGCGGGGACCGGTGGCGCCTTCCTGCGGGGCAAAGCGACGCAGGTCTTCTTCCCAGAACAGGCGGCGCAGGATGGTGTCCACGTCCAGCGTCAGCAGCTCTTCACGCTTGAGCGTGGCGGCCAGGTGGGCGATGCGGTTGTAGTGCTCGTTCAGGCCGATCTCGTCCTCGTGGTGGCTGCCGCCAGCGAGGTTGCCCACGCCCTCCATGGGCAGACGCTGGATCAGCAGGCCGGCGGCGACGTTGTCGTCTGCCGCCAGGATCAGGCGGGGGTCCAGTTGCTCGGACTGCAGCATGTAGTGCTCCAGCACCTCGCTGAGCTTGTGCAGCGGCTGGTGGTGGTCGTCGTGCAGCGGCACCACGCCCTGGTAAGGGGTCTGGCCAGGTTGGCGGTCCTTGGGGTCCAGGGTGATGGCGCAGCGGCCCTTGCCGTGCACGTTGACCATCACGCTCAAGGGCAGGTGGCCGTTGTCGGTGGCGGGCACATCCCCCACCACCTTGGCGGTGGTGCGGTAGGCCAGGTCGGGCTGGGCCTCTGCCACGGCCATTTTCACGGGGCCGTCGCCAAAGATCTGCAGCACCACGGCGCCGTGGAACTTGATGTTGGCCTGCATGAGGATGGCGGCTGCCGACATCTCGCCCAGCAGCTCGCGCACCGGCGCAGGAAAGGGCTCACCGCTTTCGCGGCGGCGCAGCACCTCGTGCCAACTGGCGCTCAGGCGGACCAGCATGCCCCGCACGGGCAGGCCTTCGAAAATGAATTTGTGCAGTTCGTCTGTCATGTCAGTCCACTCGGACCATGTCGGTCTTGTATTCAAGGGCTTTCTGGACGTACAGGGCCGTGCCGATCTTCATCCGCATCAGGTCGGCCTCTGCCAGCGGGCGCACGGCCTTGGCCGGCGAGCCCATGATGAGCATGCCGTCTTCAAAGACCTTGCCCTCGGTCACCAGCGCGCCGGCGGCCACCAGGCAGTTCTTGCCGATCACGGCGCCATTGAGCACCACGGCCTGAATGCCGATCAGGGCACCGTCGCCAATGGTGCAGCCATGCAGCATGGCCTGGTGACCCACGGTCACGTCCTGCCCGATGGTCAAGGGGTAGCCGATGTCGGTGTGCAACACGGCGCCCTCCTGCACATTGGAGCGCTCCGAGATGTGGATCGTCTCGTTGTCGCCCCGGATGGCCACGTGCGACCACACGCTGGCGCCTTCGCGCAGCACCACATGCCCGATCACGTCGGCCGATTCGGCCACGTAGGCGGTGGGATGAACCTCAGGGGCTTTGTCTTTGATGCGGTACAGGGCCACGGCAGGACTTTCCAGAAAACAAGGGCGGATTGTAGGCGGGGGGCCATGGTCGGCCCATGGCAGGCGTCAGAAGACCGCTTTCGTTCTAAGATCATGCGCATGGGCGGTCTGGAAGGCAAGGGTGGTGCTTGCCCTTGCCCGCCCGGTTTGTGGAGAACCTGTATGAAAACAATTGGCGATACCCTGGGGCCCTTCAAGGTGGTGGGCGTCAAGCCCGGTTTCAACCACCACGAGGAGGGCAGTCAGTCGGCCTTTGAGGACCTGACCGAGCACAGCTTTCCTGGCAAGTGGAAGGTCATCTACTTCTACCCGAAAGACTTCACCTTCGTGTGCCCGACCGAGATCGTGGCCTTTGACCGCCTGGCCAAAGACTTCCTGGACCGCGATGCCGTGGTCATGGGCGGCTCGACCGACAACGAATTCTCCAAGCTGGGCTGGCGCCGCGAGAACGCCGAGCTCAATCGCCTGGGGCACTGGAGCTTTGCCGACACCCTGGGGCAGGGGCAGGCGCTGGTCGATCAACTGGGCGTGCGTGACAAAGCCTCTGGCGTGGCGCTGCGGGCCACCTTCATCGTGGACCCGGATCAGGTGATCCAGCACGTGTCGGTCAATGCGCTGAACGTGGGGCGCAACCCGGAAGAAGTCCTGCGCATCCTCGACGGTCTTCAGACTGGCGAGTTGTGCCCGGTCAACCGTCCCCTGGGCGGTGCCACCCTTTGAATGTGTCCTCATGTTGATGTTGTTGTCGCCGGCCAAGAGCCTGGACTATGAAACCCCGCCGGTGACCGACCGGCACACCCTGCCGCAGTTTGTGGACGAGTCGGCCGCCCTGATCGAGGTGCTCAAGCCGCTCACGCCGGCCCAGATTGCCTCGCTGATGGATTTGAGCGATGCCCTGTCGCAGCTCAATGTGGCACGTTATGCCGCCTGGTCGCCCAAGTTCACGGGTCGCAACAGCAAGCAGGCGGTGCTGGCGTTCAATGGCGATGTGTATGAGGGCCTGGATGCCAACAGCCTGAGCACGGAGCAACTGGACTGGGCTCAGTCCCACCTGGCCATCCTCAGCGGGCTGTACGGCATCCTGAGGCCGCTGGACTGGATGCAGCCCTACCGCCTGGAGATGGGCACACGGCTTGCCAATCCCCGTGGCAAGGATCTGTATGGCTGGTGGGGTGACACCCTGGCCGAGCATCTCAATCAGGTGCTGGCCAAGCAGGGTGATGACCTGATCATCAACCTGGCCTCGCAGGAGTATTTCAAGGCGGTCAAGCGCAAGGCCTTGAAGGCGAGGGTGGTCGACTGTGTGTTCGAGGACCACAAGGCTGGGGTCTACAAGGTCATCAGCTTCCATGCCAAACGTGCCCGAGGCCTGATGGCGCGTCACATCATCGTCAACCGGATCACGACGGTTGACGGGGTGCGTGGTTTTGACGCCGAAGGCTATGGCTGGGTGGCCGATGCCTCTGGCCCGGATCGGCTGGTGTTTCGGCGCCGCCTGGCCGATTGAGAGCGATGAGCACGCAACAAACCATCACACCGGCCTTGCGGGCCTGGATCGCAGAGCAACTGTCGAGCGGGCACGATGCGGCCTCTGTTCTGGATGCCATGCACAGCAGTGGCTGGCAGACCGATGTGGCGATGGCGGCCTTGCAGGCCTGTTTGCAGAGCGAGGCCACCGAGCCCCTGCTGCCTCATGTGGCGGTCACCGGCAACACCTTGTGGGCCCATGACCGATCCATCCGGGTGGTGGCCAGCATGGCCCAGCCTCAGGTGGTGATCCTGGCCGATGTGTTGTCGCCCGAAGAGTGCGAGGCGCTCATGGCGGAGGCCGAGCCTTCATTGACCCGTTCAGAGACGGTTCAGGATGCCACCGGGCATGGCGAGGTCAACGAGGCCCGTACCAGCCAGGGTATGTTCTTTGGGCGCGCGCAGTCGCCCCTGATCGAGCGCATCGAGGCCCGCCTGGCGGCCTTGCTGAACTGGCCCACCGAGCGGGGCGAAGGTTTGCAGGTGCTGCGGTATGCGCCGGGGGCGGAGTACCGGCCGCACCATGATTACTTTGACCCCCAGCGACCGGGAACCCCTGCCGTGCTCAAGCGTGGAGGGCAACGGGTGGGCACCTTGGTGATCTACCTCAACACGCCGCAAGAAGGGGGCGCCACCACCTTCCCTGAATTGGGGCTGAACGTGCATCCCATGCAAGGTCATGCGGTGTTCTTCAGCTATGCCGTGCCCTTGCCCGCCACGCGAACGCTGCATGGCGGCGCCCCCGTGATTCGAGGTGAAAAGTGGGTGGCCACCAAGTGGTTGCGGCAACATCGCTTTGATTGAACGATCTGTTGCAGGTTATTTGTCCATGTCCTGTCAACCGATGTTTGGCTGGCCACGTTTGGAGTGCACAGGGGCTGAATCTGTTGGTTTGGTTCCTGCGAATACCACCTACAACATTCCCTGGAGTTATCCATGAAGAAACTGATTGCCGCTCTGATCGCCTCGATGTTCGCCATGGGCGCTTTTGCCGCTGAAAAGGCTGCCGCTCCTGCTGCTGCCGCTGTCACCGCCGCTCCTGCTGCCACCGCATCGGCACCTGCCGCTGCTGAAGCTGCTTCCAAGCCTGCCAAGAAGGCAAAGAAGGCCAAGAAAGCAAAGAAGGCTGCTGCAGCCGCTTCCGGCGCTTCGGCCGCTGCTTCGAAGTAAATCCTTCGGTTCAGTCGCAAAAAACCCGGCCTCGGCCGGGTTTTTTCATGGGCGAAGCAAGCAGCCTGATCAACGGCCACCGCGGGAGGAGCCCTGGGGGGCACGACCCGAACCTTGCCGCTGGCCTTGACCTTGGCCGCGACCTGCGCCTTGGGGGCGGCCTTGACCTGGACGGCCACCACCGGAGGGGGCTGCGCCGCCACGGTCCTGGCGGGGGCCACCGTGCAGCACGCGACGACCCAACTGGATCGGCTCGGGGCGGGCATTGGGGTCCGGCTCGTACCCGGCGATGATCTCGCGAGGGATGCTGCGCTTGATCAGCTTTTCGATGTCGGCCAGGAAGCCGTTTTCATCGACGCAGACCAGCGAGATGGCGCGGCCATCGGCACCTGCACGACCGGTGCGGCCGATGCGGTGCACGTAGTCCTCGGGCACGTTGGGCAGTTCGAAGTTGACCACGTGTGGCAATTGGTCGATGTCGATGCCGCGCGCTGCGATGTCGGTGGCCACCAGCACCTGCAGCTCGCCACTCTTGAACTCGGCCAGGGCACGGGTGCGTGCACTTTGGCTTTTGTTGCCGTGGATGGCCATGGCCGTGATGTTCTGCTTTTCCAGGAACTCGACCAGACGGTTGGCGCCGTGCTTCATGCGGGTGAAGACCAGGACCTGGTGCCAGTTGTTGGACTGGATCAGGTGGGCCAGCAGTTCCTTCTTGCGATCGCGGTCCACCGGGTGGATGGTCTGGTCGATCGTGTCGGCCGTGGCATTGCGGCGGGCCACTTCGATGGACTGGGGCTTGTTCAGCAGCTTGTCGGCCAGAACCTTGATCTCGTCGGAGAACGTGGCCGAGAACAGCAGGCTTTGTTTCTTGGCCGGCAGGATGGCCAGCACGCGACGGATGTCGTGGATGAAGCCCATGTCGAGCATGCGGTCAGCTTCGTCCAGGACGAAAAATTCAACCTTGCTCAGGTCCAGCGTGCCTTGCTGATGGTGGTCCAGCAGGCGGCCTGGGGTGGCCACCAGGATGTCGATGCCGCGGCGCAGGGCATCGATCTGTGGGTTCATGCCCACGCCACCGAAGATGACCATGGAGCGCATGCCCAGGTGCTTGCCGTAGACGCGCACGCTTTCTTCGACCTGGGCCGCCAGTTCGCGGGTGGGGGTCAGGATCAGAGCGCGGATGGGGCGCGTGGGTTGGCGAACGCCAGGTGCAGCGACGGGGGCTGGGGGCTTGGACTGGCTGAGCAACTGCAGCAGGGGCAGTGTGAAGCCAGCGGTCTTGCCGGTGCCAGTCTGAGCGCCAGCCAGCAGGTCGACGCCGCTGAGCACCAGGGGGATGGCCTGTGCCTGGATGGGCGTGGGGGTGGTGTAACCGGCTTCTGCGATGGCTCGCAGGATGGGCTCGGACAAGCCCAGAGATTCAAACGACATGGAGGGAGACCCTTAAGCGGAGTGTTCGGCGACTGCGCCCCACTTTTCGGGTCAGAAAAGCAAGGCCAACCGTGAGCAGCGTCAAACAGGGGTCATTAACTGCGTTAAACACCCGTTCGAAATAGCTGACGCGATTGTAGGGCTAACCCATCGCTTTTCATAGCCCGCACTTGGTGGATCTTTCGTGTCATTCAATCTGTGGGCATCGTGCCTGGGCCCAGGGATCGGCCACCCGCCCGCCTACAATCCGGGCATGACATCCACGGTTCTCGCACGCAAGTACCGCCCTCGCAGTTTTGACACGATGGTCGGACAGGGCCATGTGGTCCAGGCTCTGAGCAATGCGCTCACGCATCAGCGGCTGCATCACGCCTACATGTTCACAGGGACACGTGGCGTGGGCAAGACGACGGTCTCCCGCATCCTGGCCAAATCGCTCAATTGCGTCGGGCCGGACGGGCAGGGCGGCATCACGGCTCAACCCTGCGGGCAGTGTCAGCCTTGTCGCGACATCGACAGCGGCCGCTTTGTGGACTATGTCGAGCTGGATGCTGCCTCCAACCGGGGGGTGGACGAGATCTCCCAGTTGCTGGACCAGTCGGTCTACAAGCCAGTGGTGGGGCGCTTCAAGGTCTACATGATCGACGAAGTGCACATGCTGTCCAACACCGCGTTCAACGCGATGCTCAAGACCCTGGAGGAGCCGCCGGATTACCTCAAGTTCGTGCTGGCCACGACCGACCCGCAAAAGGTGCCCGTCACGGTGCTGTCGCGCTGCCTGCAGTTCAACCTGCGTCCCATGGCCATCCAGACGGTGCAGACGCACCTGCAGGATGTGCTGACGCAAGAGGCCGTGCCTTTTGAGGCAGGAGCCTTGCGCCTGTTGGCCCGGGCGGCTCGCGGCTCCATGCGTGATGGTCTGTCACTGACCGACCAGGCCATCGCCTTTGGGGCGGGAAACCTGCAGGAGTCTGTGGTGCGCCAGATGCTGGGTGCTGTGGACCGTCAGCACGTGCAGCGCATCCTGAGTGCGGTGGCCCAGTCCCGTGGTGCCGATCTGGTGGCTGCGGTCGACACCTTGCGCGAGATGGGCTTGTCGGCCCAGGGGACGCTGGACGAGCTGGCCGCTGCCCTGCAGCACATGGCGCTGATCCAGACCGTGCCGGGCTTGAGCGACGACGATGCCGATGCGATGGTGTGGCAAGAACTGGCGCACCAATTGGCGGCCGACGAGACCCAGTTGTTCTACAGCCTAGCCCTGCAAGGTCGGGCCGAGCTGGCACTGGCGCCCGATGAATACGCCGGCCTCTTGATGATCTTGCTGCGCTGGCTGGCCTTCAAGCCAGGCGGCCAGGCGGCCGTGCCGCCGCAGGAGCCTGGCCGCCCAAAAGCGACGGGCCCGACGCCCACTGAGGCGGTCGGGCCAGGCGCAGCGACAAGGACTCCCGGTCTGGCGCGAGCACCGGTGCCTGCTGAGGCCCCTGCGCTCGTTGACACACCGCCCGCCCGGCCTCCCAGTCCCGTGGTTCACGCTGCGCCTGCGCCTGTGCCTGCGGCAGCGCCTGTGGTTGCCGCCGCAATCCCCCCTGCCGTGGGCGCAGCGCTGCCCCGCGCCAACACGCCATCGCCACGGCCGTTGGTGCCGGAGCCTGACCTGGGCCCTGAGCCGCCACCTTGGGACGATGAGCCCGCGCCGTCGTCTGCCGAGATGGAAATGGCGGCCATGTCCGAGTCCGACCGCCGTCTGGCGCCGGAACCGGAGGCTGATCGTGAGCCTGTCCGCGAGGGCATCGTGCCTCGCGAAGTCCCCGTCGTGCCCCGTACCGAGCTGGGCGACCGCTGGAACGATGTGGTCAAGCAACTGGTCGAGCGGGGGCTGATTGCAGCCCTGGTGCGCGAGCTGGCCCTTCAGTCCGAGTGCGTGTCGGTCAAGGACGACAATGGCCGCTCGGTGTGGCACCTGCGGGTCGAGCGCGAGAACCTTCGCACCGACGCCCAGCGCGACCGCCTGACCCAGGCCATGAACAAGCTGCTGGGCGGCGATGTCGAGTTGTTGATCGAAGCCGGCATTGGCCGCGACACGCCGGCCTTGCGCGATCAGGCCGAGCGCGCCAGCCGCCAGGCTGCGGCTGAAGTCCTGATCCGCCAGGATCCGATGGTCGATGGCTTGCTGACCCATTTCCCGGGATCCCGCATCGTTGCTGGCTCGATCACGCCGATCTGAGTCCAGTCAGAGAGACAATCCACGTTTTGGTTAGAAAGGAATTCGCATGCTCAAAGGACAAATCGCCGGCCTGATGAAACAGGCACAGGCCATGCAGGACAACCTCAAGCGCGCCCAGGACGAGCTGGCGCTGATCGAGGTCGAGGGTCAGTCGGGTTCCGGTCTGGTCAAGGTCGTCATGACCTGCAAGCACGAGGTCAAGCGCGTCACCATCGACCCCAGCCTGCTGACCGAGGACAAGGACATGCTGGAAGACCTGGTGGCCGCCGCGTTCAACGCAGCCG
>DAORJC010000100.1:0-10432 GCA_035438885.1 Aquabacterium sp. | reverse complement strand
GCCACTTTGTCTGCGGCCTGTGCAACCCGCCCGCTCGCGCCGGCAAGGGCAAGGCCAGCGGTGGCATCCACATGCACTGATCGATCCGTCTCTGTGTTCTCCGGTTTCATGTTGGTCTCCTAGCGGCACAGCCAGTGCGCTTTCACCAGGCTCCTTCGGGGGCCTGTTTTTTTGGGCTCACGTGTTGACAAGCACTTCGCTTAGTTTTATCGTGCAACTTACTTAGTTGCACCATTCACCTAACAAAGCGAGGCGTTCATGTTCGGCATCCGTTACATCAAGTCCCAACCCACCACCTACCTGATGCAGTTCCGGCGAGGCCGTCTGGCCCGCAAGGGCGCGGGGCTGGCCTTCTTTTATTACGCTCCCGTCAGCACGCTGGTCTCCATCCCCATGGCAAGCCGCGACCGTCCTTTTATTCTGGAGCTGGTCACCGCTGACTTTCAAAGCGTGACCGTGCAAGGCCAGGTCACCTATCGCATTGGTGATCCGGACCGAATGACCACGATGATGGACTTTTCTCTGGCGGCCGATGGCCTGCGCTACGCCACCGACGACCCGGACCGCCTGGGTGATCGGGTGGCCATGCAGGCCGAAGTGATCATCCAGCAAGCGGTGCAGGGCATGGCGCTCAAACAGGCGCTGCAGTCGTCGGCCGACCTGGCCCGGGCCGCGCAAGCCGCTCTGGGACAACAGACCGAAATCCTGGCCCTGGGCCTGCAGATCCTGGGCGTGTCGGTCCAGTCGATCAAACCCACACCCGACATCGCCCGGGCCCTGGAGGCCGAAGCAAGAGAGTCCAACCTCAAGGCGGCGGATGAAGCCATCTACACCCGGCGCATGTCGGCCGTCGAAAACGAACGCGCCATCCGCGCCAACGAGCTGGACACCGAGATCGCCGTGGAGCAAAAGCGCCGCCAGATCCGCGAGACTCAGATGGAGGCCAAGGCCGCCCTCATGCGACGGGAGAACGAGCTGCGCACCGAACAGATGGGGGCCGACGTCGCACTGGAGGAACAGCGCAAGGCCTTTGTGGCCGGGCAGGCCGAGAACAGTCGCACCCTGGCCGAGGCGGAGGCCTACCGGATGTCGGCCCTGATGCAGGCGCTGGACAAGACCGACCCCAGAGTGGTTCAAGCCCTGGTGTCCGTAGGCATGCAGCCAGGCCAGTTGATTGCCCAGGCCTTTGGCGGGCTTGCCGAGCGGGCCGAGCGCATCGGATCGCTCAACCTCTCACCCGACCTCCTGCAGTCCTTGATGAATGACAGCATGCCGGCGGGTGCCGCCGATGCGGGAAAGGGTCGCCGTGAGCGCAGCAACTGATCGCAAGGTGGTGCTGGTCACACGCCAGACCCGGCTCGAAGAGCTGGTAGCGCGTCACCACACCCTGTCACAAGCTCGCTTCTACCTGGAGCACCTGGGCGCCGATTTCACGGACTACCTGCGCGAGAGCGAGGCGTACGCCCGCAGCCTGCGCATCACCGTGGAAACGCTGCAAGCCTGGGGTCGCCATCAGTTGCTGGATCGGCGTCACCTTCCCAACTTCATCTTTGGGGCAGACGACATCGTCCTCGCGCTGGGCCAGGACGGCCTGGTGGCCAACACCATGAAGTACCTGAGCGGCCAGCCACTGATCGGCGTGAACCCTGAGCCCACGCGCTGGGACGGCCTGCTGCTGCCCTTCGAGCCCGCCATGCTGTCTGACGTGCTGGCCGACACCTCGCGCGACCGACGGGCCAGCCGCAGCATCACGATGGCCGAGGCCCGGCTGTCCGACGGGCAGACCCTGCGGGCCGTCAATGACCTGTTCATCGGTCCACGCACCCACACCTCGGCGCTGTACGACATCGACTTGGGTGGGGTGAGCGAATCGCAGTCGTCATCCGGCATCATCGTCGCCACCGGGCTGGGATCGACCGCCTGGCTCAAAAGCGTGGTCACCGGGTCGCAAGCCATAGCCAAGGGCTACCTAGGCGGCGGGGCAGCACCCCACTACCAGCCCTTGCCCTGGGACACCGAGACGCTGGCCTTTGCTGTGCGCGAACCCTTTCCGAGCCGAACCTCGCAGGCCACCCTGGTCTACGGCCAGGTGAGCCGGGATCAGCCTTTGCGACTGCGCTCGCGCATGCCGGACCATGGGGTGATCTTCTCGGACGGCATCGAGGCGGATTTCCTGCGCTTCACGGCCGGCATGGAAGCCACCGTGGGCGTGGCCGCCATGCAAGGCCAGCTCATCGTTTGAGGCCTGGACCCTTCAGGTCGTCAGCCCGAGGAAGTGATCGAGCATGTGGAAATGATCGTCATGGAACTGATCTTCCAAGGCGGGCAGCTTCTCGATGGGCATCCAGCAGACGGACTGAGCGTCGTCGGCCGCCTTGACCTCAGGGAGTTCCCGATCGCCCAGGTCGAAATAATGCGCATGGGTGATCGTGCGTCCGCGCAGGCTGCGATCGGGATGATCAAACACCGCCACCGACCGCAGGCAGGCCGACCAAGTGCCTGGCAACATGGTCAGGCAGGTCTCTTCCTCCAGCTCGCGCAGGGCCGATTGATAAACCGTCTCGCGTTGCTCGATGAAGCCACCGGGCACGGCGTACAGGCCTTTGCCCGGCGCCTGACCGCGTCGAATCAGCAAGACGCAACCGGCACAACGCACCACGGCATCGACGGTGACAAAAACCGGCGGATAGGGCGCTGCCGACCAGTCCTGGTGGTACTTTCTCAGCATGCACCACTCCTTGGCCAACTCGGGCACAAAGGGCAGGGCCGACCAGGCGCGCATGAAGTCCACGGTGGTGCGTGGCACCTGGCTGATCAGGGCCGCCAACGTCGCCTCCAGGGCTTCAGGCGCAGCACCAAAGAGGGCGTCTCGCACATGAGTGCCATCGACCAGGCCTTCGCGCTCCACCGGCAGCACCGTCCACTCTGAGAAGTCCCGCAGGTAGGCGCTGGTGGCGTCCTTGAAGTGGCCCACCAGGGCCACATGGGCACGGCCACTGCCACCCGCCTGAGCGATGACCTCAGCCACCCCCTGGCGCACCGCCTGCACCCAACGGCCCTGATCGTAATGATCGCGCACTGGCAGAAACTGCACCCGGTCACGGTCGACGGCCGGCAGTGCCAGGCGGATCATCTCGGCGCGCTCCTGCCAGGTCCAGGGGTTCTTGGGTGTGCGCGCCTGGTGGGCTGAGCCCAGCACCACCACACAGCGGGGTGCCAGAGCCAAAGCGCGCTGCAGCAGCGCCAGGTGGCCCAGGTGGAATGGCTGAAAACGACCGATGTACACCGACCAGTCGTGAGACTCCGTGGGGGTGATGGTTCTAGCCATGGCTCTTGTGTTCCCTGTGTTGTCAGTGGTGTTTGGCGGCAATGGGCATCTGGCGTCCGGTGCCAAAAGCCCTGGAGCGCACCCGGATGATCGGGGGCGCCTGCCGACGCTTGTACTCGTTGCGAGCGATCATGCCGCGGATGCGCTCGACCAGCGCCTGCCCTTGGGCCGACTGGCGCAATTGCGCCACCTGTGCCCGCGCGTGAGCCAGCTCGGCCTCGGACAGGCGCTCGCCTTCGATCAGCACCTTGAGGATCTCGTCCAGGACCGGGTAGGGCGGCAGGCTGTCGGTGTCGCGCTGACCGGGCGCCAGCTCGGCCGATGGCTCCTTGTCGATGATGACCTGGGGGATCAGTTCGCGGCCCGCGACCTCGTTGAGGTGACGCGACAAGGCAAACACCTCGGTTTTGTACAGATCGCCCAACAAGCCCAGTCCACCATTGGTGTCGCCATACAAGGTGCAGTAGCCCACCGAGATTTCCGACTTGTTGCCCGTGGTCAGCAGCAAGTGACCAAAGGCATTGGAGTACGACATCAGCACAGTGCCACGCACACGCGCTTGCAGATTCTCCAGAGGCAAGCCCTGCAATGGCTGGTCAAAACTTCGCTCGAACTGCGTGCCATGAACGGCCACCGTCTCGACAATCGGGTGACTGATCAGCTCGATGCCCAGGTTGCGACACAGCGTGACCGAGTCATCCACCGAGCCAGGGGAAGAGAACGACGATGGCATGGTGATGGCCACCACATTCTCCGGCCCCAAGGCCTGTACCGCCAAGGCCAGCGTGAGCGCGCTGTCGATGCCACCCGATGACCCCACCACCGCCTGCTTGAAGCCGCAGCGCCTCGCATAGTCCTGAAGACCCAGCACGGTCTGCGCCTGGTAGAACGCCATGGTGCTCATGCCCTTGGGATCGACCGCAGGCAAGGCCTGACCCTGGCGATCAAAGAATCGGCCACCGTCAAAGGTCAAGGTCTGCACGTCCTCGACAAAGCGACGCGCCTCATAGACCACACCGCGCTCGGGCTCCACCGCAAAGGAGGCCCCATCAAACACGATCTGATCATGCCCACCAATCTGGTTGACGTAAAGGATGGGAAAACCGTGGCGGCGGCTGGCGTCGCTGAACACCTGGTGGCGCTGCTCTCGCTTGCCAATGTTGGATGGGCTGGCATTGATCGACACCACCAGGTCGGGTGCGGCATCGCGCAGCCGACTGAAGGGATTGACCGCGTAGTCGCCTCCCTCATCGTTCCAGCCGTCTTCGCAGATCAGAAAGCCGATCTGCGTCTGGCCCACCCGCAGCACCCGGGCCACGTCCGGACCGGGCTCGAAGTGGCGGCGTTCGTCAAAGACGTTGTAGGTGGGCAGCAGTTGTTTCGCATAGGTCAACAGCACCTCACCGTTCTGAATGACCAGCAAGGCGTTGTGCAGTCGTTTGCCTGGCCCTGGGCGCGACACCGGCGCACCCACCACCCAGTACAGGTTGCGCAACTGGCGCGAGGCACTGAGCAAGGCACCCAACCCCTCGTCCACCCGCGCCAGAAACTCGGGCTCATCCAGCAGGTCACCGGGGTGATAGCCCGTGAGCGAAAGCTCGGAGAACACCACCACCTCCGATCCATCGGCCCAGGCCTTCTGGCCTGCCGTCACCATCTTGTCGACGTTGCCCGCCATGTCGCCCACCATGTAGTTCAGCTGGGCCACTGTGATGTGAGTCATGCGTTCACCTTGAAAACTTGCCGCAGGTAAGACAGGTAGGTTTCGTCCTGGCACAGGGTCTTGCCCGGTGTATCAGACAACTTGGCCACACTCTGCCCGTTGCATTGCGTGAGCTTCATGACGATGTTCAGAGGCTTGAGGCCCACGTCATTGCTCAGGTTGGTGCCAATGCCAAAGCCCAGCTGAGTTCGGTCTGCAAAATGTCGGTACAGGCGCAAGGCCGTGGGCACGTCCAGGCCATCGGAAAACACCAAGCGCTTGGTGTGGGCATCGATGCGCAGGAACTCATAGTGGGTCAGGGCCTTTTCGCCCCAGACCACAGGGTCACCAGAGTCGTGGCGCAAGCCATCGAACAGCTTGGCAAAGTACAGGTCAAAGTCGGCCAGGAAGGCATCCATGCCAACCACGTCGGTCAGGGCGGTGCCCAGGTCCCCGCGGTACTCCTGCACCCAGTCCTCCAGGGCGGCTTTCTGAAAGTCCCTCAGACGCACACCCAGCGCCTGGTAGGTCTGAAGGTACTCGTGTGCCATCGTGCCAATGGGCACCAGCCCCAGTTCCTTGGCCAGCCGCACATTGGAGGTGCCCTTGAAGTACTGCGGCACCGCCTGCTTGAGCGTGCTCACCACCTCGCGCTGCCAGTCACCACTGAAGCGACGCCGCACACCAAAGTCAAAGAACTCGAAGGGGTGACGGCGAGGTGGCTCGGCGCCAAACTGACGCAACAGCTCGATCTTGGCTTGCAGCCGCTCGCGCCCCTGTGCAAGCGCAGGTGCCTCGTCAAACCGCCTGAAGTACAGCTCATTGACCAGCGCCAGCACGTAGATCTCAAAACCCATCACATGGACTTGAGGCCCTTGGGCCACGATCTCCAGCGTGTCACCGTTGGCCTTGGCCGTGATGAACTCCCGCTGAAACCGGAAGATGCGCAGAAAATCCACGAAGTCCGACTTCATGTAACGCAGGCCTCGCAGGTAGACCAGCTCATCGGGCAGGAAGGCCAGCTGGCACAGGTGGTCCAGCTGTTCGTTGACCTCATCGAGCAGCTCGCTCAGTGGGAAGGCGCTCTGGTTACGGCAGACGAAGGTGTACGTGGCCTGCGCCTCAGGATGGCGATGCAGCATGGCCTGCCACATCGTGAACTTGTAAAGGTCGGTCTCCAGCAGGCTGTGGATCACGGGTTGCATGGTGTTCTCTCCCTGTGTGATGAATCTGGCGCTCAGGCCTTGGCGTTGGCCAGCAACTGGGGCAGCACATCCGCGATGCGGGCACACTGCACGCCCTTGGCCTGCATGTCAGCCACAAAAGCCTGCTGCTGGGCTTCAAAGCCTGCCACCGGGCTCATGGCATCGATCAACAACACCACCCGATTCAAGGGCCCCTTGAGCTGCGCCACGATGTGCTCGGTGGTGGCTTTGACACAGTGGCTGCCGGCCTCCCCGCCAATCAGGATCAGGTCCGCCGCCTCCAGGCCTCGGATCAGGTCCCAGTTGGTCTGGGTGGCAGGGTCGCTGTCGTCGGGCACCTCGGCCAGGACAGCGCTGTAGTGCTCGGTCCACGGGTTGGTGCCCTTGACCACCTTCTGCACCACCGCCAGTTGCTGCTCTTCCCACACGTTGTAGGCCGCTCGCAGGTCGGCGTGCACGTTGTGGCCCCAGGTCCCAATCTCGCAGTGCACCGGCCACACCATCAAGGTGTAGCGGCCACGCGCCTCCAGCTCATCCAGGTAGGCCAGGGTTCGAGGCAGGGCGGCCGGATCACGGGGGCGGAATGCCCCTTCGCGAACCTGGGCAGCCGTGATGGGAGTGAAAGGCAACACCACCGAACCATCGGCCTGCTGCCAGAAGGTCGGGTGTGCGATGTCCAGGCGCTGGTGAGAGTCCAGGGTGATCACGATCTCGGTCAGGCCTGCACCGCCCTCGCGCACCAGTTGGGCAAGACGCAGCATGTCCTGGTGGGCACCGGTGACCGGCAGGGCAGGTGGCACCCGCTGCCCGGTCAGGGGGTCGATGGACTGGTAAGGTTCGGGGACATCGCAAAAATCATTCTGGGGATCGATGACCAGCAGTTGAATGTTTTTCTTGTTCATAGGGCCTCCTGTGTGATGACGCCTTCAGTATAAACCTAGTTAGTTGCACAACACAACTATTATGCAACCCTATCAGGCTTCCCACACAGCGGCATCAATTGGCGTAAGCTGCTTTGTTGCTCGAAGAATCAAACTGCCATGACTCAAGTCCGACGCGCCCCTCTCGCTGACGCCGTGATCTGCACGGTTGATGTGGTGCTGCTGACGCTGCATCAGCACACCTTGCACGTGGTCCTGAGTCGCCGCGAGAAGGCCCCTCACGAGGGCACGCTGGCGTTGCCTGGTGGATTTGTGCACACCCAGGAGGACGACAGCGCATGGCATGCGGCCGCACGGGTCCTGCAAGCCAAAGCCGGCATCGACAGCCCCTACCTGGAGCAACTGGCCACCTGGAGCGGCCCTGACCGCGACCCACGCGGCTGGTCGGTGTCCATCGTCTACTACGCCTTGATCCCTGAGGCGCTGGTACCTGGGCACAGCGCAGACGTGCAGATGCATCCGGCCCACGCACTGCCGCCCCTGCCCTTTGACCATGGCCAGATGGTGGCGCAAGCCATCGAACGGGTGCGTAACAAAAGCCAATATTCCTCACTGCCGGTTTACCTGTGCGGAGACGCCTTCACGCTGCCGCATTTGCAAACGGTGTACGAGGCCGTGCTGGGCGAAGCCATCAACAAGGTGAGCTTTCGGCGCAAGATGGAAGAGATGGACATGCTCGAAGCCATTGAGGGCGCGATGGAGAGTGGCGGCGCACACCGTCCGGCGCAGCTCTACCGACTCAAATCAGAATTTCAACGCAGCCTGTCGGTGGTCGAGCGGGGCATCAACGCCTGATTTTCGCCAGACAACCAAGCGTGCAGATGGGGTTGCAACTCCTTACGCCATGGGTGCGCAAACGGCCGATGATGCGAAGCTGAGGACAACAACACCAGGGGACCCATCATTCGCACGCGCACCTTCCGGGCAGCCGCCCTGTTCACCCTCTGGATCAGCGCCGGGCTGAGCGGCTGCGGCGGCAGCGGTGGCGACGCACCGGCTGACCTGCCATTGGCCGTCAGCACCGGCGAGCGGGCCGCCCCCAGTTTCAGCGACACCACCGCCTGGCCGCCTGCCGTGGAGGTCGATGCCCACAACGGTTGCGACACCGAACGGGTCATTGGCTCGCGCACCACCTATGACGTGGGTGTGGGCAAGCCCTATGCCGAACTCAGCGACATCCCCTGGACGCAGATGCAGGCCGGCGACGTGGTCAACGTGTTCTACCGCCCCACGCCTTATGCGGCCAAGATCGGGCTGCGGGTGCAAGGCACGGCCGAAGCGCCGTTCCAGATCCACGGCGTGTCCGACCCGGTCACTTGCGCCAAACCCGTCTTGACGGGGCAGGGTGCACGCCCCTCGGCCGACCAGGTCGCCTCTCAGTTTGGGGCACCCATCGAAACCCTGGGCCTGATCAACATCTGGAAGGGCGCGGCCGACGCCTGGGACACCTACAGGGCCTCGTGGATCATCATCGACAACCTGCGGATCACCCAGGTCGGCGCGAATCACCAGTTCCAGGCGCTGGACGGCAGTACCCAGTCGTACAACGCCTTCAGCGCCGCCATCTACGCCGTGCGTGTCGACCACCTGCATGTGCGCGACTGCGAGATCGACCACAGCGCCATGGCCGTGTTCACCAATTCGCGTGGTCAAAGCTCGGGCGACTTCAGCTCGGACGTGCGGCTGATTCGCAACCACTTCCATGACAACGGGCATGTGGGCTCAGACACCATCCACAACGTCTATGTGCAGGCCCGCCGCGCGCTGTACGAGGGCAACCGCATGGAGCAATTGCGTGTGGGTGCCGGTGGATCGACCCTCAAGGACCGGTCCTCGGCCACGGTGATTCGCTTCAACCGCATTGTCTCGAACGCGCGCGCCATCGACCTGGTGGAAACCGAAGAAGAATACGTGGCCAATGTGCAGACCGACCCGCTGTACCCCCACGCCTGGGTTTACGGCAACCTGATCGTCAACGACTTTGACAACCCCAACGGGGCATCGGTCAACATGGTGCACTTTGGGTCCGACAACAACCCCGCCAAGGCCCGCAACGGCACGCTCTATTTCTATGGCAACACGCTGGTCGAGGCCGGGCCTCAGTCCACCGCCTGGTATGCCCACGTGTTTCAGGTCACCAATCTGGCACCGGCCGCTTCTGGCCGAGTCGAGGCCTGGAACAACATCTTTGCCAACCTGGGCACGGTGGAATTCCGCTTCATGGGCGACGCAGGCACGCTGGCCCTCAAGGGCAGCAACAGCCTCCCGCCTGATTGGGTCGCGGTGTACGGCAATACGGGCACGGTCAACACCAGCGGTGGCACGCTCTTGCTGCAGGCCAATCCAGGCCTGGCCAGCGATTTCACGCTGACCACGGACAGTGCGGCCAAGGGTGCTGCGCAGGTCTACGCCCCCAACTACCCATCAGGGATCACGGCCGATCACCTGCTGCTGAATGCGCAGTTCAAGTCACCTTTTGGGATCAAGCCGCGGACGACGGCGGTCAACCTCGGGGCTTTTGAGTAAGCGGGCCCCAGGGGCGTTGCAGTCGCCCCAGTCGGACCAGTGTTTCGCGGGCGCGCTCCAGGCACTGCTGTTTTTCGGGCTCGGACATGGCGGTCCAGCCGCAGATGTCGGTGATGGTGCGGCCGCAACCCAGGCACTCGTCCTGCTCATTGAGCGTGCACAGCCGCACGCAGGGGCTGGGGGTGGTGGCGGGCGGCGGGGTCGGCATATGGGTGCACTTTAGTGCAAGGCTCTGGTCATGGGCGCTTTGGGGGAAGCGCGGGGCGGGGGTCTGGGCTGACTGCCGGCCAGGCTTCATGTGGGGGGTCCCGCTGAAAGCGGGACTGCCTTGTGGTGCTCGCGCCGAGGTGGTGCCGGAGAACTCACTGCGCGGCCTGAAGGCCGCTTCGTTCAAACAACTCCGGCAAGTCAGATGACGATGCGCGCTGCGCGCGCCCACCTCGACGCTCCGCTCCTCAGCCCCCACAAGGCGCCCGGCCGGCAGTCAGCCCAGCCCTTTGCGCCCCGCTGGTGGCACGCCAAGAGCCCGCGACCGTGGCGTGACACCAGCGGGGCAACCAGAGCCGAGTCGGTGGCTGGCGGGGCGCCTGTGTGGGCGTCGCAGGCACGCAGGCCGGCCCAGGTTTGCCCCTTGCCTCTGGCAAGGGGATGGCGAGCATGTCTGAGCCCGCAGGGCGAGTTGCGCAGCCACCTGGGCTGGACAAAGTGCCGGAGAGCAGTCCCGCAAAGC
>DAORJC010000099.1:0-10466 GCA_035438885.1 Aquabacterium sp. | reverse complement strand
CACGGTCTGGCCCATCAGCGCTTCGCTGACCAGACCACAGTAAGTGGTGCGCATTCTTGTTCTCTCCGGGGAGTGAGGATCGGTCGGCCGTGCCACATGGCCCGGCTCGGAACCCTCGATTGTCGTTCAGGATTGGGTGCTTGGTGCAGCGGGGGGCGTTGCCGGGGGCAAAGTCGCGCCCGATGCATGCATCGGTGGGGCCACCACGCCCATGGAAATCACGTACTTCAGGGCCTCGTCGACCGACATGCGCAGCGCCACCACATCCGACTTGGGCACCATCAGCATGAAGCCGGAGGTCGGGTTGGGGGTGGTCGGCACGTAGACCGTGAGCATCTCCTGGTCAAAGGCCTGGGCCACCTCGCCGCTGGGCTTGCCGGTCACGAAGGCAATCGTGTAGCTGCCCGTACGGGGGTACTGCACCAGCACGGCCTGGCGGAAAGCCTGGCCACTGCTGGAGAACAGCGTGTCCGACACCTGCTTGACCGAGGTGTAGATGCTCTTGACGATGGGGATGTTGGAGAACAGGCGGTTGGACTGGTCCAGCAGCCACTGGCCGGCCATGTTGCTCACGGCGGCACCGGTGATCAACAGGGCGCTGATCATGACGACCACGCTCAGGCCCTTGGTGTCGCGCCAGGCGTCCAGCGTGGCATGCAGGCTCAGGGGCAGCACCGCCTTGGCGCCGATCAGCAGGGAGGTGAAGACGCCGTCGAGCACGCCGACCACGCTGCTGAGCACCCAGACCGTCACGGCCAGGGGCAGCCAGACCAGCAGGCCCGTCAGAAGGTATTTTTTCAAGATGCGAGGCCTCAGTGACAGGCGCAGGACGTGCCACAGCCACCGGCGGCACTGGTGCCGCCGGACGACGAGGTGTCACTGGCAGGGGCGGTTGTGGCCGGTGTGGCCGCGGTCGAATCGGTGGTGGCTGCGGCAGCGCCAGTGGCCGGTGCGGCAGTGCCGCCCGAGCCGCCCTTGAAGTCCGTGACGTACCAGCCCGAACCCTTGAGCTGGAAACCTGCGGCGGTGACCTGCTTGGTGAAGGCTTCGGCGCCACAGGCCGGGCAGGTGGTCAGCAGCGGGTCAGACATCTTCTGGAGGACGTCCTTGGCATGGCCACAGGTGTTGCAACGGTAAGCGTAAATGGGCATGTCAACCCCCTCGGGTCAGGCGTGAACAAACAGGGAAACCGCCATTTTAGACGGCAGCCCCCGATAAATGAGGGCGAACCCGCAGTTTCAAGTCATGTGAGCCAGGCGATGGCGGTGATCCGCGATCCATTGCGGTGCCAGGGAGCCCGCCAGCATGCCGCCCAGCGCCATGATCAGGCCGGCCAGTTGGCCCGGGAAGGCCTCGCCCAGTGCCGTGTGGAAGGTGAACAGGATCAGCGTGCCAATGCCTAGCACGATGGACAGAACGGCGCCCTGGGTGGTGGCCTTGTTCCAGTACAGCCCGAAGGTCAGCGGCACGAAGGCGCCCACCAGCGGCACCTGGTAGGCGGCCGAGACCAGGTCATAGATCGACGTGCCTTCCATGGCGATGGCGTAGGTCAGCACCAGGGCCGTGAAGACAAAAATGGTGATCCGCATGGACAGCAGCACCTGGCGGTCGCTCATGCCGGGGTGGATGTTCTTGAGGATGTTCTCGACAAAACTGGTCGACGGCGCCAGCAAAGTGGCCGAGGAGGTCGACTTGATGGCCGAGACCAGGGCGCCAAAGAAGAAAATCTGCGCCACCAGGGGCATCTTGCTCAGGATCAGGGTGGGCAACACCTTCTGGGGATCGTTGGCCAGCAGGTCGGCGGTCTCGGCGGGCATGATGATCAAGGCCGAGGCCACGATGAACATGGGCACAAAGGCAAAGGCCAGGTAGCTGAAGCCGCCGATGATGGCGCCGCGCTTGGCCGTGGTGGCGTCCTTGGCCGACATCACCCGCTGGAACACGTCCTGCTGCGGGATGGAGCCAAACATCATGGTGATGGCTGCCGCCACAAACCAGATCCAGCCGTTGGCCGTGGGCTCGGGCAGGATGTTGAACCATTCCTTGGCCTGGGCCAGCGCCAGGACCTTGTCGGCGCCGCCAGCCTGTTCGCTGGCCATCACGGCGATCAAGGAAAGGCCGACCACCAGCACGATCATCTGGACAAAGTCGGTCCAGGCCACGGCCAGCATGCCGCCAACGAGCACGTAGACCAGCACCAGGGAGGTGCCGATCACCATGCCGGTGGCGGCACTGATCTCGCCCCCCGAGAGGATGGAAAACACCAGGCCCAGGGCGGTGACCTGTGCGGCCACCCAGCCCAGGTAGCTCAGGATGATGGCCACCGAGCAGAAAATCTCCACCCCCTTGCCGTAACGCTGGCGGTAGTAGTCGCCAATGGTCAGCAGGCTCATCTTGTAGAGGCGGCTGGCAAAGAAGGCACCCACCAGCACCAGGCACATGGAGGCCCCGAACGGGTCTTCGATCACGGCGTTGAGCCCGCCCTCCACGAACTTGGCCGGGATGCCCATCACGGTCTCGGCGCCAAACCAGGTCGCAAAGGTGGTCGTGATGACCATGGCCAGGGGAAGGCTGCGGCCGGCCACGGCAAAGTCGGCCGTGGTCTTGATGCGGGTACCCGCGTACATGCCCAGGGCCATGGTGGCCAGCAGGTAGGCGATCACGAAGGCGAGCAAGGTGGTGTTCATGTCTGGCGCATCAAGACAAAAAAAGGGTTGAACATCATCAGCAAACCCCAGGCCAGGCCAGAGGTGGCGCGCAGTGTAAGGCGAGAGGCCGGGCGCGCATGGCCCCCAGTCAGGGGAAAAACTCAGAAAACGTGCAGCACGTGCAGGCGCATCAGGACCTGGGCCACCACGATGCCCAGCACAAACCCCAGGCCGGCCCAGACCATGCCCGACAGCAGGCGGTTGGTGCGGCGGTGTTCGGCCAGCATCTGGGCCAGGTCGCGGCGGATGTCCTGCCCGCCGTGCTGCAGGTTTTCGTGCACCAGGCGGGGCAGCTCCGGCAGCAGCTTGGCGTAGCGAGGGGCCTCTCGCTTGAGCCTCTGCATCAGGCCGCGCCAGCCGATCTGCTCGTGCATCCAGCGCGCGAGGAAGGGCTTGGCCGTGCTCCACAGGTCCAGATCGGGGTCGAGTTCACGCCCCAGGCCTTCCACGTTCAGCAGCGTCTTTTGCAGCAGCACCAGTTGGGGCTGGATCTCGACGTTGAAGCGGCGGGAGATCTGGAACAGTCGCAGGAGCACCTGCCCCAACGAGATTTCTTTGATCGGGCGGTCGAAGTAGGGCTCGCACACGGTGCGGATGGCGCCTTCCAGCTCGTCGACCCGGGTGCTCGGGGGCACCCAACCGCTTTCGATGTGCAGCTCGGCCACGCGCTTGTAATCGCGGTGGAAGAAGGCGATGAAGTTTTGCGCCAGGTAATCCTTGTCGACCTCGGTCAGGGTGCCGATGATGCCGAAGTCCAGCGCGATGTAGCGACCAAAACTGTCCGGCGCCAGGCTGACCTGGATGTTGCCCGGGTGCATGTCGGCATGGAAAAAGCCGTCGCGAAACACCTGGGTGAAAAAGATCGTCACCCCGTCACGGGCCAGCTTCTTGATGTCGACACCTGCCTCGCGCAGCTTGTCCATGTGGCTGATGGGCACGCCTTTCATGCGCTGCATGACCATCACGGTGGTGGTGCACATGTCCCAGATCATCTCGGGGACCATGACCAGGTTCAGGCCATCCATGTTGCGGCGCAACTGGGCGGCGTTGGCCGCTTCGCGCACCAGGTCCAGCTCGTCGTGCAGGTATTTGTCGAACTCGGCGACCACCTCGCGGGGGCGCAGGCGCCGACCGTCGGCCGACAGGCGCTCGACCCAGCCCGCCAGTCGGCGCAGGATGGCGATGTCGTCGTCGATCACATCGGCCATGCCAGGACGCAGCACCTTGACGGCCACTTCGCGCCCATCGTGCAGCACCGCAAAGTGAACCTGGGCAATGGAAGCGCTGGCCACGGGCTGTTCGTCAAAAGACTTGAACAGCCGGGAAACAGGTTGCCCAAGGGCCTTTTCGATCAGGGCGACCGATTCGACCGCCGGAAAGGGCGGCACGCGGTCCTGCAGGCGGGCCAGCTCGTCGGCCACGTCGGGGGGCAGCAGGTCCTTGCGGGTCGAGAGCATCTGCCCGAACTTCACGAAGATCGGCCCCAGTTGCTCGAAGGCCTCTCGCAGCCGCTCGCCGCGTGGCGCGGTGTGGCGCCGGCCCATGGACAGGACCCGAGACAGGACCCGAAGGGCCGGGTGGCGGAAGTTGTCCAGCAACAGGGTGTCCAGGCCGTAGCGCAGGACGATCACCCCGATGTAGAAGGGCCGGAACATGGATTGCAGGGAGCGGCGCATGGGGGCGATCAGCGCGGTGGGGCGCCCGGGCGCCAGCGGCCCAGGGCCTGGCGCACCTGCTCGGCCACGCCGCTCAGAATCTGTGCCGGCGGTGTGCCCAGCCAGCGGGCCAGGTCGTCTTCCAGGTCCCAGCGCAGGTTTTTCATCAACCAGGAAGCGGCCTCGGCCAGGGCAGCATCCCCCTCGATCGAGACCTGGGGGCGCTCGCGCTTGACCAGCAACTGCAGGGCGGACCAGGGGGGCGGCACCTCGATGGCGATGCGCAGGCCGGCGCCGTTGGGCTCGGCCAGGGGGGCATCCAGCCGCTCCAGTAGGCCGGCCGGGGTGACCTGCAGGTGCACTTTTTCAGGCAGCCAGGCCGCCAGTGTCTTGAGCATGACAGGCGTCGACGGGCTGGTGCTGACATGCAGGTCGATCGATCTGCCCGCAAAGGGCTGCAGTTTCTGGGTGGCCGCGGGCTCGCTGGACAGCACGTGGTTGGCCAGGAGGATCAGGCGGGCCAGGGCTGCATCGGTGAGGCCGGAGGTGAGGGTGGAGACCATGCGCGGATTGTAGGTGTTGCGTGTTGTAAGGCCAGCGAAGGACGGGCAAACAGGGGGAGATCTGTCATTTTTTTTGGGCCACAATCCAAGATCCAGTCCCGAAGCGCGCCTTGCGCCCAGGGCGCTCAGTGTTTCCCATGTTCAACAACCGCAACTACAACCGGACATTCTTCAACGCCCCGCAGTCGGTCACCGCCTTTGTCGCCGCGTTCATGGAGCCGTCGATCACCGTGATCACGTTCCTGGCGGTGATGGCATGGCACGACGAGCCGGTCCAGCGCGCGTCCATGGCCTTGTGCCTTCTGGTGTTTGCGCTCACCTTCCCGGGGCGCAATCGTTTTGCGGACAACCGAACCGAATCGGCCGTTGACATCATCACGTCGTGGGTGTCCATGCTGGCCATCCTGTGGTTGTGTGGTTATGCCACCAACAGCCTGGTGTTCTTCGAGTCCAAGGTGATGCTGTCCTGGGGTGTCCTGACCCCGATCCTGCAGTGGTTGGCCACGCAACTGGGCCGGGCCGTGATCACCTACAAGAACAGCCAACCCGATGCCCGTCGCCGTGTCATCGTGGTGGGGGCCGGTCCTTTGGGGGGCAAGGTGGCCCGCGCGCTGCAGAGCAGCCCGGACCAGAGCCGGGAATTCATTGGCTACTTTGACGACCGTTCCGACAGCCGCGTACTGGCCGAGGCCGTCAGCATGCGTCTGGGCGGCCTGAGGGATGTGGCCAATTACGTGTATGCCCATGGCATCCACGAGGTGTACATCACCATGCCCCTAGGCTCTCAGCCCCGCATCGTGCAGTTGCTGGAGGCCGTCCAGGGCACCACGGCATCGCTCTATTTCGTGCCCGACGTCTTTGGCATCAGCATCATCCAGGGTCGCTTGCAGGACATGAACGGCGTGCCCGTGGTCGGCATCTGCGAGACCCCGTTCACGGGTACGAACGAGTTGATCAAGCGCCTGTCTGACATCGTGTTGGGTTCCTTGATCCTGGTGTTGATCTCTCCGGTGCTGCTGGCCGTGGCCATTGGCGTGAAGTTGTCGTCGCCTGGGCCCATCATCTTCAGGCAGCGTCGCAACGGCCTGGACGGTGAGGAAATCGTCGTCTACAAGTTCCGATCCATGCGTACGCAGGACAACGGGGCGGTGGTCAAGCAGGCCACCAAGGGCGATTCTCGGATCACGCCGTTCGGGGCCTTCATCCGCCGGACCTCGCTGGACGAGTTGCCTCAGTTCATCAATGTGCTGCAAGGCCGCATGAGCATCGTGGGGCCGCGTCCCCATGCCGTGGCCCACAACGAAGAATACCGCCGCCTGATCAAGGCCTACATGGTGCGTCACAAGGTCAAGCCAGGCATCACGGGCTGGGCCCAGGTCAACGGCTTCCGTGGTGAGACCGAGACCATCGACAAGATGCAGGCCCGCGTCGAGTACGATCTGGAATACCTGCGCAACTGGACGCTCGGGCTGGATCTGCAGATCATCATCCGCACGATCCGCCTGGTGATCTTTGACCGCAACGCTTATTGAGCGCCTTGAGCGCACTGATTGATTAAAGGGACGTCGTATGGAGAAGTTGATCGGTCGCGCCTTGACGCCCGTTGCCGCCCTGGTGGTCGCTGCGTTGTGCCCGTGGTCCAGCGCGGTGGCAGAGAGCAATCCTTTGAGCCTGTCGATTTCCCAGAATCTGAGTTTCGACAACAATTTTCTGCGCAGATCCGGAGGCGGTCCCTCGGACACGACCTCGTTGACGGCGGCCACGGTGGCCTACAACAAGGCTTATGGCCGCCAGAACTACGGCGCCTCGCTGACGGCCAATGCCACACGGCACAACCGCTTCAAGGATTACGACAACGACGGCTACGCCGTGGCCTTGGGCATGACCTCCACGGTGGGCTCCAAGGGTTACCTGGCCTTGCAGCACTCGTCATCTCGCAGCCTGCAAAGCCCGGATGAGCAGACGGGGCAACGTTACGCCGACACCATCACGTCGCATGCCACCTCGCTGTATGGCCAGTACGGGCTCTATGGGCGTCTGGGCGTCAATTCCACCGTGTCAGCCACCAAGTCCCAGTATTCGCTGAACAAGGCCAATGACAGCGACCAGATGGGCCTGCGTGTGGGGGTGAACTACAGCCCCAATGAACTGTTGAGCTTTGGCGCGGGCGTCAGGAAAAGCGAGCGAAAGCTGGAAAATGCGGGTGACAAGATCAACCGCTACGACTACGACCTCAACACCAACTGGGTGGTCACGGGCTACAGCCGCCTGAGCGCTTCGGTGGCGCTGACCGATGAAAAGCGGGTGGTCAACGAGGGCCTGGATTACCGCGGCGTGACGGGCTCCCTGCGCTGGGGTTACACCCCCGGCGGCAAGATGAGCTATGGCTTGAGCATCAGCCGCGACACGACCAATTCGGGGCAGGGCAACGGCACCTTCCTGGTGACCAACGACGACAATTCGGTGGTGGGCGCCATCCGAAATCAAAGCCAGAACCAGTTGACCACCACCCTGAGTGCCACGGCCAACTGGGCCGCCACCAGCAAGATCGGGGTGGGCCTGGGGCTGAACTACAGCCGTTTCACGGACTCGCTGGAGGCCGAGATCATCGGTAACATCAGCGGGCTGGAAAGCCGGTACCTGCCCACCAATGGCCGGCAGTTTGGTGCTTCGATTTCTGTGAGTTACACACCGGTGCGATCCACCCGGCTGGGCTGCACCTTGCAAGCCTACAAGCGCGACCAGGCCCGCTCCAACGTCTCCGGCTATCGTGGCGAAACGCTGGCTTGCGACGCCACCTTCAGCATCGAGTGACCTTGCGTGATGAGTACCCTGCCTGAGTCAGCCAAAGGCTGTGTTCTTCTGACTGGCGCCACGGGCTACATCGGCTCGCACACCTGGTTGGCCTTGTTGCAGTCGGGCTACCAGGTGGTGGGGGTGGACAGCCTGGTCAACAGCTCTCCCGTGGTGCTGGATCGGCTGACACAGTTGTCCGGGCAGACCCCCCATTTTGTGCAAGGCGATGTGCGCGATGCACAGGTCATGGACGCCTGTTTTGCCTTGGGTCAGCGGCTGCGCGGTGGTGTCACGGCCGTGGTTCATTTTGCGGCCCTCAAGGCCGTGGGTGAGTCCGTCGACCGGCCGCTGGACTACTTCGAGAACAACCTGGGCGGCTTGCTGTCGGTGTGCCAGGCCATGAAGCGTCACGGCTGCCGCAAGGTGGTGTTCAGCTCCTCGGCCACGGTCTATGGCAAGCCCGATGCCTTGCCCATCACCGAAGACGCGCCATTGCGCGTGACCAATCCCTACGGACAGACCAAGCTGATGGGCGAAGAGATCCTGCGCGAGCTGGAGCGTTGTGATGCCTCCTGGCAGGTGGCCTGCCTGCGCTATTTCAACCCCGTGGGCGCGCATGAGAGCGGTCTGATCGGCGAAGACCCTCGTGGCATCCCCAACAACCTGATGCCCTACGTGGCACAGGTGGCGGTGGGGCATCGTGCGCACCTCAATGTGTTTGGTCGCGACTATGACACCCCGGATGGCACGGGTGTGCGCGATTACATCCATGTCTGCGACCTGGCCGAAGGCCATGTGGCGGCGTTGCGCTACCTGTTTGACCACCAGCAGTCGCTGACGGTCAACCTGGGCACTGGCCAGGGCTACAGCGTGGTCGACGTGGCGCAAGCGTATGAGCGCGCCAGCGGCCGCCCCGTGCCCCTGGTGTTTGCCGAGCGTCGCGCCGGTGACATCGACGCCTGCTACGCTGACCCCGAGCGGGCGGCGGCCAGCATGGGCTGGCGCGCGACGCGCGGTCTGGACCAAATGTGCGCTGATTCCTGGCGCTGGCAATCGATGAACCCCGACGGCTTTGGCCCGGGCCCGATCTGAAGGACACACCATGACGACGACTTTGAAAGTGACCCCGGTGATCATGGCCGGTGGTTCGGGCACCCGCCTGTGGCCGCTCTCGCGCGCCCTGTACCCCAAGCAGTTCCTGGCCCTGAGCGGCCCGCAGACCTTGTTCCAGTTGGCCCACCTGCGCCTGCAGGCCCTGGCCAGTGCCACGATTGAAGTCAGCCAGCCTTGTGTGGTCGGCAACGAAGACCACCGCTTTCTGGTGCTGGATCAGTTGCGTGAACTCAAGGCCGAACCTGCCAGCCTGCTGCTGGAGCCTGCCGGTCGCAACACCGCTCCGGCGGTGGAGTTGGCAGCCTTGCAGGCCGTGGCCGATGGCGGCGATCCCATCCTGGTGGTCACGCCCGCCGACCAGACCGTGACCCGTCCTGAGGCCTACACCGAGGCGCTGCGCACCGCCATCCGGGTGGCGGCCGATGGTGACATCGTCATCCTGGGCATCACGCCCGATCGCCCTGAAACCGGGTTTGGCTACATCCGCAGCACGGCCCTGGCCGCTGACGGTGCCGGTCAGGTCGAGGCCTTTGTTGAAAAGCCCGACCTGGCCACGGCGCAGTCCTACCTGGCCCAAGGCGGCTATTACTGGAACAGCGGGATGTTTGTGATGCGGGCCTCGCGCTGGCTGGCGGCACTGGCACATTTCCGCCCGGACATTGCCAAGGCCACCAAGGCGTCATTTGATGTGCGCACCACGGACGACAAGTTCGTGCGCCCTGGCAAGGCCGAGTTCCTGCAGGTGCCGTCCGAATCCGTGGACTATGCCGTGATGGAGCAGTGCCCCAAACACCCGGATGCGGGCTTTGTGGTGCGCATGGTGCCGCTGGATGCCGGCTGGTCGGACCTGGGCGCCTGGGATGCCGTCTGGCAGACCAGTCCTCACGATGAGTCGGGCAATGCGTCACAAGGCGACGCGCTGTTCCAGAACAGCCGCAACACCCTGATTCACAGCACCAGCCGCCTGGTGACGGCCGTGGGTCTGGACAATGTGGTGGTGGTCGAGACGCCGGACGCTGTGCTGGTGGCCGACCGAAGCCGCAGCCAGGAGGTCAAGCATGTGGTGGCGGCCCTGGCGGCTCAGGAGCGCCCGGAGGGTACGCTGCATCGGCGGGTTCACCGGCCTTGGGGCTGGTATGACTCGATCGACCATGGGGCTCGCTTCCAGGTCAAGCGCATCATGGTCAAGCCCAAGGCGTCGCTGAGTTTGCAGATGCACCACCATCGGGCCGAGCACTGGATTGTGGTCAGTGGCACTGCCGAGGTGACTGTGGGTGACAAGGTGCTGATGTTGACCGAGAACCAGTCCACCTACATCCCTCTGGGGACGGTGCATCGTCTGGTCAACCCGGGCAACATTCCGCTGGAGATCATTGAGGTCCAGTCGGGCAGTTACCTGGGGGAGGACGACATTGTTCGCTTCCAGGACAACTATGGGCGGTCTTCGGGCTGATTTTTGAGCGGTTGGTCGCTTGAGCGTTTTGGCGTTGCAGCGCGGGGCGGAGCCGAGTCGGTGGCTGGCCGGGCTTCATGTGGGCGGTCCCGCGTAGCGGGACTGCTCTCCGGCTCTGGTCCGGCCCAGGTGGCTGCGCAACTCGGCCTGCGGCCTCAAACATGCTCGCCATCCCCTT
>DAORJC010000098.1:0-10552 GCA_035438885.1 Aquabacterium sp. | reverse complement strand
TCCTGCTGCAGGTGATGGACCATGGCACGCTGACCGACAACAACGGTCGCAAGGCCGACTTCCGCAACGTGGTGATCGTCATGACCACCAACGCGGGTGCCGAGACCTTGCAGAAGGCGTCCATTGGCTTCACCAACCCGCGAGAGCAGGGCGACGAGATGGCCGACATCAAGCGCATGTTCACGCCGGAGTTCCGCAACCGCCTGGACGCCATCGTGGGCTTCAAGCCGCTGGACGAAGAAGTCATCCTGCGCGTGGTCGACAAGTTCCTGCTGCAGTTGGAGGGGCAACTGGCCGAGAAGAAGGTGGAAGTCACCTTCACCGACGCCTTGCGCCGTCACCTGGCCAAGCGTGGCTTTGATCCACTGATGGGCGCACGCCCGATGCAGCGTCTGATCCAGGACACCATCCGTCGCGCATTGGCCGATGAGCTGCTGTTTGGTGATCTGGTCGATGGTGGCCGCCTGACGGTGGACGTCATCACCAACGCCAAGGGCGACGAAGAGGTCAAGCTCGACATCCAGGCTCGCACCAAGAGCGACAAGCCCAAGGCCGAGCCCGCCACGGCGGAGTAAGCGCTGGGATCAGGCGGCGGCTGGCGCCTGGCGGCCTTCCCAGGAAGCCGGGTCGTCCTTGAAGTACTCGCTCAACAGGCGGTACACCTCCGGGTGTTCCGCCTGTAGTTTTTTGGGCGCGACAAAAAATGCCTCGGTGATCACGGGGAAGAACTCCACCAGGCCGTCTTCCACCGCGTAGGGGTCCAGCCAGATCGACTCGCCATGGGCCAGGGCTTCGCTGAGTTGGTCAAAGGCCTGCCAGAGCGTGTCCTCCCAATGGCGATCACTGAGGTGAGCCGGCAAGCGCGGCATGCCGTTGGCATCCCCATCGGCCATGTCCAGCGCGTGGGCAAACTCGTGGATCACCACGTTGTAGGGCTGCCCCGCAAAGTCCGACATCTGCTGAGCCTGCGCCACGTCCTGCCATGACAGGGTGATGGGCCCGCCGGGCATGGTCTCGCCGGCCAGCACCTCCTGGTAGTGGTGGACCACACCGGTGAGTTCGTCGTACTCGGTGCGCGGGGCCACGATCAGCCCGGGGTGCACGACCACGCCCACAAACCGTTCATAAACCCCCAGGCCGTGATGGAGCGCGGGCAAGCAGGCTTGCGCGGCAATGCCCACCGCCATCTCATCCGTGAGGTCCAGACCGCCGGCTGGCGTGAACTGCTTGCGCGCCAGGAACAGGGCGCACAGGTCACGCAGTCGCTGCAGATCGGTGGGCGATCGCCAGGCCAGAAAGGGGTAAGAGGCCAGTGTTCGCTGCCACAGGTCATCGGGTACGGCCCGCAACCGGGTGACCTGCCGCTCAGTGAGCCAGGTCGGAGGCACATGCCCCAGGAGCGTTTGCTCCAACCGTTGACGCCACGACTTGAGATGGCTCATGGGCTTCAGCTTCAGGGCCGTGGTGAGCAGGCCTGGGCCAGGCTCAGGCGCTCCAGCCCGGCCGGGCTCAACCGCAGCACCTCGGCGCGTGGGGCGGCCTGGTCCAGGTCCCAGTCGCTCAGCACGTGTCGGGTGGCGCCTGCGGGGCCAAAAGGCTCGCTGCCGGGGCGGTGGGTGTGGCCGTGAATCAGGCTGAGGCTGTCGCCCTGGCGCAAAAACTCGCTGGCGTGGGCAGCGTCGACATCGGCCCACATCTGGGGCTCGTGCGCCATCTTGCGCGCTTCGCTTTGCTGGCGTATGCCGCGCGCCGTGACCAGTCGCTCGGCCAAAGGTTTGGCCAGAAAAGCCTGCTGCCAGGCGTCTTGCCGCACCATGCCCCGAAAAGCCAGGTACTCGGTGTCGGACAGGCACCAGGCATCGCCGTGGGTCACCACGTGGCGTTGCCCAAAGGCCTCCAGCAACAGGGGGTCGGGCAGGGCGTGCGCATGGCAGGCGGCCAGCATCTCCGGCCCGATCAGAAAATCTCGGTTGCCCACCATGAGGCCCAGCCACAGGCGTTGTCCCGCCTGGGCCATGGCCGCGGTGCAAGCGGCCTCAAAGGGCAATTGGCGCCCGTCGTCACCCACCCAGACCTCGAACAGATCCCCCAGGATCATCACCGCGCTGACCGGGGTGTGCGCCAGGTAGTCGACAAAGGCTTGCTGCGTGAGCGGGTGGGCCTGATCCAGGTGCAGGTCAGAGATGAAGTCGATGCTGGTCCATGCCTCGGGCGCCAGAAGCTGTGGGCTGGCAGGGCAGGGTGTCTGCCCGCTCACTTTACAGCGCCACGGCTTTGGTGATCAGCACGTCTTCGACGGGCACATCATCATGGAAGCCCTTGCGGCCAGTCTTGACCTTCTCGATCTGGTCGACCACTTCCTTGCCGGAGATGACCTTGCCGAACACGGCATAGCCCCAACCACTGGGCGACTCGGACTTGAAGTTCAGGAAGTCGTTGTCGGTGGCATTGATGAAGAACTGCGCACTGGCCGAGTGAGGCGCGCTGGTGCGAGCCATGGCCACGGTGTACTTGTCGTTCTTGAGGCCGTTGTTGGCCTCGTTCTGGATCTCGCCCTTGGTGGGCTTTTGCTTCATGCCGGCTTCAAAACCGCCGCCTTGAACCATGAAGCCCTTGATGACGCGGTGGAACACCGTGCCGTCGTAGTGGCCATCGCGCACATAGCTCAGGAAGTTCTCGACCGTGACGGGTGCCTTGGCATCGTCCAGTTCCAGGGTGATCACGCCAGCGGTGGTGTGCAGTTCAACGTTCTTGGCCATGACTTATTTCTCCAGCGTGGCTTGTTTGATGATGATGGCTTGCAGCGGCACATCGCCGTGCATGCCCTTCTGACCGGTGGGGACTTTGCGGATCTTGTCGACCACGTCCATGCCCTGAACCACCTTGCCGAACACGGCATAGCCGTTGCCATCTTGCGATTGGGCGGCATCCAGGAACGCATTGTCCTTCACGTTGATGAAGAATTGCGCGGTGGCCGAGTTCGGATCCATGGTGCGGGCCATGGCCACGGTGCCCTTGACGTTGTTCAGGCCGTTGCGGCTTTCCAGGGGAATGGGTGCGCGCGTGGGCTTTTCCTTCATGTCAGGCGTCATGCCGCCGCCCTGGATCATGAAGCCGTCGATCACGCGGTGAAAGATGGTGCCGTTGTAATGGCCATCCTTGACGTACTGGACAAAGTTGGCCACGGTCTTGGGTGCCTTGGCGGCGTTCAGTTCCAGGACGATGTCGCCCTGGCTGGTGCTGAACCGAACGTTCTGAGCCTGCGCAGCAGCGCTCAGGGTCAGGGCAGCAGCGGCCAGCAGGGTCGTGGCAGCATGTTTGAACATCGTGGTCATCCAATCACTCCTTCAAAGAAGATTTTCCAGAGACCGTCTTCCTTGGCCCAGTACTGCCGCTTGACCACGCCGGTTCGGTCACCTTCGGGCAATTCGCCAAAGGTGACCACCAGAAGATCGCTGCGGTCGCGCCAACCCAAGATGGACAGGTCCTTGATCTGAAACGAACGGCGACGCTGAGTCGATGACTCGCGCTCCAACATTTGACGCCATTGCGGCAAATCTTTACCGCCACTGCTGAAGCGTGGCGAATAAAACGACATGAGCCGGCCGACATCACCACCACTGCGGGCCACACGCCAGCCCTCGATGAGGTTGCGCATGTCGCGGCGGCTGGCTTCCTGGGCAGGTGGCTCGACCCAGTCCAGGTTGTGGGCAATGACCACGGGGGTCGAGCGCGGCTGCACTCGGTCCATGATGGTCTTGAGTTCAGGGTTGGCCATGGCCACGCAGCCGTCGGTGCTTTGCGGGCTGCGGACATAACTGTCGCTGGGCACGCCGTGCAGCCAGATGCCACTGCCGGTGCGGCCCAGGCGCTTGTCGTACTCGTTGGGGTAGTTCAGGGGCAGGGCGCCGGCGCCGTAAAAATCGGTCAGTTGGGCTGCATCGAGGCGGCTGGTGATGAAGTAGACCCCGATGGGGGTGCGCTGATCGCCCTGCACGCTTTTTTCGGCGCCCAGCTTGCCGATCGACGCGTAGTGGTCGGCCACCAGTTGCAGTCCGTTGGCTCGGTTCTCGAACAAATACAGGCGCGACTTGCTGGCATCCACCGCAATGGCGTGCTTGGTGCTGGGGGGCAGATTGATGAACTGGCTGGGCAGGGCGCCAACCGGAGGGCGTTCCTGCAGGGCCGCAATCCGGCGCGCAGCCTCCAGCCGCAGGTGCGCCAGCTTTTCCGGGGCTTTGACCACCATGGGGCCGGGCACATTGCCCAAGGCTGAAATGTTGCCGGTTTGCGCCAGCAGCAGGTCGCCATACACCAGTTGAGCCAGGTGGAAATTGGGGACGGACTCAGACAGGCTCTGGGCTCGCTGAAGCGCCCCCCGCATGTCGCCCTCACCAATCAGGCGGTAGATTTCAAGCAAGCGCCCCTCGGGAGAGGCGTCGTCCGTGGGAATGTTGGCCAGCGACAGTCGGGGTCCCGCGGCGATGTCGACCGCAGGAACAGCAGCGGTGGCAGACGAGACCTCACCGGCCGAGCGGACCCAGGTCGAGTCGGTTGACATCAGAGACGAGGCTGCCCAAAAGGCGAGCGGGGCACTGAGGCCCAGCGCCAGTGCCACCAGCCGCCCAGCCGACATCCCAAAAGGCAGGCGGTTGCGCGAACGTTTCATCACGAACCAGAAACTTCCTTCACGATCACCCATTCATTGCCGCTTTTGATCAGATCCAGGCGCTTGCTGCCGTTGATGTTGAGGCCGTCGGCCTTGTACTCCTGACGGAATCGGGCGGTGGCCTTGTTGCCATCGACCTTGATGCTCAGGTTGGTGACCTTGACCGTGATGCTGCGCTTGGTGGTGATGCGGTCACGACGCTCTTGTTCCCAGGACTTGCGGCTGCCTTTGTCGCCATCAAAATCTCGGGCGTAGGAGCCGAGGTAGCCGTTCATGTCCTTTTTGGCCCAGGCGGCAGCCCAGGCGCGCACGGCAGCTTCCACATCGCGCTCACGGGCTTCAGCCTTGGCTTCTGCGGGGGCAGGCGCAGGGGCCGCCACCGGTGCGGGGGCTGGAGCAGGCACAGGCTTGGTCACCACAGGCGCGGGCGCCGGAGCAGGCGTTGGAGCCGGTGCGGGCGCGGGCGCGGGCGCAGGTGCCGGGGTCGCAGCCGGTGGCAGCGGTGCGGTGGCCTTGCCGCCACCGGCGCCGTTGGTCAGTGCTGCCACGGCAGTTGCGCTGCGATCCTTGGGGAACAGGTCACGGATCATGGCCAGCTTGGGGGCCACGGCCGAGCGGGTGTCGATCTGCAGGGCCTTGGAGTAGGCCTGGCTGGCCAGCTTCGCGTAGACGTCGCCCAGGTTTTCGTAGGCGGTGGCGTAGCTGGGGTTGGTGCGAATGGCCATTTCCAGGGCCGAGCGCGACTTTTCATACTGACCTTGCTGTGCGTACAGCACGGCCAGGTTGTTGAAGGGCTCAGGCAACTCGGGGAAGTCTTCGGTCAACTTCTGGAAAGCGGTGATGGCCTCAGCGGTGCGACCGGCCTGCGACAGGCTGATGCCGCGCAGGAAACGCATCATGGGGTCACGAGGTTTGCTCGAGAGGAACTGATCGGCCTTTTGCAGCGCTTCGACGTTCTTGCCAGCCGACAGCAGCTTTTGCACATCGGCCACGTCATCGGCGCGAGCGATGTTGCCGGACAGGCTCAGCACGGCAACGGCCACGCACTGGGCGGCCAGGGCAGACAGACGGGCTCCGAAAGGGGGCGCAACAACTCGCATGGGTCAAGTGGATGTCAAAGGGTGAAAGAAGGCATGTGCATCGCAGGATACCAGCGCTGGTGGGCATGGGGACTGCCGGATGACCCTGATGCGACTGGTTTTGATGCGCGCCTGGCGGCTATACTCGTTCGATTGTAGCTGAGCGACGACAGCGTTCTGATGGCCTGTCCCCCCGCGACCAGTCGGCCTTGAAGGCCCCATGCCCCATGAGTTTGCGCATTTTCAACAGCCTGTCTCGCCAGGTTGAAGTTTTCACCCCTCGTGTACCAGGTCAGGCCAGCATGTACGTGTGCGGCATGACCATCTACGACCTCTGTCATGTCGGGCATGCCCGCATGATGATGTCGTTCGACGTGGTCCAGCGCTGGCTCAAGTGCAGTGGCTACCAGGTCACCTACGTCCGCAACATCACCGACATCGATGACAAGATCATCCGCCGGGCGGTCGAGCGCGGCATCACGATCCGCGAGCTGACCGACGAGATGACCGAGGCCATGCACCGTGACATCGGCTCGCTGGGCATCGAGCTGCCCACGCACGAGCCCCGCGCCACGCAATATGTGCCCCAGATGCTGGACATGATCGGCAAGCTGGAGTCCCGTGGCCTGGCCTACCGCGCCACCAATGGCGACGTGAACTACGCCGTGCGCAAGTTCGAGGGCTACGGCAAGCTGTCGGGCAAGTCGCTGGACGACCTGCGTGCGGGCGAGCGCGTGGCCGTGGACGATGGCAAGCAGGACCCGCTGGACTTTGTCCTGTGGAAAGCCGCCAAGCCCGAAGAGCCGGTGGACGCCAAGTACGAATCCCCCTTTGGCCCTGGTCGCCCTGGTTGGCACATCGAGTGCTCGGCCATGAGCTGCGCCTTGCTGGGCGAGCAGTTCGACATCCACGGCGGTGGGCTGGACCTGCAGTTCCCCCACCACGAGAACGAAATCGCCCAGAGCGAAGGCGCCTCCGGCAAGCGGTTCGTGAACTACTGGATGCACAACGGCTTCCTGAACGTCGACAACGAGAAAATGTCCAAGTCTCTGGGCAATTTCTTCACCATCCGCGACGTGCTCAAGAGCTACGACGGCGAGACCATGCGGTTCTTCATGCTGCGCGTGCAGTACCGCAGCCCGTTCAACTACAGCGATGCTGGCCTGGACGACGCCCGCAATGGCTTGCGCCGTCTGTACACCGCGCTGCAGACGGCCGCCTTGCCGGACGACGTCAGCCTGGCGATTGACTGGACCCACCCACAGGCTGCGCGCTTCAAGGCGGCCATGGACGAGGACATCAACACCCCCATCGCCGTGTCGGTGCTGTTTGACCTGGCCGCCGAGTTCAACCGCGACCGCAGCATCGCTGCCGCCACGCTGCTCAAGGCCCTGGGCGCCTGCCTGGGCCTGCTGCAGCAACGCCCCAGCGACTACCTGCAAGGCGCCTCGGGCGACGGCGGTGTGGACGCGGCCGCCATCGAAGCACTGATCCAGGCCCGAGCCGAGGCCAAAAAGGCCCGCAATTTTGCGGAGGCCGACCGCCTGCGCAATGAGCTGACTGCCATGGGCATCGAGCTCAAGGATTCGGCCCAAGGCACCACCTGGGTCAAGGCCTGATGAGCGCCAAAGCCGTGCCATCGGTGGAAGGGGCCGACCTGGTCCCGCCCGTGCAACCCGTCACGCCCCCTTATTGGGACGAGGCCTGCAAACACCTGTCCAAGCGGGATCGGGTCATGCGCAAGCTGATCGCCGACCACGGCCTGGCGCGCCTGTACAGCCGGGGCGATGCCTTCACCACCCTGGCACGCTCCATCGTCGGCCAGCAAATCTCTGTCAAGGCCGCGCAATCGGTCTGGGGCAAGCTGTTGCTGCTGGTCGGCCAGGATCCGGAAGAGGCCCGCCGCCCCCTGGGGGTCGAGGACCTGCTGTCGCGCACGCCCGAGGTGCTGCGCACGGCCGGGCTGTCCGCCCGCAAGGTTGATTACCTGCAAGACCTGGCCCGCCACTTTGCCGATGGCAAGGTGCACGTGGACCAGTGGTCAGACATGCCCGATGAGGGCATCATCGAGGAACTCATCGACATCCGCGGCATTGGCCGCTGGACGGCCGAGATGTTCCTGATCTTTCATTTGATGAGGGCCAACGTCCTGCCGCTGGACGACCTGGGCCTGATCAAGGGCATCAGCGTCAACTACTTCAGCGGCGAGCCGGTCTCGCGCGCTGAGGCACGCGACATCGCCGAGGCCTGGGCGCCCTACAGAACCGTCGGAACATGGTATCTGTGGCGAAGCCTGGACCCGGTGCCCGTGGACTATTGAAGGAAGACTTGCCATGAGCAAACGTCATTTTCTGGAGTTCGAGCAACCCATTGCCGAGCTGGAATCCAAGATCGAAGAGCTGCGTTATGTGCAGAGCGAGTCTGCCGTCGACATCTCCGAGGAGATCGACCGCCTGAGCAAAAAAAGCACGCAGCTCACCAAGGACATCTACGCCAACCTGACCCCCTGGCAGGTCACGCAGATCGCGCGTCACCCTCAGCGCCCATACACGCTGGACTACGTGAACGAGCTGTTCACCGACTTTCAGGAAATGCACGGCGACCGTCATTTCTCGGACGACCTGTCCATCGTGGGCGGTCTGGCCCGCTACAATGGCCAAGCCTGCATGGTGCTGGGCCACCAAAAGGGCCGTGACACCAAGGAGCGCGCCGCGCGCAACTTCGGCATGTCCCGCCCCGAGGGCTACCGCAAGGCCCTGCGCCTGATGCAGACCGCTGAAAAATTTGGCCTGCCCGTGTTCACCTTTGTGGACACCCCCGGCGCCTACCCCGGCATCGGCGCGGAAGAGCGCAACCAGTCCGAGGCCATCGGCCGCAACATCTTCGAGATGGCGCGCCTGGAAGTGCCCATCATCACCACCATCATCGGTGAAGGCGGCTCCGGCGGCGCCCTGGCCATCAGCGTGGCCGACCAGGTGTTGATGCTGCAGTACTCGGTGTACTCGGTCATCTCGCCCGAAGGCTGCGCCTCCATCCTCTGGAAGACGTCCGACAAGGCGCCCGATGCGGCAGAGGCCCTGGGCATCACCGCCCACCGCCTCAAGGCCCTGGGCCTGGTCGACAAGATCGTGTCCGAGCCCGTGGGCGGCGCCCACCGTGACATCAAGCAGGCGTGTGCCAACCTCAAGCGCGGCCTGAACGATGCCATGCGCCAGCTGAGCGACGTCAAGGTCAAGGACCTTCTGCAGCAACGCTACGACCGACTGCAGTCCTATGGCCGCTACACCGACACCACTGAGCGTTGATTCGCTGGGGTCACGGCCCTGCGTGGCGGTGGCCTGCAGTGGTGGCCGGGACTCCATGGCCCTGCTGCACGCCACGGCCTGCCGTGTGCAGGCCCTGGCTCGGTCGCAGGACTCGGCCAGCGGGCCGACCCAGGTGCTGGCCCTGCACGTGCACCATGGCCTGAGCCCTCACGCTGACCAATGGCTGGCCCATGTCCAGGCGCAATGCGAGCAATGGGTGCAAGCCGGGCTGCCGGTCGCCTTCGTGTCTTGCCGACTGGCAGGTGCCCCGGCGCCTGGCGAGAGCATCGAGGCCTGGGCCCGCGACGGGCGCTACCGCGCGCTGGCCGACATGGCCCGAGCCGCGGGGGCCGATCGCGTGCTGCTGGCCCACCACCGGCAGGACCAGGCAGAAACCTTTGTGCTGCAGGCCATGCGCGGTGCCGGTGTGGCCGGCCTGTCGGGCATGCCCCATGAAGTCGTGCGCGACGGCATCACCTGGGTGCGCCCCTGGCTGGACCAACCCCGTGAGGCCATCGAGGCCCACGTGGCGGCCCATGGCCTGAGCCACATCGACGACGACAGCAACACCAACGAGCGCTTTGCCCGCAACCGCTGGCGCCTGTCGGTCTGGCCAGGCCTGCAGGCCTTGTTCCCGCAGGCCGAGCAAGGCTTTGCCGATGCCGCCCACCACCAAGCCGATGCCCAGGCCTGCATGCAGGAATGGGTCGACGCCCGGTGGTCCACGCTGACGGCGGAGCAGGGCGGGACCACGGCCATGTCCCTGGCGGCCTGGCAGGCCCTGGGTGACAGCGCCCAGCGCGTATTTTTGAAGATCTGGACCGAACGCGTGGCCGGCATCGTGTTGCCGCAGGCCGTGCTGTGCCGCCTGCAGCGCGACTGGGTGGGGCGCTCCCTCACGGGTGGGGCCCGCTGGCCCCTGCACGGCTGGCGCGAGGTGGTGCTGTACCGCGGCTGGCTGTCGTGGCGCAAGACCGCCCGCTCCAGCGTGGCACCCGTGCCCGAGGACGAGCCCGCACCCCGCCTGCCCGTGACCGACGCCGGCAACGGCCTGCACCACCTGGCGCTGGGTTGGGGGCAGGTGCAGGTCGATGCCGCCACGGACGATCAGGGCTTGCCCCGCTCGGCGCTGGCCCGTGCGCACTGGCGCCAGCGCGAGGGTGGCGAGCATTTTCAGCTGGGGGCAGGGCGCCCTCAGCGCTTGCTGCGCAAGCAGTACCAGGCCGAAGGCGTGCCCGCCTGGGCGCGCGAAGGCCCCTTGCTGTGGCTGGGCGACGTGCTGCTGTTTGTGCCCGGCCTGGGCCTGGACGCCAAAGCCCGTGCCTTGCCCGGTGACGACCGCGTTGTCCTGTCTTGGTCCCCCTGAATTCCTGGCTTGGGCTAAAATCTCGGGTTTGACCGTTTGCCCACCCGGGCATTCGGCATCCAACCTTTTTCAGCAACGTCTGACATGGCACTGATTGTTCACAAATACGGCGGCACGTCGATGGGCTCCACGG